>CAZKAX010000216.1:0-1842 GCA_964550775.1 uncultured Novosphingobium sp. | reverse complement strand
TGATCTGCGGCGACGTGCTGCATAGCCGGGTGGCGCGTTCGAACATCCATTGCCTGACCACGCTGGGAGCCGACGTCCATGTCTGCGCCCCGCCCGCGCTGATGCCTGCCGATATTGAGGCGCTGAAGGTGACCCCGCACTATCACTTCGACACGGCGCTGGCGGATGCCGACGTGGTGATGATGCTGCGGCTGCAGCAGGAACGGATGGAGGGGCAATTCATCCCAAGCCCGCGCGAATATCGCCACCTCTATGGCCTGACGCTGGAACGGCTGGCCCGGGCCAAGCCCGATGCACTGGTGATGCACCCCGGGCCGATGAACCGCGGGATCGAGATCGACAGCAACGTGGCCGATCTGCCCGGCCGTTCGCTGATCACCCGGCAGGTGGAAATGGGTGTGGCGATCCGCATGGCCTGCCTGGACGTATTGACCCGCCGGGCACGTGGGCTGGAGGGCTGGGCATGAAACAGGTGGCTCCCCTCACCCTCACCAATGGCCGGCTGGTCATGGTCGAAGGCGAACCGCAGCCGGGCGCGGTGCGCTGCGTCGACGGGCGGATCGTTGCGGTCGGTCCGGAAGTGACGGCGCAGGATGGCGACACGGTGGTCGATGCCGGCGGCGCCCTGATCGCACCGGGTCTGGTCGATCTGGGCGTCTTCGCGATCGACAAGCCCGCGTTCCATTTCGGCGGGATTACCCGCGCCGCGCTGATGCCGGATCAGAGCCTGGTGCTCGACAAGCCCGCCGCGGTCCGTTTCGCCGCGCAATCGGGCAAGCCCGACCTGTGGGTCCACCCGCTCGCCGCCGCCACCAAGGGTCTTGAAGGGCGCGAGCTGGCCGAACTGGCGATGATGCGCGATGCCGGTGCACGCGCGGTTGCCACCGGGCGGCGCTGGATCGCGGATTCGGGCACGATGCACCGCCTGCTAAGCTATGCCGCGATGCTGGGGCTGACCGTGGTGGTCCATGCCGAGGACGGCGGGCTGACCGGCAATGCCGTGGCCACTGCCGGCGAAATGGCGACCCGCCTCGGCCTGCCGAGCGCCCCTGCCGAGGCTGAGGCCCTGGCCATCGCGCGGGACCTGACACTGGCTGGCCTGTCCGGCGCGCAGATCCACTTCCGCCAGGTCACGACCGCGCGCGGTCTTGCCCTGGTCCGCGCCGCCAAGTCGCGCGGGATGCCGGTTACGGCGGGCGTGACCCCGGCGCATTTCATGTTGTCGGACACTGCCATCGGCGATTTCCGCACTTTCACCCGCCTTTCCCCCCCGCTGCGCAGCGAGGCGGACCGGCAGGCGGTGCTGGCTGCGCTGGCGGACGGGACGATCGACGTGATCTCCAGCGGCCACGACCCGCGCGGGCCTGAGGACAAGCGTCTGCCCTTCGCCGATGCCGAACCGGGCATGGCCGGGGCCGAAGTGCTGCTGCCGCTGACTTTGGGCCTGGTGCGGGACGGCGTGATCGACACTGGACGAGCCTTCCAGTTGCTTGCCGCGCGACCCGCCATGTTACTGGGGCTCCAGGCGGGATTGCTGACCCACGGATACGAGGCTGACCTCGCGCTGATCGACCCGGATCGCCCATGGATCGTCGATAGCGACAAGATGGCGGCGGCGGCCGGCAATACCCCCTTCGACAAGCAGGGCGTGCAGGGCCGCGTCACCGCGCTGTTCAAGGGCGGGGTACGGGTGGGTTAAACCTGACGATCCTCCCCCACTGGGGGAGGGGGACCGCCAAAGGCGGTGGAAGGGGGCGGACAGAATTGCGCGCGGCAGCGCGCAGCCGCTAGCGCGGCCATCCTTGCACAGCCCCCCTCCGTCTCGCTACGCGAGCCACCTCC
>CAZKAX010000215.1:0-1850 GCA_964550775.1 uncultured Novosphingobium sp. | reverse complement strand
GGAGGAATACCTTACCGCTGATCCATCTGACACAAACCATGCGCTGTGGTTGGCCTTTGCTGCTGGAGACAAGGACGTCGTTGCCTTTTTGAAAGGTGACGCGGCCAAACCGCTTGATATGGGCAAGCTGGACAAAGGCATCGACCTCGTCAAGCAAAGCAAGGACCTCGCTGAGAAGCTGCGCGAATGGCACAGTCACCGTACATCCGCACGGCTATTGCGTGCGGTTCAAGCTGAGTCTGGATTACTGGCCACAACGATTGCTTCACAGCTTGCAGTGCTGGGCCGAGCCAAACCCCAAGCGGCACTCATTGCAGGACAACGATTGCGCCTGGTCATTGTCAGCCGCATGGAAGTACTCGTGACCCCCTACGGCCAACAGGTCGCGCTAAAACAGATGGTCGTGCAAATGCACGAAGCGGTTTGGGGTCCACCGAAGTCGCAAATGTCCAAAGTGGTGCAGGAGGCACGATCACTCAAAATTGCGCAGGGAATCGATGGCGCCTGGCTGGGCAGCAAATTTACGTCTACCAAAGTAGTGGCAGTCGAAGTATGGATGCCCGAAGCCGCCGTCGGTCTCGGCACCAGCAAAGCATCACCCAAAGCGCTGCCTGTTCCCGACACGCCCATCCTGAATCCATGGCAAGGCCTGACGCAATACATCAAGAACAGCAAGGCACTTGGTCAAGGCCTACTCGGACTAGGGGCAGCACTGCAAATGAGCAATCTGTCAGCCAACCTGATCCAACTGGACCGGGCAACAAAAGGCAATGCTGCCAATCGAGACGACAGTATCACTGAGTCGCTCTACGGCGTGGTTTCGGGATCCCTGGGGCTGTTGGCCCTGACTGGCGAAGTGTTTGCGGGATCTATTGCCGCACGTGCCGTACCGGCTGCTGCCACAGCCGGTACGGCACGATTGCTAACCATCGCAGGCTGGACTGCGTTGGGCGGGGGGGTGTTGGGGTGCGCGTCAGCAGGCGTTGATGCCTTCCAATCGTTTAGAAAAGCAAACGGGCTAGCTCGCGAAGGTGATAACGATGCCGCCCTTAGTTCATTCGGTGTAGCAGGTGCTTCGGCTCTCGCCTTCGTGGGATCAGGCGCGCTCACTATCATTGCAGCAGGGACCGCTCTTGCACAAGCAGGGGCTACGGGTGCCGCCGCCTCTACCGTTGTCGGTGCAGCAGGGTTCCTGGGCATGGGCGCGGCCATTCCGGTCGCGGGATGGATTGTTCTAGTCATTGGTGCCACCGTTGGTGGTATCTATTTGGCTTACAAAGCCTCAACACAGGAAGACACCCCACTAGAGAAGTGGCTTTCACGCTGTGAATGGCGAAATGAGGCCGCGTATAAAAATACCACCCGAACAAAGTTTGCCAACCTCAAGGAGGAGATGAGTGAGTTCCAGCAGGCTCTTTATGGCATCAACGTATCACTTTACTGGAACGACCGTTTGGGCAAAGACGAGGTCGAAGTTTCTGTCATCATGCCCGGCTTCCGCAGCTCAGCCAGTAGCTATGCATTTTCGTTACAGCTCCTCGGCCCAGACAAACGCCAAACCATCGTGACCCGCCAAACCAGCGCGTTTAGCTCGGATCCTGACTTGAAGCCGCAGCCACCCGCCCAACATTACATGAGCGCTACGCCACCGGGTCAAAAATTCATTCCCATGGAGGAAATCCTCCAATTCAGTGAGCCCTTCTCACTGAAGCTCGAAAAGGGAATTGCCACCTACGCGGGCAAGCTGCGCGTGAACGAAGATTTTTATGATCGAGCCCGCCTCAAATTTGAGTATTGGCCTGACGCAGCCAACCACCCCGACTTACGCATGATTCCCGTGCCTGGTGGTG
>CAZKAX010000214.1:0-1921 GCA_964550775.1 uncultured Novosphingobium sp. | reverse complement strand
CGCCGGGCAGCTGGCCGCCTTCGCCGGGCTTGGCGCCCTGGGCCATCTTGATCTGCACGTCGTCGGCGTTGACCAGATATTCGGTGGTCACGCCAAACCGGCCCGAAGCGACCTGCTTGATCGCCGAACGCAGGTTGCGGCCGTCCGGCATCGGCTTGAACCGGCGCGGATCTTCACCGCCTTCGCCGGTGTTCGACTTGCCGCCGATCTGGTTCATCGCCTGGGCCAGCGTGGTATGCGCTTCCCAGCTGATCGAGCCATAGCTCATCGCCCCGGTGGCGAACCGCTTGACGATTTCGCTGGCCGGTTCGACCTCGCTGATGTCGAGCGGCTTGTCGGCCGGCTTCAGCGCCATCAGCCCGCGAATGGTCAGCATCCGGGCCGACTGATCGTTGATCGTCTGGGCGAATTCGCGGTACTTTTCGGGAATGTTGCCGCGCACCGCATGCTGTAGCGCGGCGACGTTGTCCGCGGTCCAGGCGTGCTGCTCACCGCGCAGGCGCAGGCCGTACATGCCGCCCACGTCCAGCATGTGGGCATAGATCGGGTTGTCGCCATAGGCCGCGGCGTGGCGGCGGACGGTTTCCTCGGCCACTTCGGCCAGACCGACGCCCTCGATCGTGGTCGCAGTGCCGGTGAAGTACTTGTCGACGAAAGCGCTCGACAGCCCGACCGCGTCGAAGATCTGCGCGCCGCAGTACGACTGGTAGGTGCTGATGCCCATCTTGGACATGACCTTGAGAATGCCCTTGCCGACCGCCTTGATGTAGTTCTTCTGGACGTCATAGGCGCTCAGCGGCAGGCCCTTGCGCACCCGGATGTCTTCGAGCGTCTCGAACGCGACATAGGGGTTGATCGCTTCGGCGCCGTAGCCCGCCAGCACGCAGAAGTGGTGCACTTCGCGCGCTTCGCCGGTCTCGACCACCAGCCCGGTCTGCATCCGCAGGCCCTGCCGGACGAGGTGGTGGTGCACCGCCGCAGTGGCGAGCAGCGCGGGCATCGGGATCCGGTTCGGCCCCTGCGCGCGGTCGGACAGGATCAGGATGTTCTTGTCCTGCAGCACCGCTTCGGTCGCGGCCCAGCACATTTCCTTGATCGCCATTTCCAGACCCGCAGCGCCGCTGGCGGCGTCCCAGGTGATGTCGATCGTTTCGGTGCGGAACGCACCGTCGAGCGCGGCTTCGACCGAGCGGATCTTGGCCACTTCGGCATTGGTCAGGATCGGCTGATCGACCTCAAGCCGCTTGTGCGTCCCGGCATCGCGGCCCAGCAGGTTGGGGCGCGGGCCGATCATGGAGACCAGCGACATCACCAGTTCCTCGCGGATCGGGTCGATCGGCGGGTTGGTGACCTGGGCGAAATTCTGTTTGAAGTAGTCGAAGAGCAGGCGCGAGCGGTCAGACAGCACGGCGATCGGAGTGTCGGTGCCCATCGATCCCAGCGGATCGTCGCCATTGGTGCCCATTGGCTCCAGAAAGCGCGAGACGTCTTCCTGAGTGTAGCCGAAAGCCTGCTGGCGATCGAGCAGGCTGGTCACTTCCACCGGCAGCTGCGCCAGCTCGGGCTCGATCAGGTCAAGGTCCTTGAGCTTGTACTGCGCCGATTCCAGCCAGTCCTCATAGGGCTCCTCGGCCGAAAGCTGGGCCTTCAGTTCCTCGTCCTCGATGATCCGGCCCTGATCGAAATCGATCAGCAGCATCTTGCCGGGCTGCAGGCGCCACTTGCGCTTGATGTTGTCTTCCTTGATCGGCAGCACGCCGCTTTCCGAAGCCATCACCACCAGATCGTCGTCGGTAACGATGAAGCGCGCGGGGCGCAGGCCATTGCGGTCGAGCGTCGCGCCGATCTGGCGGCCATCGGTAAAGGCCACGGCGGCCGGGCCGTCCCACGGCTCCATCAGCGCGGCGTGGTATTCGTAGAA
>CAZKAX010000213.1:0-1924 GCA_964550775.1 uncultured Novosphingobium sp. | reverse complement strand
GACCTGCCCTCGATCGTGCTGCAGCAGATCGAGCACTTCTTTACCCACTACAAGGACCTGGAAAAGGAAAAGTGGGTGCGGGTCGGCAAGTGGGGCGATGCCGACGATGCCAAGCGGATCGTGCTGGAATGCATCGCGCGGTACGAAGCTTCGAAGTAAGCCGTTCGAACCACTGACCAAGGTCATTGCGAGGCCGCAGGCCGGAGCAATCCAGAGCGGTCTGCGCATAACTCTGGATTGCCGCGTCGGCTTCGCCTCCTCGCAATGACGAAGAGTTCGGTTTGCTAACCTTCCCGCTAGGCAGCGGGCCGGATCAATCCCCCGCCACGGTCATCCCGTCGATCCGGATCGTGGGCACGTTGACGCTGCGATACCATTCCAGATCGTTCGCCACCGATAGCTGTTCGAACATCGCGATCAGGTTGCCCGCCACGGTGAATTCCGCCACCGGCCCGGCCAGTTCGCCGTTGACGATCCGATAGCCCGAAGCGCCCCGGCTGTAATCGCCGGTCACTCCGTTGACCCCGTGGCCGATCAGTTCGGTGACATAGATCCCGTCCTTGATGTCGGCCATCAGCTCGGCCGGGGTCTGGTTGCCGGCTGACAGGTGCAGGTTGGTGGTCCCTACCCCCGGCGAGCCGCCGTGGCCGCGCACCGCGTGGCCCGTGGGGGCAAGGCCCAGCTGGCGGGCCGAGGCGCTGTCCATCAACCAGCCGCCGAGCTTGCCATCTGCCACCAGCGTGGTGCGCTGCACCGGCAGCCCCTCGCCATCGAACGGGCGCGAGGACAGGCCGCGATTGCGCAGCGGATCGTCGACAATCTCGATCCCGCGCGCGAACAGCTGGGCCCCGCCCTTGTCGAGCAGGAAGCTGGCCCGCCGGGCAATCGCGCTGCCCGACATCGCCCCGGTCAGATGCCCGACCAGCGATCCGCCGACGCGCGGATCGAACACCAGCGGCACTTGCCCGCTGCAGACCCGGCCGGGGTTCAGCCGCCGCACAGTGCGTTCGCCCGCCTGGCTGCCGATCTCCGCCGGATCGGGCAAGTCCGCCGCGTAGCGCGCGGTGCGCCAGGCATAGTCACGCTGCATGCCCGAACCCTCGCCCGCGACCACCGTGGCCGACAGGCCGTGCATCGTACCCTGATAGGCCCCGGCAAACCCGTGGCTGGTGACCAGCGCGAAGACCCGCTGCGCCAGGCTGGCATGGCCGCCCTCGCTGTTGGTCACGCCCGCCACGGCGCGCGCCGCATCCTCTGCCGCCAGCGCGCGTTCCCGCAGTTGCTGGGGGCTGAATTCGGTCTGATCCGCAATATCCAGATCGGCGAAGGCGCCCTTTAGCAGGCGGTCTTCGGGCGCGAGACCGGCGTATTGATCTTCCGGCGTGGCGCGGGCCATGGCGACGGCGCGTTCGGCCAGTTCGCCCAATGCCGCGTCCGACAGGTCGCTCGATCCGATCGAGGCTGAACAGCGCCCGACGAAAACCCTGAGGTCGAGATGCTCGCTTTCGGACCGGTCCACGTCCTCCAGTTCACCCAGCCGGACCGAGACCGATTGCGCTGAACCGCCCGAATAGATCGCATCGGCGGCATCGGCCCCCGCGCGGCGGGCAAGGTCGATCAGCGCGGCGGCGCGATCCTGGGCCTGTTGGGGGGTAAGCATGGGTTTGCGGCGACTCCGGCTGGGGGAGCCGCCGATCTAGGGATCACAGCGGCGAAGCGCAATCAGCCGAAGGCCAATGCCAGCAGTTTGAACAGGCCGGTCACCACAAACGGCAGCCCGATCGCCATGGCCCACAGCCACATCTGGTCGCGGCGGTAGAAGCTGATGAATTCGGGATCGGCGGCCTGGGCATCGGACAGGCGGGCCCAGCGCTTTTCAAACCGGCGGCAGGCCGGGATAATCGCCGCGACCAGGATCACCAGC
>CAZKAX010000212.1:0-1990 GCA_964550775.1 uncultured Novosphingobium sp. | reverse complement strand
CAGATCAAGATGGCCCAGGGCGCCAAGCCCGGCGAAGGCGGCCAGCTGCCCGGCGACAAGGTTGACAAGACGATCGGCGCGACCCGCCATTCGACTCCCGGCGTGGGCCTGATTTCGCCCCCGCCGCACCACGACATCTATTCGATCGAGGATCTGGCCCAGCTGATCCACGATCTCAAGAACGTCAACAATACCGCGCGGATTTCGGTCAAGCTGGTCAGCGAAGTGGGCGTCGGCACGGTTGCCGCGGGCGTGTCCAAGGCGCGGGCGGACCATGTCACGATTTCGGGCTATGAAGGCGGGACCGGCGCTTCGCCGCTGACCTCGCTCACCCACGCCGGTTCGCCGTGGGAAATCGGCCTGGCCGAGACCCAGCAGACCCTGCTGCTCAACAACCTGCGCAGCCGGATTTGCGTGCAGGCCGACGGCGGGCTGCGCACCGGGCGTGACGTCGCCATTGCGGCGCTGCTGGGTGCGGACGAGTTCGGCTTTGCCACCGCCCCGCTGATCGCGGCCGGGTGCATCATGATGCGCAAGTGCCACCTCAACACCTGCCCGGTCGGCGTGGCCACGCAGGACCCGGTGCTGCGCGCGCGCTTCACCGGCCAGGCCGAGCACGTGATCAACTACTTCTTCTTCGTGGCCGAGGAACTGCGCGCGATCATGGCCGAGCTGGGCTTCCGCACGGTGGGTGAAATGGTCGGCCGGGTTGACCGGCTCGATACCCGCCCCGCGATCCAGCACTGGAAGGCGCAAGGGATCGACCTTGGCCGGATTCTCTACCAGGCCCCGCTGGGTGACAGCCCCTCGCTCGGCTGGTCGGGCACGCAGGACCACGGGCTCGACAAGGCGCTCGACAACGATCTGATCGCGGCGGCCGCCGATGCGCTGGGCACGAAGAGTCCGGTGGTGATCGAACGCAAGGTGATCAACGTCAACCGTACCGTCGGCGCGATGCTGTCGGGCGAAGTGGCGCGGCGCTATGGCCATGCCGGGCTGCCTGACAACACGATCTCGATCCGTCTGACCGGCGTTGCCGGGCAAAGCTTTGGCGCCTGGCTTGCCCACGGCGTCAGCCTGGAACTGACCGGCGACGGCAACGACTATGTCGGCAAGGGCCTGTCGGGCGGCCGCGTCGTGGTGCGCCAGCCGGGCCATGTCGAGCGCGAGGCGACCGACAACATCATCGTCGGCAACACCGTGCTCTATGGCGCGATTGCGGGCGAGGCGTTCTTCAACGGGGTCGCGGGTGAACGCTTTGCCGTGCGCAATTCGGGCGCGGTCGCGGTGGTCGAAGGCACCGGGGACCATGGCTGCGAATATATGACCGGCGGCGTGGTGATGGTGCTGGGCAAGACCGGGCGCAACTTTGCCGCGGGCATGTCGGGCGGGGTCGCCTATGTCTATGACGAGGCGGGCAATTTCGCCCAGCTGTGCAACCAGGCGCAGGTTGATCTTCTGCCCGTTGCCAACCAGCGCGACGAAGAGGACGGCGCGGGCCGGCCGCAGCAGCGCACCAACGGGGTCAGCGATCCCGGCATGGGCGATGTGCTGCGCCACGATGCCGACCGGATCCGGGTGCTGCTGGAACGCCACCACCTCCACACCGGCTCAAAACGCGCCCGCGCGCTGCTCGATGATTTCGACGCGGCGCTGGGCAAGTTCGTCAAGGTGATGCCGCGCGACTATGCGAAGGCACTGAAGCAGATCGAGGCCGAGCGGCTCAGCGCCGCTTCGGTGGCCGCGGAGTAAGACAGATGGGCAAGGAAACCGGCTTTCTCGAACTGGACCGCAAGGACCGCAGCTATGCGGACGCCAGTGAACGCGTGAAGAACTACAACGAGTTCGTGATCCCGCATAAGGAGGACGATCTCAAGGCCCAGGCCAGCCGCTGCATGAATTGCGGCATCCCCTATTGTCACAACGGCTGTCCGGTGAACAACATCATCCCGGACTGGAACCACCTGACCTATGAGGGCAACTGGCAGGC
>CAZKAX010000211.1:0-2066 GCA_964550775.1 uncultured Novosphingobium sp. | reverse complement strand
GACGTGAACGCGTCAGAGGATTTCCCGGCAACGGCCCATGGTGGTCCCGTCACCCTTCCTCCCCGTTCGCGGGGAGGGGGAAGAAGGAACTGGAATGCTCGACAAGAAAAGCCTGCGCGCCGAACTGAAACAGCGCCGCGCGGCCTTTGTCGCGGCGATACCCAATAATCAGCGCGCCCTGCTGTTCCGCCGTCCGCCCGGCCCGGTGCTGGGCCGGATTCCCGATGGCGCAGTGATTTCGGTGTTTCACGAAATGGCGGGAGAGGTTCCGGCATCCAACTATGCGCGGTTCTTTTTTGAACGCGGACACCGGGTCGTCCTGCCCTGGCTTGAATCGCGCGGGGCGCCGATGCAGTTCCGCGAATGGGCCAATCCGTTCCTGGATGATGGTCTGGTGCCCGATCCCTATGGCGCGAAGCAGCCCCCGGCCGATGCCGCATTGCTGGTACCCGAAGTGATGTTCTGCCCCTTGCTGGGCTTCACCGCCGAAGGGGGCCGGATCGGCTATGGCGCGGGGTTTTATGACCGCTGGCTGACCGATCACCCGCCGCTGCTGGCGATTGGCCTGGCCTGGGATTGCCAGCGGGTTGACGAACTGCCGCTGGAGCCGCACGACCGCCCGCTGCACGCGGTGGTCACCGCCACCCGGATCTATGGAGAGCTGTGATGCGCACCCAGCCCACCTTGCGAATTCCCTTTGGCGTGCTGGCTTTGCTGGGCGCACTGCTGGTCTATGGCGGGGTGATCGCACGCTATCTTGCCCCCCTGATCGCGGGCTGGCCGGCGCTGGGGCAATTGCCGGTCTATGTGCTGCTGGGCGTGGTCTGGCTGCTGCCGCTGAAACGGTTCCTGATCTGGATGGAAACAGGGCGCTGGCGCTGACCGCTGGCCCGCGCTAGCCTGTTGCAAACAGACAGGCGGGAGAGTGGGCATGAAGCGGAAACTGGCGTGGGCCTTGGCGATTGTGGCCTTGCTGGTTGGCGGTGTCCTGCTGCTGGGCCGCACCTGGCTGGCCCAGCGCGCGTTTGACCGGGCGCTGGAAACCACGGTCGGGGTCGATCAGTCGGCCAAGCTGCCCGATGGGCTGAACGTCTATGTCTGCGGCAGCGGATCGCCGATGCCCGATGCCAGCCGCGCCGGGCCCTGCCTGGCGGTGCTGGCGGGCCAGCAGGCCTTTGTGTTCGATGCCGGGTCCGGATCGATCCGCAAACTGGGGCGGATGGGCTTTCCCATGCCCAAATTGCAGGCCGCCTTCCTGACCCACCTCCATTCGGACCATATCGACGGACTGGGCGAATTGCTGCTGCAGGCCTGGGTCGCGGGCGGGCGGGCAACACCGCTGCCGGTCCACGGCCCGGCCGGGACCGATCAGGTGATCGAAGGCTTCAACATGGCCTATAGGCTCGACCAGGGATACCGCGTGGCCCATCACGGGCCCAAAGTGGTCCAACCCGGCGGCGCGGGCGGCGCGGCCAGCGTGATCGCCCTGCCCGATGGGACCGACAGCCAGCTGGTCTATGACCAGGGCGGGGTGAAAATCACGGTGATCCGCGTCAACCACGCCCCGATCGCCCCCGCCTTTGGCTACCGCGTCGATTACAAGGGCCGCTCGGTCGCGCTATCGGGCGATACGGTCTATTCCCCCAGCTTCGTCACCGCTGCCAAGGGCGTGGACCTGATGCTGCACGAAGCGCTTAACAAGCGGATGATCGCCGCGCTGGGCGCCAAGCTGGCCGAACGCGGGCAGGCGGGCAACGCGCAGATCATGCACGACATCCAGAACTATCACGCCAGCCCCGAAGACGCCGCACGCGCCGCGAAGGAAGCCGGAGTGAAAGCACTGGTGCTCTATCACCTCGTCCCCTCCCCGCCGGTCAAGCTGATGGAACCCCTGTTCCTCGGCGATGCGCCCAAGGTGTTCACCGGCCCGCTCAAGCTGGCGCAGGACGGCATGCTGATCAGCCTGCCTGCGGGGAGCAGCGAGGTGAAGTTTAGCAGCGGATTTTAAGAAGAAATTCCCAAGTGGCGCGAGTGACGGGGCTCGAACCCGCGACCTTCGGCGTGAC
>CAZKAX010000210.1:0-2070 GCA_964550775.1 uncultured Novosphingobium sp. | reverse complement strand
CCATGCAGCCGATGAGCGCGGAAGCGACCGTGATCCGCAACTACCTCGACGTGCTGCTGGGCCTGCCCTGGGGCAAGAAGAGCAAGCTGAAGAAGGACATCGGCGCGGCGCAGGCGGTGCTGGATGCCGATCACTATGCGCTCGACAAGGTCAAGGACCGGATCGTCGAGTATCTGGCGGTGCAGGCCCGCACCAACAAGCTGAAGGGACCGATCCTGTGCCTCGTCGGCCCGCCGGGGGTGGGCAAGACCTCGCTCGGCAAGTCGATCGCCAAGGCCACCGGCCGCCAGTTCATCCGCCAGTCGCTGGGCGGGGTGCGCGACGAGGCCGAGATCCGCGGGCATCGCCGCACCTACATCGGCTCGCTGCCGGGCAAGATCGTTTCCAACCTCAAGAAGGCCGGGACCAGCAATCCGCTGTTCCTGCTGGATGAGATCGACAAGCTGGGTCAGGACTTCCGCGGCGATCCGGCCTCGGCGCTGCTCGAAGTGCTCGATCCGGAACAGAACGCCAAGTTCCAGGACCACTATCTGGAACTGGATTACGACCTGTCGGACGTGATGTTCGTCTGCACCGCCAACAGCCTCAACCTGCCGCAGGCACTGCTCGACCGGATGGAGCTGATCCGGCTGGAAGGTTATACCGAGGACGAAAAGGTCGAGATTGCCGAACGCCACCTGATCGCCAAGCAGATCGAGGCGCACGGGCTGAAGGCGGGCGAATTCACGCTGACCAATGAAGGGCTGCGTGACCTGATCCGCTATTACACCCGCGAAGCCGGGGTCCGCACGCTGGAGCGAGAAATCGCGCGGCTGGCGCGCAAGGCGCTGCGTCAGATCCTGGAAGGCAAGGTCAAGGCGGTCACGATCACGCCGGAAAACCTGGGCGACTTCGCCGGGGTGCGCAAATATCGCCACGGCGTGTCGGAAGACGAGCATCAGGTTGGCGCGGTCACCGGGCTGGCCTGGACCGAGGTCGGCGGCGAGCTGCTGACGATCGAAAGCGTTACCGTGCCGGGCAAGGGGCTGGTCAAGACCACCGGCAAGCTGGGCGAAGTGATGAACGAAAGCGTCCAGGCCGCCTTCTCGTTCGTGCGCGCGCGCAGCCCGGCCTATGGGATCAAGCCCAGCCTGATCGCCCGCAAGGACATCCACATCCACTTGCCCGAAGGCGCCGTGCCCAAGGACGGCCCCTCGGCCGGGGTCGGCATGGTCACTTCGATCGTGTCCTGCCTGACCGGGATTGCCGTGCGCAAGGACGTGGCGATGACCGGCGAGGTGACGCTGCGCGGGCGGGTGCTGGCGATCGGCGGGCTCAAGGAAAAGCTGCTGGCGGCGCTGCGCGGCGGGATCAAGACCGTGCTGATCCCGGAAGAGAACCGCAAGGATCTGGCCGAAATCCCGGCCAACATCCTTGATGAGCTGGAGATCGTGCCGGTTTCCCACGTCGATGAAGTGCTCGAACGCGCGCTGGTGACCATGCCGGAAGCGATCGAGTGGAGCGACGAGGATGACCTTGCCAGCCAGCCCGCTGCGCCGGGTGTAGCCGGCGGTCCGGCCCTGCCGACCGCGCACTGATTCTTGCTGCGGTGCAGCGAATTCGGGGCATTTCCCGATTCGCTGCACCGCACCAAGCACGCTGTGCGCCGCAGCAAGCGGCAGACAGGTCAAAAATGGCGCTAAATCGTGGATAATCGGGGGCTAAGGGGCCGGTTTGGCTTTGACAGCGCCCATAAAAGTCGCTCAATTCCGCCATCTCTTGAGGCGATTCAAAAGATCAACCGAAGTTTCCAAAGGTAGGGGGATTCCCGAATGAACAAGAACGAACTGATTGGCGCCGTTGCGGATTCGAGCGGCCTGACCAAGACCGATGCCACCAAGGCTGTCGAAGGCGTTTTCGAAGCCATCACCGGCGCCCTGAAGAGCGGCGACGAAGTCCGTCTCGTCGGCTTCGGCACCTTCTCGGTGGCCAAGCGCAAGGCATCGACCGGTCGCAACCCGCGCACCGGCGAGCCCATGAAGATCAAGGCTTCGGCTCAGCCGAAGTTCAAGGCCGGCAAGGGCCTGAAGG
>CAZKAX010000209.1:0-2140 GCA_964550775.1 uncultured Novosphingobium sp. | reverse complement strand
CCGCCGATCTTCGCCAGCTCGCTGCTGCTGCTGCCGCTGACGATCACCCAGTTCGCGGGTAATTCGGTGTCGCCCGATACCGGCGTTGGCAGCTTTATCATCAGCCTCAACCAGTACCTCGCGCACGGCAAGCCGCTGTACATGGTGCTCTATGCGGCCGGGATCATCTTCTTCAGCTTCTTCTACACCGCGGTGGTGTTCAACCCCGAGGAAACGTCGGACAACCTGAAGCGCAACGGCGGGTTCATTCCCGGGATCCGTCCGGGCAAGAGCACGGCGACCTATCTCGACTATGTCCTGACCCGCATCACGGTGATCGGCGCGATCTATCTGACGGTGGTTTGCGTGGTTCCGGAATGGGTCATCGCGCAGACCGGGATGCGGCTGTTTTTTGCCGGCGGCACCAGTTTGCTGATCGTGGTCAATGTCACGGTCGATACCATCACCCAGATCCAGTCTCACCTGCTGGCACACCAGTATGGCGACCTGATCAAGAAGGCGAAGCTGAAAGGCCGCCTGCGCTGAGGCCGCTTGGCCCACGAGCACGACGAGAGGGGATCTGCACGTGAACATCATCCTGTTGGGACCGCCGGGAGCGGGCAAGGGCACCCAGGCCCAGCGTCTGGTCGAAGCGCACGGCATGCGCCAGCTTTCGACCGGCGACATGCTGCGCGCCGCGGTCAAGGCTGGAACGCCGGTGGGGCTTCAGGCCAAGGCCGTGATGGACCGGGGCGAGCTGGTTTCGGACGAGATCGTCTCGGCCCTGATCGGGGATGAGCTGGACGCGATGGGCGCGGGCGTGGGGGCGATCTTTGACGGCTATCCGCGCACTGCCGCGCAGGCCGAATCGCTCGAAGCGATCCTGTCCTCGCGCGGGCGCAAGCTCGACCACGTGATCGAACTCAGCGTCGATGAAGACGCGCTGGTCGAACGCATCACCGGCCGCTTCACCTGCGCCAATTGCGGCAAAGGCTATCACGACACGTTCGAACAGCCGCGCGAGCCGGGCACTTGCGACAAGTGCGGGGCCCACGAATTCAAGCGCCGCCCGGACGACAACGAAGAAACCGTCCGCACCCGCATGGCCGAATACCGCGCCAAGACCGCGCCGATCCTGCCGATCTATGATGCGCGCGGGATCGTTACCCGGGTCAACGGCATGGCCGAAATGGACCACGTGACCGCGGCGATCGAACGTATTATTGCTGCCTGATCGTCGCCCGCACCGGGCGCGCGCAGGGGAGTGATACGATGGGTTCGATGATCCGCCTGGGACTGGCCGCCGCGCTGCTGGCCGGGGCCGGGGCCGCCCACGCCGAAGTGGTCGATTCCGCCGACAACGGCTTCACCGTCCGCCAGAGCGTGGAAGTGGCGCGCACCCCGCAGGAGGTCTGGACCGCGCTGCTCGCCCCGGCGAAGTGGTGGGATCCGGCGCACACCTGGTCCAAGGACGCCAGCGGGCTCTACATCGATGCCCAGGCCACCGGCTGCTTTTGCGAGCTGATGCCCAAGGCCCCCGATGCCCCCGAAGGCGCGCGGCGCGGCAGTGTGGAGCATCTGCATGTGATCCACGTCAACCCGGGCAAGGTACTGGTGATGGCGGGCGAACTGGGGCCGCTTCAGGGTGAAGCCGTGACTGGCAAGCTGGCGATCCTGCTGAAACCGGGTGAGGGCGACAAGACCCGGATCTTCTGGGAATACACGGTCGGCGGCTATTTCCGCACCAAGGCGGCCGAGATCGCCCCCGCAGTCGATGCTGTGCTGGGCCAGCAGCTCGCCCGGCTTGCCCGGCAGCTCGAACCGGCCCCCGCCGCCGCACTCGAAGGGGAGGTCAAAGCCCCCGAACCGGCCAAGCCAGCACCCCGCGCCAAGCCCGCAATCAAGCCCGCCGCAAAGCCATCCGCCCAGGGCGTTGACAGCGGCAACGAATCGCCCTAAGCGCGCCCTTCACTCGACAGAACGGGTCAGTCCGGCAGGCGACAGCCATTGTGCGCGCCAACCGGGCTTTTTTGCCGTTCTGGCCCGGGTGAAGCGTTGAGATGGGAAACCGCATTCGCTGTTTCCTGTGGAGCATGGAGAACTAAGTGGCTCGTATTGCCGGGGTCAATATCCCCACCAACAAGCGCGTTATCATCGCGCT
>CAZKAX010000208.1:0-2193 GCA_964550775.1 uncultured Novosphingobium sp. | reverse complement strand
GTCACCACCATTCGCGCGAAGAACGGCACCATGCGGTGCGCCACGGTCAGAAACACCGGCAACAGAAAGCCATTGATCGCGAGCAGGTTGGCCAAGCGCAGCAACCGTGGGTCAGTAGTTATGACAAAGCCGATCGCGCAAAGCAGTGCCAGAAGCCCCGGCACTTGCGACACAATGGCCGAAGCCGCATGCCAGCAGGGAGGTTTGCCGTCCCGGCGATTGACCAGCAACAGCTGGGCAAGGAACAGCAGGCCAAGGCCCCAACCGCCGCCCAGTATCGCCAAGCCGCCCAGCAACAGCGGCGGCTGGGCTGACCACAGGCCGATTAGCGCGCAGGTCACTCCCAGCGCCAGAAGCACGCCAACCGGGGCATAGCGCTGCCAGGCAAGGTCGGGATAACTCATCCAGCGCGGAATCACCGTAAGCAGGAAGCCGAACACAAACGGGGCAAAACCCAGAAAAAGCATCGCCGGGCCGTGGAGCAAAGAGGCTGGCATGGCTGGTGCGATCGCCATGATCGATCCCGCATGGATCTGCACCAGTGCCGACAGCCACCACGCTGCGGTCGAGCCAAGGCCCAGGCTGCCGGTCAGGAAAGGCAGCCGGTGCGGTGAGGCCAGCAAGAGCGGGGGTTTGATCATAGTCGATCGCATAGCGCCTTGCGCTGCGATAATCTTGACTATTATCAATTACAGTTGAGAAATGATTGGCAAAATGGCCACATGAATCAAGCCAAACTCCTGCTCGCCTCCGCCCTTGTCAGCCTGGCCCCGGCCACCGCCGTCCAGGCGGAAACCAAGCAACAGCCGATCACGCCCTATGCCGATATCCGTTACCGGCTCGAAGTGGTCGATCAGACCGGCCTGCCGAGCGATTCCACCGCATCGACACTGCGGGTCCGTGCCGGGATCAAGACCGCCGAGTGGCATGGCTTTTCCGCGCTGGTCGAAGGCGAGGCGATCGCGGTGATCGGCGAGACCAGTTACAACGATACGGTCAACGGCAAGGTCGCTTATCCAGTGGTCGCCGATCCTTCGGATGTGCTGCTCAACCAGGCCTGGCTGCGCTGGCGGCCCGATCCGCGTTTCGAAGCGACAGTGGGTCGCCAGGCGGTCAACTATGACAATCAGCGCTGGATCGGTTCGGTCGGCTGGCGGCAGAACGACCAGACGCTTGATGCCGTGCGGTTGGCAACCAAGCCCTTTGGCGCGCTGACGCTGGATTACATGCACGCCTGGCGGGTCAACCGGGTGTTCGGCCCGGATTCGCCGCAAGGCATCTGGCGCGACAACCAGATCGACGCGCTGCGGCTGGGCACCACGATCAAGAACGTCGGCACGATCACGGGCTACGGCTACTGGCTGGATATTCCCTCCTCTCCGGCCAATAGTTCGCGGACCCTGGGCGTGCGGATCGCTGGCGAGCACAAGGTGGGCGGGAGTTCTTCCCTCCTCTACGCCGCCGAGTACGCTCGCCAGCAACCTTTCGGAACCAACCCCAACAGCTTTGGGCTGGACTACTGGCTGCTCGAACCGGGGGTGAAGTTCGGACCCGTAACCCTGAAGGGCGGCTACGAGCAGTTGGAAGGCAACGGTGCGGCTGCCCTGCAAACCCCGCTCGCCACGCTGCACGCTTTCAACGGCTGGGCCGACAAGTTCCTGACCACGCCCGCCAATGGCCTGCGCGATATCTACCTCGATGCCGGCTACAAAGTGCCGGGGAAGGGGCCGCTGGCCGGGCTGACGCTACGGGCGATGTGGCACGATTACAATTCGACGCGGCTGGGCATCAACTATGGCAGCGAATGGAATGCGCTGGTCAGCTATCCGGTGACCAAACAGATCGGCCTGACCGCCAAGTTCGCGCGCTACAATGCCGATGCCTTTGCCACCGATACGACCAAGTTCTGGTTCCAGATCGAAGCGAAGTTCTAATCGTCGTCCTTGACCGGGTCAGGGCGGGAAAACGCCTCGAGTGCAGTTCGGTCGCCAATTGTGACTAGTGCACCATCGACTTCGAGCCCGTGCTGGCCCAGCACGGCAAACGCGCGCGAAAGGTTTTCAGGCGTCATTCCGAGCAGCGAGGCCAGCAGCCGCTTTTCGGCCTTGAGCTGGACCGCGCCGTTGCCGCCCTGGCGCCGCTCCTGCTGGAGCAGCAGGTTGCCAAGCCGCTCTGCCGATTGTCGCAGCTTCA
>CAZKAX010000207.1:0-2347 GCA_964550775.1 uncultured Novosphingobium sp. | reverse complement strand
AGCCCGCCCTCGGTGGTGCGCTCCTCGCGCCGTTCGGGGACGATGCAGGCGGCGTGCGGTTTGTGGCGCAGCGCGATCTCGAGCATTTCCTCGGTCGCGGCCATTTCCAGGTTGAGCGGAAGGCCGGTGGCGGCCTGGATCCGGGCGAGGTCGGCATCGCGGATGTGGCGGCGATCCTCGCGCAAGTGCGCGGTGATCCCGTCGCCCCCGCAGGCCGCGACGATCTCTGCCGCGCGCACTGGATCGGGATGATCCCCGCCGCGCGCGTTGCGGATCGTGGCGACGTGATCGATGTTCACGCCCAGGCGGAGCGGACGGTGGATCACGAAGCCGCCCGGCTGCCCGGCTTGACCGCAGGGGTTGCGGCCAGTTCGGGGGGGAGCTCGTCTTCGGCATAGGTGGGGAAGTTGATCGCCACCAGCGGGAAGAACGGCACGCCCAGATCAGCCGTCCCGGCGCTGCGATCGACCAGTGCGGCGGCGGCGATGACCTCGCCCCCGGCGGCTTCGATCGACTTGATCGCTTCCTTGCTCGACAGGCCGGTGGTGACCACGTCCTCGACCATCAGCACCTTGTCACCCGGTTCCAGCGCGAAGCCGCGGCGCAGTTCAAACGTGCCTTCGGGGCGTTCGACGAACATCGCCTCAACTTCCAGTGCGCGGCCCATTTCGTGGCCGATGATCACCCCGCCCATGGCCGGGGACACCACCTTGTTGATGTCCTTGCGCAGTTCGCGGGGGATTCGCTGGGCCAGCGCAATGGCGAGGCGCGAGGCGCGTGCCGGGTCCATCAAAACCCGCGCACATTGCAGGTAATGGGCACTGTGGCGGCCCGATGAGAGGAGGAAGTGGCCTTCGAGCAGCGCCTTGCTGGCGCGGAATTCGGCCAAAACGTCTTCTTCCTGCATCGGACTCGGTGCCTTTCATCATTTAGGGACGCCTTATGGACAGGCGTGATTGAACTTCGTCAAAAATATCCCCTAGAGGCGCTTGAGGTGACCCGCAAGCGCGCGTATAGGCCCTGCCAAACATGTCTCCCACGGGGGCGGGAGGGGGCTCACTCGTGTCTTCTCGCCGGTCAAAGGAAAGCGAAAGCACTCGAACGATGACATTCGGCCAAACTGCCCGCGACGCGGCTCGCGCTATCAAGGCAATCGGACTCTCGCTGGCGCTGCTGGCGGTCCCGCAGGCGCTGCAGGCGGCGCCCGCTGCTGCTGCTGCCAGCCCTGCTGCTGAAGCTGCGGCTCCGGCGGCTGACGCTGCCAAGGCTGCTGCACCTGCCGCCGCGCCGGTTGCGGCTGCTCCGGCTCCCGAAGCGCCCAAGATTGATCCCAACGATCCCCACTTCAAGGTGGCGCCAGGCGGTTACACTCCGATGAAGCCCACTTTGGGCAAGGGTCAGCCGGTTGACGGCGGGCTCAACATCCAGACCCAGTATTCGCCGGTGGGTGATGAAGCGGCTCCGCTGCACACCTTCCTGCTGTGGGTCTGCGTGGTAATCGCGGTGTTCGTGCTGCTGCTGCTGCTGTTCGTGGCCCTGCGCTTCAACTCCAGGGTCAATCCGGTCCCGTCGAAGACCAGCCACAACACCGTGCTCGAAGTGGTCTGGACGGCGATCCCGATCCTGATCCTGGTGGTGATTGCGGTTCCCTCGATCAAGCTGATCAAGAAGACCTACGAAGCACCGCCTGCGAAGGCGATCACGATCAAGGCCACCGGCAACCAGTGGTTCTGGACCTATTCCTATCCCGACAATGGTGGGATCGAAGTGATCTCGAACATGCTGCCCGATGACAAGGCGATCGCCAATGGCGAGCCGCCGCAGCTGGCGGCCGACTATCGCCTGGTCGTCCCGGCTGGCGAACCGATCCGCCTGCAGGTGACCGCCGCTGACGTGATCCACGCCTTCGCCGTGCCTTCGCTGTGGTTCAAGATCGACGCCGTTCCCGGCAAGATCAACGAACGCCAGCTGTTCATCAAGGAGCCGGGCGTCTATTACGGTCAGTGCTCGGAACTGTGCGGCGCGCGTCATGGCTATATGCCGATCGCGGTCGAAGCCCTGCCGCGTGACAAGTTCAACGCCTGGGTGATGGCACAGGCCGGTGGCAAGATTGACGGTGCGCCCGAAGCGCCCGCCGTTGCCGCCGCTCCCGCCGCCGCCCCGGCAGAGGCCGCTCCGGCCAAGCCCGCCGCCTGAGCCCGAAACTTCCAAGGACAAGGTCCAAACCCATGGCCACCACCGCAGACCACTTCCAGGCTCACGATGAAGCCCACGGACATCACGATCATGATCACAAGCCGGCGTTCTTCGCCCGCTGGTTCATGTCGACCAACCACAAGGACATCGG
>CAZKAX010000206.1:0-2356 GCA_964550775.1 uncultured Novosphingobium sp. | reverse complement strand
CGCCGTCTCGGGCTATTCCGGCGGCGGCAAGGCGCTGATCGCTCGGTTTGAGGAAGATCAGGACATTGCCTACCGCGATTACGCGATGACCATGGGGCACAAACATGTGCCCGAAATGCAGGAATATGCCGGGCTGGCCCACGCCCCGCTGTTCGCCCCCGCAGTGATCCCGGCGCACCGCGGCATGGTGGTGGAAGTGCCGCTGCACCTCAGCCTGATGGACCGCGCCGCGCCGGTCGATGGCCTGCGCGATTGCCTGGGCGATTTCTATGCGGGCAGCGCGGTGGTTTCGGTCAGCGACGAATTGCCCGATGAAGTGCTGCTGCGCCGTTCGATGGCCCCCAGCGACCGGCTGGAGCTGTTCGTCTATGGCGCCAAAGGCGGCGCGCAGGCCCGGCTGGTCGCGCGGCTCGACAATCTGGGCAAAGGCGCGAGCGGGGCTGCGGTGCAAAGCCTGAACCTGATGGCCGGACTGCCGGAAACAGCCGGGCTTTCGCTTTAGATTCTGTTTCAGTGAAACTGAAACCGGCACCACCGGCCTGCTCCCCCTCCCGCTCCGCAGACACGCAAAAACCTCCGGCGGCGAACCCGGATTACGCCCCTGGGAATGGGTGCACGCGGTCGGCGGCGGCTGCCAGGGAAGCTGGCGGGTGCCGCAGCGGCGACGGGTGATCCGTTACGCAGGCAGGCCCATCGCACCTGCCCGCACCCTGTTCGGCAACCGGCGGACATGCTGGGGGCCAGGGGGAAAGGCCAGGCAGCATGCCCTGCGGCTGATCGTGCCGCACCACTGGCAGGTCGGGCTTACCCGGGAGAGCCACGCTGCTACAGCCTCATGTGATCGCAAGGGATCGAGGGTGCCGACCGGGGTCGGGGCGTGGTTGTCCGGGCAGTGTGCGCCTGCATCCATCCGGTCTGCCGCGTCTGGCGAAAGTGGCAATGCCTGGTGGGGGAGTATCGCCCCAGGCACCCGCACCAACCGCCGACCGCGTGCGTTCCATCCCGTGCCGACAGCGCTATCGGGTGAGAATGGAGGCGCACTTATAACCTATATGGTTTATATTGTCAAGCGCTTTGTGCCAATTCACCCTCCTCCCACCCGCACACGAACAACCCACGCCGAACACTCTGCTTAATTTTTAGGCAGAACCTGCTGAAAAATCAGGCAAGCCTGATCCGCCACCCGCGAACAATTCTTAGTATCAACGGGCGTAATCCGTATCGAATGTTGCGATTCCGCCCTTTTCGGCATGCGCGCAATCGCCTAGGGCTGGTGTCAGGCCGCTGGCACGATTCTTGATAGAGTCTAAACGTGGCATCTGGACTACCGGGCTGCGTCCGTCGCGGTTCCGGTTCAATGCGCAGGGGATACAGAACACGTGAAAAAGATCGAAGCGATCATCAAGCCCTTCAAACTCGACGAAGTGAAAGAGGCACTGCACGAAGTTGGCGTGTCCGGCATCACCGTGACCGAAGCCAAGGGTTTCGGCCGTCAGAAGGGCCATACCGAACTCTATCGCGGCGCCGAATATGTCGTCGATTTCCTGCCCAAGGTGAAGCTGGAAGTCGTGGTTCCCGATGCTCTGGCCGAACGCACCGTCGAAGCGATCGCGGGCGCGGCGCAGACCGGGCGGATCGGCGACGGCAAGATCTTTGTCATGCCCGTGGAAAGCGCGCTGCGCATCCGCACCGGAGAACGTGACGACGACGCGATTTGACGGCCCCGACAGGCCGTCACCCTGAACTCGTTTCAGGGTCCATTTCTCCTCCGCAACCGGAGGTCGGAATGGCGAGATGGATGCTGAACCAAGTTCAGCATGACGATTGAATTTTTTGGCTATCTGACAAGGGAACATTGCAAAATGAGCAAGGCAAAGGACATCATCAAGCGCATCAAGGACGAGGAAATCGAGTGGGTTGACCTGCGCTTCACCGACCCCAAGGGCAAGTGGCAGCACCTGACCATGGTTTCGGGCGTGATGGGCGAAGACGAGCTGGAAGACGGCCTGATGTTCGACGGTTCGTCGATCGAAGGCTGGAAGGCGATCAACGAGAGCGACATGATCCTCAAGCCGGATCTGGATTCGGTCTATATCGATCCGTTCAGCGCCACCCCGATGATGATCATCAACTGCGACATCGTCGAACCGTCAACCGGTGACCTCTATGGCCGCGACCCGCGTTCGTGCGCCAAGCGCGCCGAAGCCTATCTGAAGAGCACCGGGATCGGTGACACGGTCTATGTCGGCCCCGAAGCCGAATTCTTCGTGTTCGACGACGTGCGCTTTTATGACGGTTACGACGGCAACGGCTTCAAGATCGATGACATCGAACTGCCGACCAATTCGAACACCAA
>CAZKAX010000205.1:0-2369 GCA_964550775.1 uncultured Novosphingobium sp. | reverse complement strand
GCTGGGTCTCCCAGGTGATGATCCCGCCCTTGACGTAGATCTTCCACGAACACGACCCGGTGCAATTCACCCCGTGGGTCGAACGCACGATCTTGTCATGTTGCCAGCGCTTGCGATAGCCGTCCTCCCAGTCACGCGCCTCGGCGGTGGTTACCCCGTGACCATCGGAGAACGTCTCCTTCTTCTGGGCGAAGAAGGTCAGGCGGTCGAGCAGGTGGCTCATGCGGGTGCTCCTTGAGCAGTGGAGGCGGGGGCGGCGATCTTGCGTTCAACGTCGTGCAGCAAGCCGCCCTTGCGGGTGTAGGCGTACCAGGTCAGCGCGGCGCAGCTCGCGTAGAAGACCAGGAAGCCATAGAGCGCGACATGCGGGGTTCCGGTGGCGCTGATCGACATCCCGAAAGCGCGCGGGATGAAGAAGGCACCGTAGGCCGCGATCGCCGAAGTGAAGCCGACGATGGCCGCCGATTCCTTCTCCGCCTGACGGGTGCGCTGCGCGCTATCCAGCTCGGGCATCAGCCGCGGTACTTCCTGGCGCATGATCACGGGTATCATCTGGAAGGTCGAGGCATTGCCGACGCCGGTGACGAAGAACATGAAGACGAAGCTGGCAAGGAAGCCGGTGAAGTCCTTGGTGTCGAGGAAGTGGACGACACTCAGCGTGCCCACCATCATCCCCAGGAACACCCAGAAGGTCACCCGGCCGCCACCCCAGCGATCCGAAAGCCAGCCGGTCGCTGCGCGGCTGATCGCACCGACCAACGGGCCCAGGAACACGTACTTCAGCACGTTAACGTCGGGGAACTGGCTCTTGGCGAGCAAGGGCAGCCCGGCCGAGAAGCCGATGAACGAACCGAAAGTGCCGGTGTAAAGCCAGCACATCAGCCAGTTGTGCTTGCGCTGAAAGATCACCGACTGTTCGGCAAAGCTGGCCTTGGCATCGGCGATGTCGTTCATCCCGAACCAGGCCAGCACGGTCGAGGCCATGATGAACGGCACCCAGATGAACCCGGCGTTCTGCAGCCACAGCTGGCCGCCGTCCTTGGTCAACTGGGCTTCGCCGCCCAGCGCGCCGAACACGCCTGCGGTGATCAGCAACGGAACCGCGAACTGCATCACCGAGACGCCCAGGTTGCCGAGCCCTGCATTGAGCGCCAGTGCATTGCCCTTCTGCGCCTTGGGGAAGAAGAACCCGATGTTCGACATCGACGAGGCAAAGTTGCCACCGCCGAAGCCGCACAGCAGCGCCAGCACCAGGAAGATGAAGTAGGGCGTTTCCGGGTTCTGCACGGCGTAGCCGATCCCGAAGGCCGGGATCAGCAGCGAAGCGGTGCTGAGCGTGGTCCACAGCCGCCCACCGAAGATCGGGACCATGAAGCTGTAGAAGATCCGGAAGGTCGCGCCCGACAAGCCGGGCAGGGCGGCCAGCCAGAACAACTGGTCGGTGGTATAGTCGAAGCCGATGAGGGGGAGCTTCGCCACGACCACCGACCAGACCATCCAGACCGAGAAGGCCAGGAGCAGCGCGGGGATCGAAATGTAGAGGTTGCGGTTGGCTATCTTCTGGCCGGTTTCCTCCCAAAAGGCCGAATCCTCGGGCCGCCAGTCAGTGATTAGCTTGCTCTTGACCTCATGCTCATGATGCACATCTGCATCGTGGATTCCTGCCATTTCGGGGAACTGCGGCAGCGAGCGGGTATCGATGCCCGCGGCCTTCTGTTCCATCTGGCGGATCGCGAAATGCATCCAGGCCAATGCCACCGCAACCAGCGCGAACAACACCATGAAGCAGCTGGTCCAGATGCCCGTGAGGTCGCTGATCGCACCGAACACGATCGGCAGCACGAAGCCGCCCAGCCCGCCGACCAGTCCAACCAGCCCGCCGACCGAACCGACATGGTCGGGATAATAGACCGGAATGTGCTTGTAGACCGCAGCCTTGCCCAGCGACATGAAGAAGCCGAGCACGAACACCGCGATCACGAAGGGTACCAGGCTCATCGAGGTGGCGAAGTGGATGTCGCCCTTGATTCCGTGGATGACATAGTCGGTCGCCGGGTAGGACAGCATGAACAGCAGGATCAGCGAGACGCCGAAGGTGGCGTACATGATCTTGCGCGCGCCATAGCGGTCGGAGAGAATCCCGCCGTAGGCGCGGAACAGCGAAGCCGAGAGCGAGAAGGTGGCCGCGAGCATCCCGGCGACCTTGATATCTACACCATAGACCCCGATCAGGTACTTGGGCAGCCACAGCGCCAGCGCGACGAAGGCGCCGAAGACGAAGAAGTAGTAGAGCGAGAAGCGCCAGACCTGCTCGTTCTTGAGCGGCTCCAGCTGTTCTTTCAGGCCCTTGGGCTTCTCACCGCTGATCT
>CAZKAX010000204.1:0-2371 GCA_964550775.1 uncultured Novosphingobium sp. | reverse complement strand
TTCAACTTCCTCAACCTGCAGGCCGGGTGGATCCACCGGATCGACCGCAAGGACTGGAACCGCCCCTATCGCTGCCCGACCTGGCTGTTGGCGACGGGGGCCGTGCTGGGCTTTGTCAACATGGCCTGGATGGGGGCCGGGGCCGACGTGTGGGGCGCCGGGACCTTGCGCAACGGGCTGCTGGCCGTGCTGCTGATCGTTCCGGTCTTCGCCTATCGCCACTACGTTCAGGACAAGGGCCAGTTCCCGGTCAGCGAGGGCACGGCGGAGGACCCGTTCGAAAAGACCGTGGTGGTCCCGCGCGCAGGCGTGCTGCCCTATCTGGCGCTGGCAGCCTGTGCAGCGCTGGTCTGGCTGGCGGCAAGCTGGGCCCAGCCGCCGGGCTGATCAGCCGCGCCGGTGGATCGCCAGCAGGCCTTTCAGCGTCCCCCAGCACATCAGCAGCAGCACCAGCGCGAGCGGCAAGCCGGTGGCAATCGACCCGGCCTGAAGCGAGCTGAGCCCCCCGCTGAGCAGCAGGACCACCCCGATCCCGCCCACCGCGAACAGCCAGATCACTTTCTGCCGCAGCGGCGTGTCGGTCCGCCCGCCAGAGGTCATGGTATCGATCACCAGCGTGCCCGAATCCCAGCCGGTCACGAAGAACACCAGGATCAGCACGATCGCCGCGAACGAGGTGACTTGCGGCCAGGGCAGGGTCCGCAGCAGTTCGAACAGCTGGGTCTCCAGGCTCGCCCCTTGCAGGCTTGCGGCCTGACCTGACAGGATCCCGGCGATCGAGGCATCGCCAAAGATCGTCAGCCACAGGATCCCCAGCAGGCTGGGCGCGATCATGGCCCCGGCGATGAATTCACGCACCGTCCGCCCCAGCGAAATCCGCGCCATGAACATGCCCACGAACGGCGCCCAGCTGATCCACCAGGCCCAGTAATAGACCGACCAGTCGCGGTAAAAGCCCTGATCCGTGCGCCCGGCCGGGTTGGACAGCGCGGGCAGGTATGCCAGGTAATTCCAGGTGTTGCGCGCCAGATCGGACAGCAGCGCCATGGCCGATCCGGTCAGCAGCACGAACAGCAGCAGGGCCAGCGCCATCCACATGTTGGCCTCGCTCAGGATCCGGATCCCGCGATCGATCCCGCCGCGCACCGACAGGAACGTCACCGCCGACATGATCGCGATCAGCGCCAGGATCGAGGCGGGAGAACTGGGAATGCCATAGAGAAAGGTCACCCCGGCCATCGCCTGCTGCGCGCCAAGGCCGAGCGAGGTGGCGAGGCCGAAGATCGTCGCGAACACCGCCAGCACTTCGATCCCGTCGCCCAGCCGGCCCCACACGGCCTTGCCGAACAGCGGGTAAAAGGCCGAACGCATCGACAGCGGCATGTTGAAATCATAAGCAAACAGCGCCAGCGCCAGCCCGGTCACCGCAAAGATCGCCCAGGGGTGCAGTGCCCAGTCAAAGATCGTCGCGGCCATCGCCAGATCGCGCGACAGCGCCGGATTGCCCGCCGCCCCGCCCAGCGGCGCACCCGGACCGCCGGCCATCGCGGCGGTGAAGTGCGAGACCGGTTCGGACACGCCATAGAACACCAGCCCGATGCCCATGCCCGCTCCGAACAGCATGGCGAACCAGCTCATCCGCGAATAGTCCGGGCTCGCGCCTTTGCCCCCCAGCCGGATCCGCCCGAGCGGGGACAGCGCAACCACCACGCAGAACAGCAGAAGCAGGTTGCCTGCCGACATGAAGAACCAGTCAAACGAGGTCGTGGCCCAGACCCGCACCGCGTTGAACGCCTTGGCCGACTGGTCCGGCGCGAGCACCGAATAGACGATCACCGCCAATGACAGCAGCGCGGTGGGGAAAAACACCAGCGGATCGACCTGCATGCCCAGGAACGTGCGGCTGGATTTGCCATAGTCCCCGGTATCGATTGCATCAGCCCAGTCAGTCATCACCCGATCCCCTTTGGACCAAGGCTAGACCGGGCAAAGGGTGCTGGCCAGACCATGCCCGCGATTTATGCAGGGTATCAGCGCGGCTCCAGACCGGGGTAGTAAAGAGCATCAGGTTGACACGGTTGACACTGTCCTGGGGGAAAACTCCGGTTTCGGGGTTTTGATTATATTTCAGGGTGTTGAGCGAATTTCCGGGCGGCGGTCCTGCGACGCAGCGTGACGCTCGATACAATTGGGGAGCGGGGGAGGGACAGGCAAAGCGGGGCTGCATGGGACAGCATAAGCCACGAATCGGGGGGTGTAGGAAAGTTGTTTTTCGCCCCCAGATCCTCCCCCATCGGGGGAGGTGCCGGAACCCAGTGAAGGCGGAGGGGGGCGATCAAGAAAGGCCGCGTCAGCGGCTGCGCGCTGCCGC
>CAZKAX010000203.1:0-2389 GCA_964550775.1 uncultured Novosphingobium sp. | reverse complement strand
CGGCCCAACCACCCGTTTAAGGTACCCTGTGGGTGGTTGGGCCGGGGGAGTGGGCCGGCCAGGCCAGGGAAAGCCGGATGGCTTTCCCTCACCGCCATCAGGCGAACAAGGACTCCATCAAAAATCCACCGCAATCCCGTTCTTCACCCAATCGCCATAACGCGTGGGCGAAAGCCCCTCCGGATCCTCCTCCACCTTGGCCGGTTGCGGCTGCGGGGCGGGTTCATTGGTCCAGTGCGCAGGCTTGACGAACTTGTCCGGGCGATGGGTGGCGCGCTTGGTCATGGGGACTATCTGGCCCTCTCGCGCTTTCGCGTCTAGGGGCTTGTGCCATGGACATCCCCGGTTACCCCGCGCGCAAGGCTGCGCTGAACCTGCTTGATGCGGTGCTGCGGCGCGGCGAGACGCTTGATCAGGCGGCGGGCGGAGCCTTGCAGGCGCTGCGCAGCGGCCCGGACCGGGCCCTGGCCAAGGCGCTGGCGGGCGAAGTGCTGCGCTGGATGACCGATCTCGATACGCTGATCGATGGCGCCACCCGCCAGATCCTGCCCCCCGATGCCAAGCCGCGCAGCGTGTTGCGGCTGATGCTGGCGGGCTGGCTGCGGCTGGATACCCCGCCCCACGCGGTGATCGCCACGGGGCTCGAACTGCTGAGCGGCGGCCCCCGGCGGCTGGCTCACGGAGTCTTTTCCGCGCTGGTCCGGGGCGGCGCGAGCCTGCCGCCGCACCCGACGTTGCCCGAAGCCGTGGTCCAGCGCTGGGGCCAGCACGCCGATGCCGTGGCCATGGGGCTGGGCGATCTCCCCCCGCTTGACCTGACGTTGAAAGACCCCGCCACGACCGCCGAATGGGCCGAGCGGCTGGGCGGCACGTCGCTGCTCCCCGGCCATCTGCGCCTGCCGCGCGGCACGGCGGTGGAGAACCTGGAAGGCTATGACGCGGGGGTCTGGTGGGTTCAGGATCTCGCCGCCAGCCTGCCCGCACGGCTGCTGGGCAATGGCGCAGGCCGCCGGGTGCTGGACCTGTGCGCCGCGCCCGGCGGCAAGACGCTGCAACTGGCGGCGAGCGGCTGGCAGGTCACCGCGCTTGATGCCAGCGCCAAGCGGCTCGAACGGATGGAGGCCAACCTCGCCCGCACCGGCCTTGCAGCCGATCTGGTCAAAGCCGATGCCCTGACCTGGGAAGCCGACGCCGCGTTCGATGCCGTGCTGCTCGATGCCCCCTGCACCGCCACCGGCACCTGCCGCCGCCACCCCGACGTGCTCCACCGGATCGGCGCGCGCCAGATCGCGGAGCTGACCGAACTGCAGGCCCAGCTGCTGGACCGCGCGGGGCGCTGGGTGAAGCCGGGCGGCCAGCTGGTCTATGCCACCTGCTCGCTTGAAGCGGCGGAGGGCGAGGATCAGGCGGATCGGGTTACCCTGACGCCGAACCCGATCCGCGCCGAGGAACTGCCCGAGGGGCTGGAGCCCACCGCGCAAGGCTGGCTGCGCACCGATCCCGGCATGCTGGCCGATCGCGGCGGGCTGGATGGGTTTTTCGTGGCGCGGTGGACCGCTTAGATCCTCCCCATTTTTGGCGAATGCCACAAATGGGGAGGTGGCAGACGCCGAAGGCGGCTGACGGAGGGGTAATGCGGCGAGGCACTGACCCCTCCGTCATTCGCTGCGCGAATGCCACCTCCCCATTTGTCCCTGCGGGAAAAATGGGGAGGATCTTTAACCCACCCTCTAAAGCTACCCCTTCAACTTGCCCGCGAACCCCTTGTTCAGCTTGGCCAGCTTGGGCGGGATCACGGCGAGGCAATAGGGATTGCGCTGGCCTTCGCCCTCCCAGTATTCCTGGTGATAGTCCTCGGCCGGATACCAGGTCGCCGGGCCTTCGATCGTGGTGACGATCGGGGTGTCGCGTTCGGCCTGGGCGCGGGCGATTGCCGCTTCCACCTCGGCGCGGGGCATGTCGTCGCTCAGGAACACGGCGGAACGGTACTGGGTGCCGACATCGTTGCCCTGCCGGTTGAGCTGGGTCGGATCGTGGGTCGCGAAGTGAATGTCGAGCAGGTCGGCCAGGCTGATCACCGCCGGATCATAGGTAACCCCGATCGCTTCGGCATGGCCGGTATCGCCGGTGCAGACCTGCTTGTAGGTCGGATCGGGCACGGTCCCGCCGATATAGCCGCTTTCCACCGCGCTGACCCCGGCCAGCTGGCGGAACACCGCCTCGGTGCACCAGAAGCAGCCGCCTGCGAGGATTGCCTGAGCCATAGTGTCGTTCTCCCGTCTGTGAGTGCCAAGATAGGAACGCGGCAGGCGCTTGTCATCTGCGCGCGCTGCGCTAGGGTCAGGACCTGTTAAATGCACGTTCGAGGTTTGAGGCCATTTTGTTCAGT
>CAZKAX010000202.1:0-2491 GCA_964550775.1 uncultured Novosphingobium sp. | reverse complement strand
GAGCACGCCCTTGGGATCGCCGGTGGTGCCGCTGGTGTAGCACAGCATGCACGGATCGCGCTCGTCGCCGCCTTCCCATTCGGTATTGCCATCCTCGGCCCCGATCCAGGCGTCGAATTCGCCATTGTCGAAGCAGACGTAGTGCCGAATCGTCGTCCAGCGCGGCTTCATCCGCTCAACGATCCCGGCCCACATGCTGTCATACAGCAGCACCTGATCCTCGGCATGGTTGGCGATATATTCCAGCTGATCGTCGAACAGGCGCGGGTTGATCGTGTGCAGCACGCCGCCCACGCCAACTGCCCCGTACCAGCTGGTCAGGTGGTGGTGGTGGTTCATCGCCAGCGTGGCGATTCGATCGCCCTTGCCCACGCCCAGCTTGCGCAAGGCCTGGGTCATCTTCAGCGCGTTTTCGCGGACCCCGGCCCAGGTGGTGCGGCTTTCGCTGCCATCGGCCCAGCGCGTCAGCAATTCCCGCGTGCCATGTTCGCGCGCGGCGTGATCAATGATGCGGGTTACCCGAAGGTCCCAGTCCTGCATCGCTCCCAGCATGTTTATCCTCTCTCCCTTCGGCACGCTTCGCTCGCAATGGCGAAATTGAACCAACCCTACGCAACCAGTCGCAGATGCCCTGCCCCTCGCCGCGCGGTCAACGATACATTGGCAAGTCCTTCGACACTTGCCAAGCGTTCAGCGAGATCACCGTCTAGCTGGAAGTCACGCCCAAGCCGCACCAGCGGTTCCATCCCGCTGCCCGTGCGCAGCCGGGCGAGTACTTCGCCGCGCCCGTCCGCGCCGCGATGCAGCAGCAGCGCCAGCTCCGGCAAGGCCTCGGGTCGCAGGATGTCGAGCTTGAGCACCATGCTCGATGCGCTCTTAACCTCGCTCAGCGGGCGTCCGCCCCGCACGGTGACGCGCGGCGGCTCGTCCGGGCTGGGCGCGTCAAGCTCGACGTTGAGCAACACGCAAGTCCCCTCACGCGCCCACTGCACCATCGGTTCGACCAGCGATTCCTCAAAGCAGCTGGCGGAGAACTGGCCCGAGGGATCGGAGAATTCCGCGATCACGAAGTCATTGCCGCGCTTGGTCTTGCGCTTTTGCACCCCTTCGACCATCGCCGCCATCACCGCGCCAAGCCGCCCGCCGCCGGGCACCCCGGTTTCCATCAGGCTCGCATAATTGCGCGCGCCGTTGGCACTCGCGACCGCGCGCCATTGTTCGACCGGATGGGCGGCGAAGTAGAAGCCGAAGTTCTCGCGCTCTTTCGCCATCTGCTCGGCCCGGCTCCATGCCTCGCATTCCAACAGCCGCAGCGCCTGCGCGGCGTGTTCCTCGCCCCCGAACAGCCCGTGCTGGCCCGATGTGCGGGTCCGTTCCGCCTCTTCCGCCACGGCCAGCAGCATGTCAGCATTGGCCAGCACCCGTGCGCGGTTGGGATCGAGCCCGTCGAACGCCCCGGCCCCGGCCAGCCCTTCCAATTGGCGGCGGTTCATGCTGCCCTGCGGCACGCGGCGGAACAGGTCTTCCAGGCTGGCGAACCAGCCATGCGCCTCACGCTCGGCCACGATCGCATCCATCGCCTTTTCGCCGACGTTGCGGATGCCAGCGAGAGCGTAACGCACCGCCAGCCCCTCGTCGGTCCGCTCGACCGTGAACTCCGCCTCGCTGCGGTTGATGTCCGGCCCTTCGAGCGCCAGCCCCGCGCGGCGCATGTCGTCCACGAACACCGCCAGCTTTTCCGACTGGTGCATATCGAAACACATCGAGGCGGCGAAGAATTCGTGCGGGTAATGCGTTTTCAACCAGGCGGTCTGATAGGCAAGCAGCGCATAGGCGGCGGCGTGCGATTTGTTGAAGCCGTAACCGGCGAACTTGTCGATCAAGTCAAACAGTTCGTTGGCCTTGGCCGCATCGATGTCCGACACCTCCTTGCACCCGGCGATGAACCGGGCACGCTGCTGGTCCATCTCCTTCTGGTCCTTCTTGCCCATCGCGCGGCGCAGCAAGTCTGCATCGCCCAGTGAATAGCCCGCGAGGATCTGCGCGGCCTGCATCACCTGTTCCTGATAGACGAAGATCCCATAGGTTTCCGAGAGGATGCCGGACAGCTTTTCGTGCGGATATTCAATGCTTTCCTGCCCGTTCTTGCGCCGCCCGAACAGGGGAATGTTGTCCATCGGACCCGGGCGGTAGAGCGAGACCAGCGCGATGATGTCCCCGAAATTGGTCGGCTTCACCGCCGCCAGCGTGCGCCGCATCCCTTCGGATTCCAGCTGGAACACCCCCACCGTGTCGCCGCGCTGGAGCAAGGTGTAAACCTGCTCGTCATCCCACGGCAACGCCGACAGATCGATCTCGATCTCGCGGCGCTGCATCAGCTGGATCGCTTTCTTGAGCACCGACAGCGTCTTCAGCCCCAGGAAGTCGAACTTGATCAGGCCGGTATCCTCGACATATTTCATGTCGAACTGGGTCACCGGCATGTCCGAAC
>CAZKAX010000201.1:0-2565 GCA_964550775.1 uncultured Novosphingobium sp. | reverse complement strand
CACGTCCTGCAGGCGCTGATTGGTGCGCTGTGCGGTAACGATGATTTCGGTGCCGTCGTTGTTGTCTTCGGCAGCCTTGTCCTGCGCATAGGCAGGAAACGCGATTGCACCGGCGCATGCACCGGCAAGCAGGGTCAATTTCACCCTCATCAGCCCACTCTCCTCATTGGCCCGTCCCTTTACCGGGCGGTTGCACATACGAATAGAACATCATGGGAGCCGCTTGACAACCCGTTTTAATCGATCCCTTAGTTTCCCCGCTTTCCGTAACGTAATGGCCACAGTTTACCCGGCCAAAGCCGCAGGAATGCGGCACTTGGGCAACATCTGTACGCCCGGCCCCGCCGCGCCGCAGCGCTGGCAGACGGGATGATTCTGCCCCGCCCGGCTTGACGCGGGTGAGCCGCGCGGGCGAGGGTGGCGGGGATGAGCCAGAATGACGACCTGCCCCAGCTGACCACCACCGTGTTCGAACGCATGTCGCGGCTTGCGGCAGAGCTGGGGGCGATCAATCTGGGTCAGGGCTTTCCCGACATGCCCGAGCCCGGCGAGCTGGTCGAAGCCGCCTGCCGCGCGCTGCGTGAACGCTCCAACCAGTACCCGCCGATGCGCGGCCTGCCGGTGCTGCGCGCAGCGGTGGCGGACTATTACGCGCAGCATCAAGGGCTTGCCGTCAGCCCGGACGAGGTGATGGTCACTTCCGGCGCGACCGAGGCGCTGGCCAGCGCGATCCTCGCCGTGGTTCGCCCGGGGGACGAAGTGGTGCTGGTCCAGCCGCTCTACGATGCCTATCGGCCGCTGGTCGAACGCGCCGGGGGCACGGTGCGGCTGGTCAGCCTGACCCCGCCGCACTGGACCCTGCCGCTTGACCAGCTGGAAGCCGCGATCGAACCCAAAACCCGCGCACTGGTGCTCAACAGCCCGAACAACCCGGCGGGCGCACTGCTCGACCGGCAGACGCTTGAGGCTATCGGCGCCATGGCCGAGCGGCATGGCTTCTACGTGATCTCGGACGAGGTGTGGGAGGGGATGACGTTTGGCGCCCCGCCCTTCACCTCCACCCTCGCGGTCCCGTCGCTGCGCGAGTGGACCTTCAAGATCGGATCGGCCGGCAAGCTGTTCTCAATGACCGGGTGGAAAGTCGGCTGGATCGTCGCCGCCCCGCGCCTGCTGGCGGCGGCGGCGCAGCAGCACCAATTCCTGACCTTTACCACCGCCACCCCGCTGCAATGGGCCGCGGCCGAAGGGCTGGCCCTACCCACCCGGTGGCACCAGGCCCACCGCGCGCGCTATGCCGCCGCGCGCGAGCGGCTGGTTGCCGGCCTGACCGCCGCCGGCTTTGTCCTGCTGCCCGCTGACGGCACCTGGTTCGTGGTGGTCGATCTCGCCGCATCGGGCCTGCCCGCCACGGATGACGTCGCGCTGGCCGAACAGCTGCTGCGCGAGGCCGGGGTCGCCTCGATCCCGGTCAGCGCCTTCTATGCCGAGCGGCCCGAACAGGGCTATCTGCGGCTGTGCTTTGCCAAGCAGGACGCCACGCTGGACGAGGCCGTGTCCCGGCTCGCCGCCTACCGCGCCGCGCGCGGGCGAAGGTGACAAAGGTCACAAAGGTCACAAAGGTCACACGGAATCGCTGTTTTCATGAACGGATGTTCAGAAAACTCGCTGCCCGAACAGCCCTTCATACCCTTTGACGGCGATGTAGGAAAATCCTTTCGCCCCGCAATTGCGCGTCTCGGCGCGGGCTGGCAAGAATGCCCCCATGTGCGGACACCCTGAACATGGCGACCATCCCTATCCCCAGGCCGGGCGCGAGCGGCTGATCCTGTCCAGCCCAATCGGCTGGATCGGCACCGGCGCGCCAGACCCGGAACCCGATGTGCTGGACCGGCTGAAAGGCAACGCGGTGATGATGATGGGCGATAACCCCGCCCTGCCGCGCATGCCCGATCGCCCGACGCTGATGGATTTCTTCCGCTGCCGGTTCGGCGATTTCACCGTCCGCCACCTGCTCGGCAGCGCCAAGCGCGCGATGGACGCCGGGCACAGCGACACCGTGGTGATGGCCTGCCTGCTGCACGACATTTCCAACGGGTGCCTGGTCCGCCCCGACCACGGATACTGGAGCGCGCAGATCGTTGCCCCCTATGTCAGCGAGGAAGTGGCCTGGGCGATCAAATACCACCAGGCGCTGCGCTATCTGCCCGATCCCGCAGCGGGTTATGACTATCCCGGCAATTACGACTGGTTCTTCGGCGCCGAATACCGGGACGAACTGCCCGCATATCTCCGGCGCGACATGGAAGTGGCCCGAAACCACAAATGGTACATGACCAGCCGGATCGTGACGATCAACGACATCTACTTCTTCGAGGACATGACCCCGGTCGATCCCGAGATCTTCACCGACATCATTGCCCGCAATTTCCGCCAGCCCGAGGAAGGCCTGGGTCACGATGACAGCCCCAGCGCGCATATGTGGCGCACGATGATCTGGCCGAACAACTTCCTCTAGGGTCAGGACCTGTTAAATGCACGTTCGAGGTTTGAGGCCATTTTGTTCAG
>CAZKAX010000200.1:1815-2588 GCA_964550775.1 uncultured Novosphingobium sp. | reverse complement strand
GAAATTCCCAAGTGGCGCGAGTGACGGGGCTCGAACCCGCGACCTTCGGCGTGACAGGCCGACACTCTAACCAACTGAGCTACACCCGCGCAGCCACTTGGGAGCCGCGCCACTAGGCCAGCGCGCCGGGGCTGTCAACACTCGTTTGCGGGGGTGTGAAAAACCTTTTCCGGATACCCCGCACCGCGGGAAAGCCCGTGGTTCCGGCAAGCCCGCGTTAACCATTCCTTTGCCCTGTTTTGCGACACAGTGCCCATCTGGCGGGCCACAGGCGCGCCGCAATAGGGGGCTGTTACCTGTGACCATCCGCCACGCGCTTGCGATCCTTGCCTGCTGTGCTCCGCTCGCCGTGCCCGCCATGGCCAACCCGCTGGTCGCCTTCGACAGCGCGGTGTTTGTCGAACGCGGGCAGGCCCAATCAGGCCGCATGCTGGAACCGGCATCACGGCTCAGCCGGGGGGACCGGCTGGTCTATGTGGTCAGCTGGACCCGGATGGGCGGCCAGGGCGGTTTCACCGTTACCAATCCCCTGCCCCGCTCGGTTGCCTTCCAGGGCAGCGCCAACGGCGATGAAGATGTCAGCGTCGATGGCGGCAAGACCTGGGGCAAGCTGGGCGTCCTGCGCGTGGGTGACCGGATCGCCACGGCCGAAGACGTCACCCATGTCCGCTGGCACGTTGCCCCCACCCTCGCCGCGCGCGGAGCGGGCAGCATCACCTACAGCGGGATCGTGCGCTAGAGTCTGTTTCAGTAAAACCGAATCAGGCATCACC
>CAZKAX010000200.1:0-1805 GCA_964550775.1 uncultured Novosphingobium sp. | reverse complement strand
CTCCCGCCACCCATTCAGGGTACTCTCGTGGGTGGCCGGGAGAGGGAGCGGGCCGGTGGTGCTTCCACGTAAGTGGAACAAACTCTAGACCCTAGCAGCCTTCGTACTTCCAGTTGCGCTTCTTGCCTTCGGCCAGCCAGGCGACCGCCTGATCTATCCGCTTGGCCCGCGTTTCCTCGCGCTTGGCCTCGGTGATCCATTCCAGATATTCGCGGCGATGCGACGGGGCGAAGGCATCCAGCGTCGCCCTGGCCGCCGGATTGGCAGCGAGCGCGGCGGCGAATTCGGGCGGCACCGGCAATTCCGCTTTGGGCGCACGCGCCGCAGCGGGCTTCTTCTTGAGCGCCGTCCCCTCGCTGTCGATCCGCTGCTGCGCGGCGACCAGCTTGTCCTTTAGCGCATTATCGCCCGGCAGGTCGGCCAGCGCGGTTATCTTGCCGAACTGGCCCATGGCATCACCCTGCCGCCCGTCGCCGTGGATCATGAAAGCGGCATGGGCTTTGAACGCGGACATGCCGCACAGGTTCTTACCCTTGTAGACGAAGTGCGGCATGCCCCACTTCATCGTCTCCTCCAGCCCCGGCAGCGTTTGATGCACCAGCGCGCGCAAATGGGTGAGGATCGGCTGCGCAAAGGGCGCGGACTTGGCGATGTAGGCATCGATGCGCGGATCGGTGGTCATGATGGCTCCCTGACAATCCCTCTCCATTTTTGCGTAGCACAAATGGGGAGGTGGCAGCCCGCAGGGCTGACGGAGGGGCAATGACGCAGCGCCGCAGCCCCTCCACCACCGCCTGCGGCGGCGGTCCCCCTCCCCATTTGCGCCTGCGGCGAAAATGGAGAGGATCTGGATAGCCTAATTATCCAGCAACAACACCGGCGTTTCGATCAACCGCTTCAATGCCTGGACGAAACTCGCCGCGTCCCAGCCATCGACCACGCGGTGGTCGCAGCTGATCGAAATGTTCATCAGCTTGCGCTTCTCGATCCGCTCCCCGCCCATCCCGTCGCTGACGAACATCGGACGTTCGACGATCCGGTTGGGGCCAATGATCGCGACTTCGGGGCGGTTGATCACCGGCGTGGTCGCCACCCCGCCCAAGGGCCCGAGCGAGGTGACGGTCAGCGTCGAGCCGGACAATTCCTCGCTCCTGGCACTGCCATTGCGCGCCGCTTCGGCCAGCCGGACGATCTCGTTGGCGAGTTGCCACACATTGCGGTCCTGCGCATCGCGGATCACCGGGACCATCAGCCCGCCGGGGGTCTGGGTCGCCATGCCAAGATGCACCGCGCCGTGGCGGGTCACCACGTTCGCCTCGTCGTCATAGCGCGCGTTGAGCATCGGGAAGCGCGGCAGCGTCTTGCAGATCCCCACGATCAGCAAGGGCAGCATGGTCAGCCGCGGGCGATCCCCCCGCGCCTGATTGAGCTGGGCGCGCATCGCCTCGAGCGCGGTGACGTCGCATTCCTCGACATAGGAAAAGTGCGGAATGTTGCGCTTGGACGCGGCCATGTTCTCGGCAATCCGGCGGCGCAGGCCGATGACCTTGACCGCCTCGTCCGCGCGCTTGCCTCCCGCTGCGCGGTAGGCACCGTTGTAGGCGAGGAAGGCGTCGAGATCGGCATGGCGCACGCGGCCGTCCTCTGCGGCGCGAACCTGCGCCAGGTCGATCCCGAGGCCCTTTGCGCGGGCGCGCACGGCGGGGCTGGCGAGGACCTTGCTCCCCCCACCGTTGGGGGGGGGGGGGGGGGGGGGCCGCCCCCCGGTGGGGGGGGGGGGGGGGGGGGGGGCGGGGGGGGGGGGG
>CAZKAX010000199.1:0-2594 GCA_964550775.1 uncultured Novosphingobium sp. | reverse complement strand
AACGTCCAGCGTCAGGAAATCCGCCAGGGTATCGCCTGCGTGAAGCACCAGAACATGTCAGGCAGCGACATCGGTGACGATCACAAGGAATACTTCGCCGGTGAAGCCGCGCTCAAGGCCGGCGGCGAACACAACACGATGAATCAATTCGCGGCCTGACGCTGCAAACACTTTCCTGGGGAGGAAAGCTGGCCCGTCGCACCGACCCCTTCGGTGCGGCGGGCCAATTCGTTTGGGTAACAGGACTGGCCCGAAATCAAACCCGTTCGTGGTGAGGAGGGACTGAACGCAGTGAAGGCCCGTCTCGAACCACCGCCGCGCTGCGGTCCTTCGAGACGGCACTCAGCCTTCGGCTTCGGGCCTCCTCAGGACGAACGGGTCTTGGTCCTCGACTCTACGGGCGCTACCCCCGCGCCAGGCGCAGCACTTGCGGGCTGCGGAAGTTGGAGCTGGGGACCCACGGCAGCACCTCGTCCACGCGGGTGAAGTCCGGCACGACCTTCAGGAACTCGCTGAACACCACTTCGGTCGCGACGCGGGCAAGCGCCGAACCGATGCAGGCGTGGACCCCGCCGCCAAAGCCGAGGTGGCGCTTGGGCCGCCGGGTGATGTCGTAGAAGTCCGGGTCCGCGAACATCCGTTCGTCGCGGTTGGCGCTGCCATAGGCCAGCATCACGAAATCGCCGGCCTTCATCGTCTGCCCGTGCAGCTCCGTATCGACCTGCAGACAGCGCTTGAACCGCTGGGCCGAGGTGTTGAAGCGCAGCGATTCCTCCATCGCGTCGGGGATCAGGCTGTGATCGGCCGACACCGCGCGGCGCGCATCGTGTTCGTTGGCCAGGTTGTAGGCGAACATGCCGAGGAACCCCGACAGGCTTTCGATCCCGGCCATGATCAGCGTGGTCACGGTCAGCTGCACTTCCTTGTCGAGCAGCTTTTCGCCATCGATTTCCGCCGTGATGAAGCCCGAGAGCAGATCCTCGCCGGGGTTCTTCTTGCGCTCCTGCACCAGGTTTTCGGCATAGTCCGCCATCCAGTGGAACGCGGCGAGGTGTTCGGGCGACTTCTGCCGGGTCTTGGCGTCGGTCTGCACCATCAGCACCGCGTTGTCGCGGACCTGTACGGCGTCGGCCTTGGGCAGGTTGAACAGGTAGAACAGCAGGTCGACGGTCATCTTCGAGCCGTAGTCGCCAACGAAGTCGAACACCTGCTTGTCGCGGATTTCGGCCAGATGCTTGTCGCAGGCCGCGCGGGCGGGTTCCAGAATATGGTCGAGCGCGCGCTTGGTCATGGCCGACTGGATCAGCGCGCGCAGCCGGTCATGGCGCGGCGGGTCGCTGGATCCCAGCGTCGATCCGGCGCGGCCGGGCAGTTCGTCGATCAGGTTGCCCTTGGACGAGCTGTAGGTGCGCCAGTTGCTCAGCGCGGCGAGAATGTCGTCATAGCGCGACAGCACCCACATCCCGGCTTCTTCGGAATAAAAGCACGGATATTCGTCGCGCAGGACTTTGTAGGCGGGGAAGGGATCGGCGTCGAACGCCGGATCGTAGGGGTCGAACCGGAAGGCCATAACAGGGTCCTCTCACGCAGGCTTATGCTGGCACAATGCCATGATGCGGCCCGTCCGGCCACGCAGCTTTGCGACAATTGCTTGCACTTTTCGATCATTTCGCCATGCTGACCGCCACGATGGGTCAGGTCACACAAATCACGCAATTCCGCCTCTATGGCGAGGAAGGCGGCGATCTTGCGCCCGAATTCGTGCATATCGAGCCGATTTCGGCGCGCTCCAGCCTGTATGAATGGACCATTTCGCCGCATGCCCATCCAGGCATCGTCCAGCTGCTGCTGGTGGTGGCGGGGCAGGGCGTGCTGGCCGATGGCGAGGGTGAGGCGGCGCTGCCACCCGGATCGCTCACGGTCGCACCCGCCGGGCTGGTTCACGCCTTCCGGTTCGAGCCTGAAACGCAGGGCTGGGTGCTGAGCCTCGCCGAAGCGCTGCTCGACGATCCGCGCCTCGCGCCCTTCGCGGCGGGGTCGGTGCTACGCGGCGGGCGGGTGCGGCCCGTGCTGCTGGACGAGGTGGGGCTGGCCGATGCCTTGCTCGCCGCGCTGCATGCGCGCGGGCCGGATCCCGGCGCAGCGACGCTGGCCACGCTGGCGATGCTGCTGGCGCTGGTCGATGAGGCCGCCGCGCGGGCGCAGGCCGGGGAGGGGAGGCCGGACCGCCGCCTCGCGCTGGTCCGCCGCTTCACCACGCTGCTCGACCGGCATTACCGCGCGCAGTGGGGCGTGGCCGATTACGCGCGCGAACTGGGCACCACGGCGCAGACCCTGACCCGCGCCTGCCGCCAGGTGACCGGCAAGCCGCCGGGCGAACTGGCGCTTGACCGAAGCTTGCGGGAGGCGATGCGCGCGCTGACCTTTACCGCCGCCGGGGTAGCGCAGATCGCGCAGGACCTGGGCTTTGCCGATCCGGCCTATTTCAGCCGCTTCTTCAAGGCGCGCACCGGGATCGAGCCCAGCCGGTTCCGGCGGGAACGGGCGTGGCTCAGGGGGTGACCCAATCCTCCCCCACCGGGGGAGGTGCCGGA
>CAZKAX010000198.1:0-2595 GCA_964550775.1 uncultured Novosphingobium sp. | reverse complement strand
GGTGACGCGGGGTGGAGCAGCCCGGTAGCTCGTCAGGCTCATAACCTGAAGGTCGTAGGTTCAAATCCTACCCCCGCAACCATCGTTAACTTCCAAAGACCCCGCTTCGGCGGGGTCTTTTGCGTTCAAGGACGCGGGGACTGCAGCGTAACCAGCCACCAGTCCGGCGCTGCCCCGATCCGCAGCGGGATCGAACCAGAACCCAGCCCGGCCGTCACCACGGTTGTGCGCGATCCTTCGCGCACGATACCGCATTGATAGCGCGGAAAATAATAGTGCCGATCACCCATCAGTCGGCCAAAAATCGGGGCCAATGATCCGATCACGGGAAACACTACCTGTCCGCAATGGGTGTGCCCGGCAAGCAGCAACGGGACTTCGCCCGGCAGTTCCGGTGCGAGATCGGGGGAATGGTTGATAGCGACGGGCACACCGGTCAGCCCCTTGGCCTCAGCCATGGTTGCGGCCAGATCGGCATGCCCGGTGTAGCGATCGTCGAAGCCGAGCAGAACCAATGGTCCGATCTGGCGTGCCTGGTTGCTGAGCACGGTGATTCCTGCTTGTTCAAGTGCGGATTTGATCGCCGGAAGATCGGTCCAGTGATCGTGGTTGCCCATCGTCGCGAAAGTGCCGTCGCGGGGCTTGAGCTGCCGCAGCGGGGCAACCAGATCGGCAGGGTCAGAGGCGATCTGGCCGCCGTGTCCGTTGACGAAATCACCTGTGATTACAACCAGATCGGGCTTCGCGCCGTTTACAGCCGCGACGATCCTGGTGAGCCGTTCGGGCGACATCGCCCGGTTGCCGATATGGATGTCAGAGAGCAGGGCGATCCGATAGGGCGGTGCATTCTCCTGCAAACCCGGCAGGGTCAGGCTGACGCTGCGCCGCATCGGATCGGCCACGGCCTGATGCAGGCCGATTGCAACCAAACTTCCCATCCCCAATGCGGCAAGTCCGGCACCCCAAAGAGCTGCGCGCCTTGCCCTGCGCATCGGGCGATCAATCCGCCATCAGGCCGCGCACGAAGCCGATCAGCCCGGTCTGGCGGGCGCGCTTCATGCGTTCGGCGGCCAGGATCTGGCAGACCTTGGCAAAACACAGGTCAATGTCATCGTTGACCACGACATAGTCATAGCCGTCCCAGTGGCTGATTTCGCCGCGGGCACGGTCCATCCGGCTGGCGATTACGTCGACCGCGTCGGTCCCGCGCCCGGTCAGGCGGCGGCGCAGTTCATCGATGCTGGGGGGCAGCAGGAACACGCGGACCACATCGGTCTCCAGTTTTTGATAAAGCTGCTGCGTACCCTGCCAGTCAATGTCGAACAGGAAATCCTGCCCCTCGCGCAGCCCGGCCTTCACCTGGGCTTTCGGCGTGCCATAGGAATGGCCGAACACCGTGGCCCATTCCAGGAACAGTTCCTGTTCGACCATTTCATCGAACCGGGCCTGATCGACGAAGATATAGTCCTGCCCGTCAACCTCGCCCGGGCGCATCGGCCGGGTGGTGACGGAGACCGACATGCGGATTTCCGCGTCGTGCTGCAGCAGCATCCGGGCAATCGTTGTCTTGCCTGCACCCGAAGGCGAGGACAGGATGAACATCAATCCGCGGCGATGCAGGGTGTCGCCTGTTTGCTTGCCAGTTTCAGCCATGTGCCTCAATCGCGCAAGGCGCGGGGCGGATCAAGTGCCGGGTTCCGCCTTTTGCGCAGCGCCGCTTTTGCGCGCGCGGCGCCGGTCATAGAGTTTCTTGGCGAGCGCGCCGGATGCGACCACGATTGCGCCCGGTACGGAGCGGGTCGCGACGCGCAGCGCCACCGTTCCGGCGATCCCGCGCAGCAGGTTGTTGCCCTTGGCCTTCGGAGCCGGATTGTCCGGCAACAGGCGTTTCACCGCCGTGTCGAGCAGCTGGCTCCCACCCTTGCGCGCCAGCAGGGCCAGGATGCGGTCGGCCTGGGTCACTTCTTGCGCCCGAAATCCACCGTCACGACGTTTGAGCCATCGTCGGCTGCGCCTTTGGTGTCGTCAGCGGGGCTGTCATTTTCGGCGGGTTCATGCGGCTCCGGTGCAGCATCGGGGACCATCGCCTGGAACTGCAACCCGAAATCGACCGCCGGATCGACAAACGCGGTGATCGCGGAAAAGGGAATGTCGAGCTTGGCCGGAAGCTGGTTGAACGACAGGCCGACCGTGAAGCCCTGATCGTCGACGCCCAGGTCCCAGAACTTGTTCTGCAACACGATCGTCATCTCATCCGGGAACCGTTCCCGCAGATGGCTGGGGATCGAGACGCCGGGGGCCCCGGTTTTGAAGGTGATGTAGAAGTGATGATCGCCCGGCAGCGAGCCGCCCGCAGCGATGATCTGGCCCAGCACGCGGCCTACCACGGCGCGCAGCGCCTCCTGCACGATTTCGTCGTAGGGGATCAGGCTGTCGGGCATGTCATCGCTCATGCGCTTCAAGTGGCCATCCGCATCGCAAGGGTCAAGGGCAAAGCGCTTGAGGATAGCCAATAGTGAGCCAATCGCATCCGCGATTGGCTAGCACCACCGGCCCGCGCCCCCGGCCCGACCACCCGTTGATGGTACCCTATGG
>CAZKAX010000197.1:0-2670 GCA_964550775.1 uncultured Novosphingobium sp. | reverse complement strand
TGCAACCTCGCCTGCACCTGGTGCGACACCGCCTATACCTGGCGGTTCGAGGGCGATAATCGCCCGCACCGCGATGACCGCGCGTTCGAGCGCAAGGCCAACCAGATTGCACTGAGCGAAGAAGAGGTCGCCGCGCGGATCATGGCGCTGGGGCAGGACCGGCTGGTGGTGACTGGCGGCGAACCCTTGCTGCAAGGCGCGGCGCTGGCGCGGATGGTGGCCCTGCTGGAGGGCGTCAGCGTCGAGATCGAAACCAACGGCACCGTCGGTCCGCATGCCGCGCTCGACCACCTGGTCAGCCAGTACAACGTCAGCATCAAGTTGAAGCATTCGGGCAATCCTGTTGAATCTGCACAGATTCCCGAACGGATGACGGAGTGGGCAGGTAAACCTCAAGCATGGTTCAAGTTTGTGATTGCCACCCCTGATGATCTGGCCGAAGTGCTGGACCTGCAAGCACGCTATGCCATCCCTGCGGCGCGGATCTATGTGATGCCCGAAGGCACCACCAGCGCGGCAATCCGTGCGCGCACCGCGTGGCTGGCCCCCTTGGCGCTTGACCACGGCCTGCGTTTCACCGACCGGCTGCACATCCATTTATACGGCGACACCCGCGGCACATGACTGATCCCCAGCCCCAGAAACTGCGCGGCGACCTGACCCAGGGTCCGCTGCTGAAAACGCTGGTGCTGTTCGCGGTGCCGCAGATGATCGGCAACGTGCTGCAGAACCTCAACGGGTCGATCAACGCGGTGTGGATCGGGCAACTGCTGGGCGATACCGCGCTGGCGGCGACCGCCAATGCCAACATCATCATGTTCCTGCTGTTTGCGCTGGTGTTCGGGTTTGGCATGGCGGCGACGGTGCGGATCGGGCAGGCTTGGGGACGCAAGGACGTTCCGGCTGCGCGGCGCACGCTTGGTACGGCACTGGGGTTGATGGCGGGAATTTCGCTCGCGACCACCGCATTCGGCATGATCTTCGCTCCGCAACTGCTGGACTGGCTGGCGACGCCGGGCGATTCCTATGGCGAGGCGCTGGCGTACTTGCGGGTGGTGTTCATCGCCAATCCGCTCGCCACGGCAACGATGATGATCGCGATGGGCTTGCGCGGTGCGGGGGACGCCAGCACGCCGCTGCGCTTCATGGTGCTGACCAGCGTGATCGACATCGTGCTCAACCCGCTGCTGATCAAGGGGATCGGCCCGTTCCCTGCGCTGGGGATTGCGGGATCGGCCTGGGCGACGGTGGTGGCCAACGTGATCGGCTTTTCGGCAATGCTGGCATACATTTATGCCAAGGACTTGCCACTGCGTCTACGTGGGCCAGAGCTGGGCCTGCTGCGCCCGCGGCGAGACGAGCTGGCCTTCATCCTGGGCAAGGGCACGCCGATGGGGATGCAGATGCTGGTCATTTCCGGCGCGGGCGTGGTCATGATCGGGCTGGTCAACCGCGAGGGGCTGGTGATGAGCGCGGCCTATGGCGCGCTGCTGCAGGTGTGGAACTATATCGGCATGCCGGCCATGGCGATCGGTGCGGCGGTGAGCGCGATGGTTGCCCAGCACATCGGCGCCGCGCGCGAGGACCGCGTCGACGCGATCAGCCGCGCGGGCTCGCTGGCCAACCTGCTGCTGACCGGGGCGCTGATCGTATTGCTGTTCCTGTTCGATGGTCCGCTGCTGCGGCTGTTCCTGGGGGACTATAGCCCGTCCGTGCCGCTGGCGCTGCACATTCAGAACCTGGCGATCTGGACCTATCTGCCGTTCGGGGTGACGATCGTGCTGTTCGGCACCTTGCGCTGTTACGGCGTGGTCTGGACCCAGATCGCGGTGCTGCTCACCTCGATGTATCTGGTGCGATACGGTTGTTATTACTTGCTCTATCCCCGCCTGGGCGCGGACGCGCTGTGGTATTCGCTGCTGGTCAGTTCGGTGCTGTCGCTGGCGCTGACCGGGTTGGCGTACTTCTACGCGCCGTGGCGGCGGGCGATGCTGACACGGATCGCTTCGGTCGGAGCCTAACGCCCCTGCGCACGCCAGCGCTGGACGGTGCGCAGGACCATTTCTTCCTCGCCGCCGCTGCTGGACCACAACTGACTGATCGAGGGGTCGGCGCTGGCCGGGCGTTTGAATTCTTCCAGATCGTCAAACGCCACGCGGATCGGGATCGACACGCCTTCGCCGCAGATAATGCATTCGCGGTTGCGCAAGGCGGGGATCGAATCGAGGAACCCGCGCGCCCCTTCGGGCATGGCGGCTTTCACGAAGGCCTGGTCGCGATCGTTGTTCAGGCGCATCGAAATGATCGTGCCGCACTGTGACAGCACACCTTCGGCCAGATCCGACGGGCGCTGGGTGATCAGCCCCAGCGAGACGCCGTACTTGCGCCCTTCCTTGGCGATCCGGCTGAGGATCTTGCCCACGGACGAGCCATCGGCGTTCTTTTCGCTCGGTACGTAACGGTGCGCTTCTTCGCAGACCAGCAACACCGGCCGGGTCTTTTCATCGCGCGACCAGATCGCAAAGTCGAACACCATCCGGCTGAGCACCGCGACCACGGTGCTGGTGATGTCCGAAGGCACCCCCGACACGTCGATGATTGAAATCGGCTTGCCCTTGCTGGGCATGCGGAAGATCTTGGCGATGAATTCGGCCATCGTATCGCCGACCA
>CAZKAX010000196.1:0-2675 GCA_964550775.1 uncultured Novosphingobium sp. | reverse complement strand
TTTCGGCAAAGCGTTCCGGCTCGGCCTGCAGTTCGCGGATCAGGGTGCGGGCATCACCGGTGGCAAGGCCCATGGCGAATGCGTCCGCCGGGTCGGCCTCGATCAGGATATGCGCCGCTTCGACCAGCACGGGTGAGGCAAAACGCTCGCGGTGCATGTCATAGAAGCGGCGGCAGGCGGCCTCGTCCGCTTGCGGGATCAGCACCTCCTGCTCCAGCAGCGCGTCGATCCGGGCGTCTTCCTCGGTCAGCGGGCGGCCTTCTTCATCGCGCCGATCGTCTGCGGCAATGCCCAGCCGGTCCGCTTCATCCAGCAGCAGCTGGCGCACAGCCAAGGCTTCGGCGGCGGCGTTCCAGGCCGCTGCCGCATCGGGGGCGGGATGGTTCTGGGCTTCGGCGGCAATCGCCTCTGCCGGGATTTCCCGCCCGCCGACGATGACTGGTTCGGCGATCATCGGGCCAGCTTCCGCGAGCGCACCACCTGGTACCCTGGGCGCCAGACGTAGCGCACCGGGGCGCTCAGCATGTGGACCAGGCGGGTGAAGGGAAACAGCAGCAGGATCGTCAGGCCCATGAACAGGTGCAGCTTGAACACCAGCGCCACGTCGGCGATCTGGTCGGCCGCGCCGGAGCGGAAGGTGAAGATGCCCTGCGCCCAGTTCATGAACTTGACCATCTCGTGCCCGTCAAGGTGCTGCAAGGACAGCGGGATCGTGGCCAGCCCCAGCGCCAGTTGCGCCCACAGCAGCAGGATCACCATGTTGTCGCTGAAGCTGGAGGCGACCCGCACGCGCGGATCGAAGAAGCGGCGGTGGATCAACAGGGTAGCCCCGACGATACCCAGCACTCCAGCAAAACCGCCGGCAACAATGGCCAGCAACTGCTTGGCACCGTGGCTGATGCCCAGCGTGTCGAAAACCGCGATCGGCGTCAGCAGGCCGACCACGTGGCCTGCGAAGATCAGCAGGACCCCGGCATGGAACAATACCGAGCCGATGATCAGCTGCTTGCGCCGCAAGAGCTGGCTTGATCCCGCGCGCCACGAATAGGGTTCGCGATCATAGCGGATGACCGAGCCGACAGCGAGGACGGCCAGCGCGATGTAGGGATAGATCCCGAACAGCAGGTGATGGATGAAATCAGCCATGAGCTTGGCTCCCCAGGGGTGCGGCGGTCTGGAAACTGGCGACGATGGCGGCGGCCTGCGGACAGTCGCCGCCGCCGGGTGCGGCGGGGGCATCGAAGCGAATCTGCTCCTCCTCCCACGCGGCATCGAGCGCGGCGAGGTCATCAGGATCATCCGCCGGGGCGATCTCGAACGCCTCGCCGCTCGCTCCTGCCAGATCGGCCAGAATCCGCATCGGCGCAGCATAGGGGGTGTCCCGCTCTTCCAGCCGCTGCGCGAGGGCGGAGAGGATCACCCCCGGCTGGGCCAGTTCCTCCGCCGCCTGGGCCGGCGGCAGGACCGAGAGGTATTCAAGGAACAGCGGCAGGTAATCGGGCAGTTCCTTGGCCGTGATTTCCAGCCCATGCGCCTCATACCGGCCGCGCAGATCGACCATTGCCTGCCCCCGGTCACGGCTTTCGCCGTGAACGTGCTCGAACAGGTGAAGCGATACCGCCCGGCCCCGGTCGAACAGGCCGACATAGCGTTCCTGGGCATCGAGCAGGTCGGTGGTGGCAAGCGCGTCCAGCAATGGCTGCAATGACGCGCGCTGTTCAGGCGACATCAGGCCGTCTTCAGCCAGCACACCGGCCAGTACGGGCGCGGCCTGCTGCACTGCCTCGTCAGGGTAGCGCAGCAAGGCTGACAGGATGCGAAGGGTCAGGCGCATCAGAACACCTCCGTGGGAGTCTGGAGTTTCTTGCGGGCCGGGGCGCCGAACAGGTTGGTCTCGCTCGACCCGCCCGAACAGCCGTTGCCGAAGGAGAAGCCGCAACTGCTCTTTTCAGCGTACATGTCCTCCACATCCTCGCGGTGGCCAGTCGGGATGACGAAGCGGTCCTCGTAATTGGCGATGGCCATTACGTGGTACATTTCCTCGATCTGGGGAGCGGTCAGGCCGACTTCGCGGGCGATGCCTTCGTCAACCACGCCGTCCACCGTCTTGGCCCGCATGTAGCCGCGCATCGCCAGCATCCGTTCCAGCGCATCGACCACGGGGGCTTCCTTGCCCGCCGTCAGCAGGTTGGCGAGGTACTTGACCGGGATCCGCAAGCTGCGAACATCGGGCATCCCGTTGCGCGCGGAAATCTTGCCTGCGCTGGCAGCCGCGTTGATCGGCGAAAGCGGCGGCACGTACCAGACCATCGGCAGGGTGCGGTATTCGGGGTGGAGTGGGAAAGCGACCTTCCATTCCATCGCCATCTTCCACACGGGCGAGTGGCGCGCGGCTTCCAGCCAGGTTTCCGGCACGCCGTCCTTGCGCGCCTGTTCGATCACCGCCGGATCGTTGGGATCCAGAAAGATGTCGAGCTGGGCCTGGTAGAGGTCCTCGACGTGTTCGGCGCTGGCTGCTTCCTCGATCCGGTCGGCGTCATACAGCATCACACCCAGATAGCGGATGCGCCCGACGCAGGTTTCCGAACACACCGTCGGCTCGCCCGCCTCGATCCGGGGATAGCAGAAGATGCACTTCTCGCTCTTGCCGCTTTTCCAGTTGAAGTAGATCTTCT
>CAZKAX010000195.1:0-2690 GCA_964550775.1 uncultured Novosphingobium sp. | reverse complement strand
TTTCGGCAAAGCGTTCCGGCTCGGCCTGCAGTTCGCGGATCAGGGTGCGGGCATCGCCAGTGGCGAGCCCCATCGCGAAGTCATCCGCAGAGTCCGCTTCGATCAGGATATGCGCGGCCTCGACCAGCAGCGGAGTGGTGAAGCGCTCTGTATGGTGCTCGAAGAACCGGCGGCAGGTTTCCTCGTCGGCTTTGGGCGTCTGGATCTCGCGCGCCAGCAGCGCGTCGATTAGCGCGTCCTCGCGAGTCAACTCCTGCCCGGATTCATCGCAGATCTCGCCAGGCTCAAGCTCCAGCCGCTCGGCTTCATCGACCAGCAATTGGCGGATCGCAAGCGCTTCGGCGGCTGCTTCCCAGGCCGCTTCGGCGCTGGGGGCGGGATGGTTCTGCGCCTCGGCGGCGATGTCGCCCACGGGGATCTCGCGCCCGCCGACAATCACGGGATCGGGGCTCATGACGCCAGCTTTCGCGAGCGCACGACCTGATAGCCCGAGCGCCAGACATAGCGGATAGGCGCCGAGAGCATGTGGACCAGCCGGGTAAACGGGAAGATCAGCAGGATCGTCAGGCCCAGGAACAGGTGCAGTTTGAACACCGGCGCGACATCGCGGATCAGGTCCGAAGCCCCGGCGCGGAAGGTGAACACGCCTTGCGCCCACTCCATGAACTTGACCATTTCGTGCCCGTCGAGGTGCTGGGCCGAGACCGGGATCGTCGCCAGCCCCAGCGCCAGCTGGACCCACAGCAGCAAGATCACCAGGTTGTCGCTGAAGCTGGAAGCCGCTCGTACCCGGGCATCAAAAAAGCGGCGGTGGATCAGCAGCGTCGCGCCGATGATCGCGATCACTCCCGCGATGCCGCCGGCGACCATCGCCAGCAATTGCTTTGCCCCGTGCGGCACGCCCAGCGCGTCCCAGATCGCGATCGGGGTGAGCAACCCGCCGACATGCCCGAGGAAGATAACCAGCACGCCCACGTGGAACAGGATCGATCCGATCATCAGCTGCTTGCGCCGCAAGAGCTGGCTGGAGCCCGCGCGCCACGAATAGGGCTCGCGGTCGTAACGGATCACCGATCCCACCGCGAGCACGGCCAGCGCGATGTAGGGATAGATCCCGAACAACAGGTGATGGAAGAAGTCAGCCATGGGTCGAGCTCCTGACGGGTTCGGGATTGAGCATGCGGTCGACCATTGCGGCGACTTGGGGGCAGTCGGCAGCGTCGGGGGCGACAGGAGTGTCGAAACGGACCTGCTCTTCCTCCCAAGCGGCGTCGAGCGCGGCCAGGTCATCGGGATCGTCCGCCGGGGCAATCACGAAGGCCTCGCCCCCGGCTCCGGCCAGATCGGCCAGAATCCGCATCGGCGCGGCGTAGGCTGTGTCCTTTTCCTCCAGCCGCTGGGCCAGCGCGGAGAGGATCACGCCCGGCTGGGCTAGTTCCTCGGCCGCCTGCGCGGGCGGCAGGACCGAGAGATACTCAAGGAACAGCGGCAGGTAGTCGGGTAGTTCCTTGGCTTCAATTTCCAGCCCCTGCGCTTCGTAACGATCACGCAGGTCGACCATGGCCTGGCCGCGATCACGGCTTTCCCCGTGGACGTGCTCGAACAGGTGCAGCGAAAGCGCCCGGCCGCGATCAAACAGCACGACATAGGCTTCCTGGCTGTCGAGCAGGTCGTCTTCGGCCAGTCGCTCGATCAGCGGGGCCAGCGCCGCGCGTTGATCGGGGGTCAGCAGGCCGTCCTCGGCCAGCACCGCCGAAAACACCGGCGCGGCCTGGTGAACCGCCTCATCCGGATAGCGCAGCAGCGCGGAGAGCACGCGCAGGGTCGTGTTCATCAGAATACCCCTCCTGAAATTTGTGGCGAAGGTGTCTGGAGTTTCTTGCGGGCCGGTGCGCCGAACAGGTTGGCACCGGTGCTCCCGCCCGAGCAGCCATTGCCCAGCGAAAAGCCGCAGCCGCCCCGTTCGTCGTGCATATCCTCGGCATCCTCGCGGTGGCCGCTGGGGATGACGAAGCGGTCCTCGTAATTGGCAATCGCCATCACGTGGTACATGTCCTCGATCTGCTTGCCGGTCAGCCCAACCTCGCGAGCGATCTCTTCGTTCATCACGCCATCGACGGTCTTGCCGCGCATATAGGCGCGCATCGCCAGCATCCGTTCAAGCGCGTCGGCAATGGGGGCTTCCTTGCCAGCGGTGAGCAAGTTGGCGAGGTACTTGAGCGGGATCCTGAGGCTGCGGACATCGGGCATGCCGTTGCGGGCCGAAATCTTGCCGGCGCTGGCCGCATTGTTGATCGGCGATAGCGGCGGCACGTACCAGACCATCGGCAGGGTGCGGTATTCGGGGTGGAGCGGGAAGGCGACTTTCCATTCCATCGCCATCTTCCACACCGGCGAATGCCGCGCGGCTTCCAGCCAGCTGTCTGGCACGCCGTCCTTGCGGGCTTGCTCGATCACCGCCGGGTCATTGGGATCGAGGAAGATGTCGAGCTGTTCCTGATAGAGGTCCTCGACGTGTTCGGTGCTGGCCGCCGCCTCGATCTTGTCGGCGTCATAGAGCATCACGCCCAGATAACGGATCCGCCCGACGCAGGTTTCGCTGCACACGGTTGGCTCGCCTGCCTCGATCCGGGGGTAGCAGAAGATGCACTTCTCGCTCTTGCCGCTTTTCCAGTTGAAGTAGATCTTCT
>CAZKAX010000194.1:0-2728 GCA_964550775.1 uncultured Novosphingobium sp. | reverse complement strand
GGCTTGGGCAGCACGGCGGCGAGGAATTGCAGCGGGATGATTTCCTTGCCCTGATAGACCACCGGGTCGATCCGGGTCATGCCCACGTTCTGCAGCACTGTGAGGTGCTGGATATAGGCATCGCCGAAGGTCATCCAGAACCGGCCGCGTTCCAGTTCGGGGATGAACTTTGCGAGGCTTTCCAGCTCCTCGTGATACATCAGGTACATGTTCTTGGGACCAACGCCCTCGAACTCGAAGTTCTGGCGGATCGTCATCGCCGGGGTTTCGACCCATTCGCCATTCAGCCAGTGGCGCGCCGGGGCGGTCACTTCGCGGATGTTGATTTCCGGGTTGAAATTGGTGGCAAAGGCCTGCCCGTGATCGCCGCCGTTGCAATCCAGAATGTCGAGGCTTCGGATCGTCCTCAGCTTGTGCTTCTTGAGCCACATCGCGAAGACGCTGGTCACGCCGGGGTCAAAGCCCGAACCGAGCAGCGCCATCAGCCCCGCCTGTTTGAACTTGTCCTGATAGGCCCACTGCCACGAATATTCGAACTTGGCCTGATCCTTGGGCTCATAATTCGCGGTATCGAGATAGTGCACGCCCGCAGCAAGGCAGGCGTCCATGATCGGCAGGTCCTGATACGGCAGCGCCAGATTGACCACCAGCTTGGGGCCGATCTGCTGGATCAGCCGGGCCAGCGCGGGCACTTCCTCGGCGTCGATCTCGTAAGTGTGGACGGTCACCCCGGTGCGTTCCAGCACCGAAGCGGCAATCGCATCGCACTTGGTGCGGGTCCGGCTGGCGAGGTGAATCTCGCCGAAGATGCCGATGTTCATTGCCATCTTGTGCACGCAGACCGAGCTGACCCCGCCCGCACCAATCACCAGAACCTTGCTCGCGTTACCAGTCATCTGGTCGAATCTCCTTGCCGTCTTGGGCGCCGCATATAGGATTGTTTCATGACAGCACAACAAATGCGCAGCCCCACGGCGGAAGGCGTCGGCATTGCCGCGGCCAAGATAGCACAGCTTTTGCCGCAGACACCTCTTTTGGAAGTGGAGATCAATGGCCACACCGTATGGTGCAAGGCGGAAAGCCTGCAACCAATCGGCGCGTTCAAGATTCGCGGCGCCTGGCACCGGCTGAGCGACCTGTCCGAGGCAGAGCGCGCGGCCGGGGTGGTCGGCGTTTCCAGCGGCAACCATGCGCAGGGCGTGGCCTGGGCCGCGCGGCGGCTGGGGATCGCGGCAACCATCGTCATGCCGGTCGATGCCCCGCGCACCAAGATCGAGGCTACGCGCAGCTATGGTGCCAACATCGTGCTGTATGACCGGCCCGGCGGCGAAAATCGCGATGAGGTGGCGCAGCGATTGATTGACCAGAGCGGCGCTACACTGGTTCACGCCTATGGCGATCCCTGGGTGATCGAGGGTCAGGGCTCTGCCGGGCGGGAAATCGTCAGCCAGATGGCTGCGCGCGGGTTTGCTGCCCCGACCCGGATCGTTGCCCCCTGCGGCGGCGGCGGGCTGACTGCGGGGCTGGCGCTCGCCTGTCCCGAAGCCGAGATCGTGCCGGTGGAACCCGAGGGCTGGGACGATGTCCGGCTCAGCCTTGAGGCTGGCACCATCATCGCGGTTCCGGATCCCAAGTTCCCGACCCAGTGCGACGCGCTGCAAACCCCGGCAACCTGGCCGATCAACTTTGCGGTGCTGCAAGCACGTGTGGATCGCGGCTATGCCGTGACCGCATCAGAAGTCCGTGCGGCGCAGCGCTGGGCCTTTTCCAACCTCCATCTGGTGATCGAACCCGGCGGCGCCGCGGCGCTGGCGGCGGTGCTGGCGGGCAAGGTGGCCTGCGATGGCCGCACCGCGGTTCTGCTGAGCGGCGGCAACACCGATCCGGAGAGCTTTGCCAAGGTGCTGCAAAGCAACGATTAGTTGCATTTGACAATCAGTTTCATTCCGCACACCTTCCGTCCACTCGGATCGCAAACGAGGGGGAGAACAATCTATGCAAGCGCAAATGCTCGCGCCGGCCGCCGCGCTGGTGCTGTGGTCGCTGGTGATGCTGATGTGGACAGCCGCAACCAGATTGCCGCCAATCTTCAAGCAACCCGGCGGAATGGGCAACGCCAAGCCCGGCGGACGCGGGGTGGACCTGGAAGGGGTCCTGCCCGATTCCGTGCAGTGGAAAAGCCACAACTACACCCACCTGATGGAACAGCCGACGATCTTCTACCCGGTGGTGGTGATCCTGGCGCTGATGGGGCCCAATCCGGGCGATGTCGCGATTGCCTGGGGCTATGTCGGCTTGCGGGTGGTCCATTCGATCTGGCAGGCGACCGTGAACACCATTCCGGTGCGATTCACCCTGTTCATCCTGTCCACAATCTGCCTGCTGCTGCTGGCAATTCACGCATTTGAACTGACCGCTCTGGCCAAGGGAGTTGCTGCATGATTGGAATGGAAGTGCTCAAGCCGCTGGCCGTATTGGCCGGCTGGACCATGGTCATGTGGCTGTGGATGTACATCACGCGCATCCCGGCGATGAGCAAGGCCGGGATCGACAGCAAGGGGCTGGTCGGCGGGACCGGCAAGAACCTTGACGATGTGCTGCCGCCGCAGATCCAGTGGATCGCCCACAATTACAACCACCTGCACGAAGCGCCGACGGTGTTCTATGCGGTCGCGCTGGCGCTGGCGCTGATTGGCCAGGGTGACGGGCTGAACGCCACGATCGCCTG
>CAZKAX010000193.1:0-2730 GCA_964550775.1 uncultured Novosphingobium sp. | reverse complement strand
CGGGCGATCGGGTTGGTGAGGTAGAAGTCCTTGATCGGGTAGCCCTCGATCACGCCTTCGACCTTGGCCTTGCCCGCCTTGGGCAGCGCGCCATAATCGGCGAGGCCTTCGTGGCCCAGCGCCGGAACCGCCTTGGCCATCGCGGCGCGCAATTCGTCAAAACTGTCGAAGCCGACCGATACGCCCAGCGCATCGGCCAGCGCGCGCAGGATCGTCCAGTCCTCGCGCGCGTCACCCGGCGCGAACACCGCCTTGTCGGCGCGCTGCACGCGGCCTTCAGTGTTGACGTAGGTGCCCGGTTTTTCCGTGAAGGCGGCAGCCGGCAGGACAATATCCGCCGCATGCGCGCCCTTGTCGCCGTGATGGCCGATGTAGACCACGGTCGAACCGGCGAACTTCGTGTAATCCACCTCGTCCGCGCCGAGCGAGAGCACCAGCTTGGGCTTGGCGGCAACCAGATCGGCGATCCCGCCCTTCTGCGCATAGCCCAGCATCAGCCCGCCCATGCGGCTGGCCGCCATGTGCAGCGCGTTGAAGCCATTCCAGCCATCCCGCACCAGCTTGTACTTGTCCGCCAGCGCGAGGCAGGCGTCGAGCGCACCCTTGCCCAGCCCGGCCCCGCCCAGGATCAGCGCCGGACGCGCCGCGTTCTTGAACGCATCGGCCGCTTCCTTGGGCAGCTTGTCGAGCACCGACAGGTCATTGCCCAGGTTGGTGACCGGATAGGTCGCGTCCCAGTGCGGGCCGACCACGAACACCCGGGCACCCTGCTTCACCGCCTTGCGCAGTCGCGGATTAAGCACCGGGGCTTCCCAGCGCACATGGCTGCCCACGATCAGCAACGCGTCGGCCTCTTCGATCCCGGCAAGGCCCGAATTGAAGTTGACCGCCGCGAGGTTGGTGCAATCATAGGCCAGCCCGGTCTGCCGCCCTTCGAGCAGCGAGGAACCAAGTGCCCCGGCCAGTGCCTTGGCGGCGAACATCGTTTCGCAATCGACCAGATCGCCCGCGATCACCGCGACCGACTTGCCGGGATTGACCTTGGCCACGGCGGCGAACGCCTCGTCCCAGCTGGCCGCAACCAGCTTGCCGTCGCGGCGGACATAGGGGCGGTCAAGGCGGCGGCGAGTCAGGCCATCAACCTGATAGCGGCCTTTGTCCGAGAGCCATTCCTCGTTCACGTCATCGTTGACGCGCGGCAGGATGCGCAGCACTTCGCGGCCGCGGCTGTCGAGCCGAATGTTGCTGCCAATCGCATCGGACACGTCGATCGACAGCGTCTTCTTCAGCTCCCATGGGCGCGCCTCAAAGGCATAAGGGCCACTGGTCAGCGCGCCGACCGGGCACAGGTCGATCACGTTGGCCGACAGCTCATGCGTCGCGGCCTTTTCCAGATAGGTCGTGATCTGCATGTTCTCGCCGCGATAGAGCGCGCCGATTTCATCGACCCCGGCGATCTCCTCGCTGAACCGCACGCAGCGGGTGCACTGGATGCACCGCGTCATGGTGGTCTTGATCAGCGGGCCCATATACTTTTCGGTCACGGCGCGCTTGTGCTCGTGGAACCGGCTGGAGCCGCGGCCATAGGCGACCGACTGGTCCTGCAGGTCGCATTCGCCGCCCTGATCGCAGATCGGGCAATCGAGCGGGTGGTTGATGAGCAGGAACTCCATCACCCCTTCGCGCGCCTTCTTGACCATCGGGCTGTCGGTCTTGATCACCTGCCCCTCGCTCGCCGGCAGCGCACAGCTCGCCTGCGGCTTCGGCGGCCCCGGCGCGACCTCGACCAGGCACATCCGGCAATTGCCCGCGATGGACAGCCGCTCGTGATAGCAAAAGCGCGGAATTTCCTTCCCCGCCAGCTCGCACGCCTGCAGCACGGTAGCGCCCTGCGGGACTTCGAGTTCAACGCCGTCGACGGTTACTTTAGGCATTAGACGTGCCCCTGCTTTGATCGAACGTGCAAAAACATCACCTCGGTGGCCAATGCCGGTCGCATCTCTTCAACTGGCAACTCGCTGACATCAGGCTGGCCAACAGAGCATTGTTTTAAAAGCGGAGTTAGCCTCGCGTACTGCGCCAATTCCTCGGCTGTATCGGCACGAGTTTGGACGAGTTTCAAAACTTCCTCTGCACGTGTCATCGCAACACATCGCGACGCAGACTGAACAAAGTAGCCCCGCAGATTTCTTTGAAATCGTTCGAGCCGTACAGAATCCTTTGTATCGGGAACAGTTGGCTTCTGCAGCTTTGGAAGAGAAACTGAAGCAAAATTGAATTGAATATCAGGCTGTTTGCGCATCAAGCCTTCTGCCAGCACAGCGTCAAAAAAAGCTGGAGAAAATCGAATAGATTCCGAAACTCTCTTGGCTTTGAGACAAGAACTAAATTTAGCTAAGAGTGCCGCATTAAACTTTTGATAGTTTTTGCTATCGACTGGAGTGCTAAATGAAATCAGCGATTCATCTGACTTTGATGCTATCAAACAGTCTCCGGCGTCTTGAACCGCTTGCCGTAATGTCAAAGTAGGCTCAGCGCCGAGTGCGGCAGAGCTAAAGGGTGCCGCTATTAACGCAGCCCCAATGAGATTCGAAAGCAGCTTCACTCCGCCGCCTCCCGCACGTTCTCCGCAATCCGGCGCTCCAGCTCGGGCCGGAAGTGGCGGATCAGGCCCTGGATCGGCCAGGCGGCCGCATCGCCCAGGGCGCAGATGGTGTGGCCTTCGACCTG
>CAZKAX010000192.1:0-2740 GCA_964550775.1 uncultured Novosphingobium sp. | reverse complement strand
CGTCGTCGGCCAGGAACAGTTCCAGCACGTCGATGAAGTTGGTGCCGTTGACCGGGTCACCGCCGATGCCCACCGCGGTGGTCTGGCCCAGGCCAATGTTGGTGGTCTGGAACACGGCTTCATAGGTCAGCGTGCCCGAGCGCGAAACCACGCCGACCGAGCCCTGCTTGAAGATCGAACCGGGCATGATCCCGATCTTGCATTCGTTCGGGGTCAGCACGCCGGGGCAGTTGGGGCCGATCAGGCGGCTCTTGCTGCCCGAAAGCGCGCGCTTGACGCGGACCATGTCGAGCACCGGAATGCCTTCTGTGATGCAGACGATCAGCTCCATTTCGGCGTCGATCGCCTCAAGGATCGCATCGGCCGCGCCCGGAGGCGGCACATAGATGCAGCTGGCCGTCGCGCCGGTCACGGCCTTGGCTTCGGCCACGGTATCGAACTGCGGCAAGCCCAGATGGTCGGTTCCGCCCTTGCCGGGGGTAACGCCTGCCACCATCTGCGTGCCGTAATCGAGCGCCGCCTGGGTGTGGAACGAACCGGTCGCCCCGGTCATCCCCTGGGTGAGCACCTTGGTATGCTTGTTGATCAGAATCGACATCTTCAGAATCCTCCGATGGCTTGGGCCATTAAAACCTGGCCCTTGAGGCCAAACCTTTGTGAAACCGGGTCATTCCCGGTGATGAAACTAACCTCGACCGAATGGCCGCTTTTCCAGCCCGGTTCCCACAGGTGCTTGACCTGATCTTCGGGCAGGGGGACCGATCCGGTGGGGGGCTTGCCCATCAGCGCGGTCAGTTCCGCCAGGGGCAGCGGGGCCTTGGCGTCAAAATCATAGATCCGACAGCCGTTGGACCAATAGCCTTCCTTGTCGCGGTAGCGCGAATGGACCATCCACAGATCGCGCATCCCGATCCGCCGGTGGAACTGCGAGCCGGTATAGGTCGCGTCGGGTTCCTGGCGCTGGGCCTCCTTGCGGCCCTTGGTGATCAGCAGATCAAGGTTGGGATGGGCAGACGGTTCCACCACCTGCCACCCGCCGCGCCGGGCGGCGCTGGCCATGGCATCCATCTTGCGGACCTTGCTGCACACCCCCTTGAACGCTGCAAACAGCGCGCGATCCTCGGCGGGCGGGGCGGGCGTTGCGGCTGCGGCGGCAGCGGCAGCAAGGAGGGGGAGGACGGCTACCATGGCTCAGACTCTTGAAGGCTCGGCTTTGTTGCAGACCGCAAGCATTCGCATGACGGAATTCCGAAAAATTCGGGTCAAACGTTTGAGTTGCTTGAGGCCAATACAGATCATCCAACGATTCCTACTGGGTCACTGTTGATTGAGAAGTGTGCCTGTGACAGTTCCCAGCACGGAAAAACCAAACGGCGTGAGGCTCCCCAAAAAGGCTTCCCGAGGGCGGTGGGCTGTCAAGGCAAGCATCCCCAAAAAGATCCCGAAAGCGGCCAGCGGCAAGGCGATCAGGAGCCCTAACGGAGGATACATCCAGGACAGCAGCGTCGCGCCGACGAACGGCGCGATCAGCCAGTATCCAATGCTCCTCAGTTTGGGCCCCAGACCTTTCACGCCAGGCTCGGCTCGATCGCCTTGCACGCGGTCAGCAGTCCGCGCACTTCGCCCACCGAGACGTCGAAATTGGCCTTGGCTTCGGCGTCGAGCGCGATCTCGATCACTTCTTCCGCGCCGTTCGCGCCGATCACGGTGGGAACGCCGACGTAGAGCCCGTCGAGGCCGTACTTGCCGTCAACGTAAACCGCGCAGGGCAGGATGCGCTTCTGGTCACCCAGATAGGCTTCGGCCATGGCGATCGCGCTGGTGGCGGGGGCGTAATAGGCCGAGCCGGTCTTGAGCAGGCCGACGATTTCGCCGCCGCCGCTGCGGGTGCGGGCGACGATCGCGTCGATCGCTTCCTTGCTCGACTTGCCCATCTTGACCAGATCGTCGACCGGGATGCCCGAGACGGTGGTGTAGTTGGTGACCGGCACCATGGTATCGCCGTGGCCGCCCAGCACGAATGCGTTGACGTCCTTGACCGAGACGCCGAATTCCCAGGCGAGGAAAGTGGCGAAGCGCGCCGAATCCAGCACGCCGGCCATGCCAACCACCTTGTTGTGCGGCAGGCCCGAAAATTCGCGCAGCGCCCAGACCATCGCATCCAGCGGGTTGGTGATGCAGATCACGAAAGCGTCGGGAGCGTGGGCCTTGATCCCGGCGCCCACGGCCTTCATCACGCCCAGGTTGATGCCCAGCAGGTCATCGCGGCTCATCCCCGGCTTGCGCGGGACACCGGCGGTGACGATCACCACGTCTGCCCCGGCGATGTCGGCATAGTCGTTCGAACCGGTGACCTTTGCGTCAAACCCTTCGACCGGGCCGCATTGCGACAGATCGAGCGCCTTGCCCTGGGGGATCCCTTCGGCGATGTCGAACAGGACGATGTCGCCCAGTTCCTTCTTCGCGGCGAGGTGCGCGAGCGTGCCACCGATCATGCCGGCGCCGATAAGGGCGATCTTCTTGCGAGCCATAATTCGACGATGTCCTTCCCTGAAGTGCGGGATCACGTCTGGCAAAAAGAGGCAGCCCATTCCATCCCGCTGGTGCAAGCTGTCCGGTTAATGCAGCGGCCCTAAGCCGGTGGAACCGGGATTGCAAGGCTGTAAAAGGACCTAGGCGGAACTATTTGCTGATAATAGTTCTCATTAGCAATTAAGCCTATATCCGAAACGATCCTCCC
>CAZKAX010000191.1:0-2756 GCA_964550775.1 uncultured Novosphingobium sp. | reverse complement strand
CAGCATCCTTCCCGTCCCGGGTGACTCCGTCGCGCTTGAGATAGGTGAGGTGCTGTGCGAGCGGCGCGGCGGTGAAGCGCGAGCCGCGATGCCGCACGATTCGCGCCTTGACGATGACGCGGCGTTGACTGGCGCGAGAGGTGGCGCGCAGGCTTGCGATCCGCCCTCGCGTCAGGCGGCCAGTCCCACGCCGCGACCCGGAGCCGCCAGACCTGCCACTGTGGCCAGCCCGGTTGGAGAGTGCGCGAAGCTGGGCCTTGAGCGTGCGCGCCTTGCCCTGGCCCCTGCTGCGATCACGGATACGTCCCGGCCTGATTTCGAAATCGTCGTCGCTCATGGCTGCGTTCGGGCGCGAATGGCGGCTGGCTCATCGCGCGGCAGAACTGCGTGTGTTGCTGCGAAAGGAGCCAGCCGGGGTGAGCAGCGGCTGGCTCTGAAAACCTTGCAATTCTGCCCCCCCACACCCCAGCGGCTGGCTCCGCTTTCATCTTGCCATCCTCCTGAACCTTCCTCTCCTGCAGCCGACCTTCCGCACAATCCTGCGCCAAACCACGCCGTGACACGCCAGAAGGACAAACGGTCAATCACTGCGGACGGCTCCCCGAAACGGGTGCGAAGAGGCCGTTCAGGGGCGCAGACGAAGCGCGAATGGATGTCGGCGGCACGGCGGCGGCGAAGCTGCCGGTTGCGTCCGCCGCTGCACCTCCGCGCACTGCGAAAAGCTGGCCCTGTGTCCAGGATGGGCGAGCCGGTTGCACAGGCGATGTGCTGGCAACGACTGTTGCCGCGCTGCCTGTTTGCAGCATCGGTGCAATCTTGGCGACATAGGCGCGGGTTTCGGCAGGGAGTGGGCGACCACGATCCCGCCAGTCCTGGTAGCGGCCCGGCCCCGCGTTGTAGGCAGCGAGGAAGCCGGAGGCACCATAGCTGTCATACATTTCGCGAAGGTAGCTTGTGCCCGCGATGATGTTGTCGCGCGGATCGAACGGGTCAGCTCCCAGGGCGAACCGGGTGCGCTGGCGCGCCCAGGTTCCGGGCATAAGTTGCATTAGTCCGATCGCTCCTGCTGACGAGACTGCGCCGACCCGGCCTGCACTTTCGGTACGCATTACGGCATAGATCCAGTGCTCAGGGATGCCGAAGCGCTGCGACGCCTCGGCGACGTGCGGAGCAATGTCGATGGCGTGCGGCTGCGCCTGTTCGGCAGCGGCCTGCCCGAAGGCGGGCGCGGTACCGAACAGGGCCGCTGCGAGGAACGCTGCTAAGCTCAAGCGAATCAAGCGCATCGACTCAATCCGCCTTGTCGTGCCGGGACGGGCGCGACCAGACCAGGACGTGACCGGTGCCGTCGTCGTGGAACAAATTGGCCCGCAGAGGCTGGACGAATGCAGGGTCGTCGATCTGGAGCGCGACATAGTCGCCAGCCTTCTCGCCGGTGCGCTTCCAACCTGCACCGATCTCACGCGCCTCGTCGCCGTCGCCAGCAACCACCCGGTAATCGGGCGCGTTCTCGTTGTCGGAGGGTTCGGTGGGGAGCAGCACCACGCCGATGTCGAGCGTCAGCGTCGTGATGTGTCCGGCCAGGCCGCCTTCGGCGGTCACAAAATATCCAATCTTCATCGTTCAGTCTCCTTCGGTTGTTGAACTGGTGGGTTGGTTCGAATGGGGATCGGCGAACCAGACATGGTCGCCATTGCCTGCTTCATCGGTCCAAATCGGTGTCGCGCGGCCGATGACTTGCGTGATGCGCAGCACGCCGAAATAGCGCCCGTCGAAGCTGTCGGGTGCAGCCGGGTTCATCACGAACAGCTCGCCATTGCGCAGCACTTGGCAGCCCGCCCATACGGGCAGAGGGCGACCCAGTCGGTCGCGCGCGCGCGCCATGCCGACATATCGGCCATCGATGGTGATGCCATGCGCGAATCGGCAGACGCGCTGGCCGCGCATAGCGGCGACGCGCTTCAAAAGCGGTACGCCGGTCGGGAGGTAATGCCGTTCAGCCAGCAAACGCCGCAGTTCAGGCGGCGGTTCGACGGCGACGCGTTCGCCGACGTGCAGGCTTGCCTTGCCGCGGATCGCGTAAAGCCCAGTCGGCACCGAGGCAGTCGCGTTCCACACGGCATAGCGCGAGACCGGAACGATCAGCGTCGCGAGTGTGGCGGCCAGGACGGCGCCAGCCAGGACGAAGCTGCGCCGGGTCATGGAAACAGCGCCTTGCGCTGGAGCCAGGCGCGATGACGCGCAGGGCTGTAGTCGCGCGGCACTTCGCGCCCGGCAAGCCGGTTGTGGATATGCCGCCAATGATCGGGCGCGACATCGCATGGGTCGATGCCTGCCGCTTCGATTGCGTCGATCAGGCGGAAGACCTGCGCGACTTTCGGCCAGCCATGAACGCTGAGCAGGACATCTCCGCCCGGATCAACCTGCGGCACCGGTGTGCAAGGTTCGTGTCCATCGACGGCACGAACGATGTCGAGCGTCGAGCGGATGGTACCGTAATCATTGGAGGCCCAGCGCACCAAGGCGAACACCTGGCCAGCGGCGTAGCTCTCGATCCGTCCGCTGCGGCTGACGATTCGCTCGGCAACCGGCTTGCCGAACTTGAGCCAGTCCTCGCGTTGACCCTCGCGCCAGACCAGCGTGACGTGAGTCAGCTGCGGCCCATCGCTTAACCTCGTTTCGGCAGGTCTGTGTGGCGGTACTTCGCCATCCGTCCACAGCGCCGAGTCCGTTAGCAAGAATCCGAAGGATTCTTT
>CAZKAX010000190.1:0-2851 GCA_964550775.1 uncultured Novosphingobium sp. | reverse complement strand
GCTGGGTCTCCCAGGTGATGATCCCGCCCTTGACGTAGATCTTCCACGAACACGATCCGGTGCAGTTCACCCCGTGGGTGCTGCGCACGATCTTGTCGTGCTGCCAGCGTTTGCGATAGCTGTCCTCCCAGTCGCGGGCCTCGGCGGTGGTGACCCCATGGCCGTCGGAGAATTGCTCCTTCTTCTGGCGGAAGAAGGTCAGGCGATCGAGCAGATGGCTCATGCGGGGGCTCCTTGGGCAATTGGGGCAGTGGGGGCGCGGCCGCGCTCGATATCGTGGAGCAGGCTGCCCTTGCGGGTGTATGCCCACCATGTCAGCGCCGCGCAGCTGGCGTAGAACAGGATGAAGCCATAAAGCGCCGCCATCGGCGATCCGGTGGACGAGATCGACATCCCGAAGGCGCGCGGGATGAAGAAGGCGCCATAAGCCGCGATCGCCGAAGTGAAGCCGACGATGGCCGCCGATTCCTTCTCCGCCTGACGGGTGCGCTGGGCGGCGTCGAGCTCAGGCATCAGCCGCGGCACTTCCTGGCGCATGATCGCGGGGATCATCTGGAAGGTGGAGGCATTGCCCACCCCGGTGACAAAGAACATGAAGACGAAGGCGCCAAGGAAGCCGTTGAAGTCCTTGGCCTCAAGGAAGTGGATCACGCCCAGTGCGCCGACGATCATGCCGATGAACACCCAGAACGTCACCCGCGCGCCGCCCCAGTGATCGGCCACCCAGCCAGTCGCCGCGCGGCTGATGGCGCCGACCAGCGGGCCAAGGAACACGTACTTCAGCACGTTGACGTCGGGGAACTGGCTCTTGGCGAGCAGCGGCAGACCGGCGGAAAAGCCGATGAACGAGCCGAACGTGCCGGTGTAGAGCCAGCACATCAGCCAGTTGTGCTTGCGCTGGAAGATCACCGCCTGCTCGGCAAAGCTGGCCTTGGCATCGGCGATATCGTGCATCCCGAACCAGGCGAGCAAGGTGCTGGCGATGATGAACGGCACCCAGATGAAGCCGGCGTTCTGCAGCCACAGCTGGCTGCCGTCGCTGGCCGCGCGCGCCTCGCCGCCCAGGGCGCCGAACACGCCTGCCGTGATGACCAGCGGCACAGCGAACTGCATCACCGAAACGCCCAGATTGCCGAGACCGGCGTTGAGCGCCAGCGCGTTGCCTTTCTGCGCCTTGGGGAAGAAGAACCCGATGTTCGACATCGACGAGGCGAAGTTGCCGCCGCCAAAGCCGCACAGCAGCGCCAGGACCAGGAAGATGAAGTACGGCGTATCCGGGTTCTGCACCGCATAGCCGATCCCGAAGGCCGGGATCAGCAGCGACGCGGTGGACAGCGTGGTCCACAGCCTTCCGCCAAAGATCGGCACCATGAAGCTGTAGAAGATCCGGAAGGTCGCGCCCGACAAGCCGGGCAGGGCGGCCAGCCAGAACAGCTGGTCCGTGGTATAGTCGAAGCCGATGAGGGGAAGCTTGGCGACCACCACGGACCAGACCATCCACACTGCAAAGGCAAGCAGCAGTGCGGGGACCGAGATGTACAGGTTGCGATTGGCAATGCGCTGGCCGGTTTCCTCCCAGAAGGCCGAATCCTCGGGTCGCCAGTCGGTCAGGACCTTGCCCTTGACCGCCTGTTCGGCGTGGGTTTCAGCATCGTGCAGCCCTGCCATTTCCGGGAACTGCGGCAGCGAGCGGGTGTCGATCCCGGCAGCCTTCTGCTCCATCTGGCGGATCGCCAGGTGCATCCAGCCCAGTGCCACCCCAACCAGCGCGAACAGCACCATGAAGCAGCTGGTCCAGATGCCGGTCAGATCACTGACCGCGCCAAACACGATCGGCAGCACGAAGCCGCCAAGCCCGCCGACTAGACCGACCAGCCCGCCGACCGAACCGACGTGATCGGGATAATAGACCGGGATGTGCTTGTAGACCGCCGCCTTTCCCAGCGACATGAAGAAGCCGAGCACGAAGATCGTGATGACGAACGGCACCAGGTTCATCGACGTGGAGAACCGGATGTCGCCCTTGATGCCGTGAATGGTATAGTCCGTCGCCGGATAGGACAGCATGAACAGGCACAGCATCGACACGCCGAAGGTGGCGTACATGATCTTGCGCGCACCATAGCGGTCCGACAGGATTCCGCCGTAAGCCCGGAACAACGAGGCCGAAAGGCTGAAGGTAGCAGCCAGCATCCCCGCAACCTTGATGTCCACCCCGTAGACCCCGATCAGGTACTTGGGCAGCCACAGCGCCAGCGCAACGAAAGCCCCAAAGACGAAGAAGTAATAGAGCGAAAAGCGCCAGACCTGCTCGTTCTTGAGCGGTTCCAGCTGTTCTTTCAGACCCTTGGGTTTCTCCCCGCTGATCTTGCGTGCGGCCAGTTCCGGATCATCCTTGGCGAACAGGAAGAACAGCACGGCCGTGATCGCCAGCGCCACGGCCCAGATCTGCGCCACTGCCTGCCAGCCCATCGCCACCATGACGAACGGCGCGATAAACTTGGTTACCGCCGCCCCGACATTGCCCATACCAAAGAAGCCGAGGGCCGAGCCCTGCTTGTCCTGCGGGTACCACTTGGAGACATAGGCCACGCCCACCGCAAAGCCGCCGCCCGCCATGCCCAGCCCCAGTGCGGCCAGCAGCATCAGGGCGTAGGTATCGGCATGGCTAAGCAGCAGGGTAGATGCCGCCGAAGCCAGCATGGTCAGCGGAAAGACGATCCGCCCGCCATACTGGTCGGTCCAGACCCCCAGGAATAAGCGGACCAGCGATCCGGTGAGGATCGGGGTGCCAACCAGCAGGCCGAACTGGGTGTCGTTGAGCCCCAGCTCCGCCTTGATCTCGATCCCG
>CAZKAX010000189.1:0-2874 GCA_964550775.1 uncultured Novosphingobium sp. | reverse complement strand
ACCCGTACACCGCATTTCGAGTGCGGCGCATTCGACCTCTCTGCCACCTCTCCGCGAGATCGCCGGTGTCTGGCCGTGGGGCCGGACGGGTCGGGAAGCGCGCGGTTAGCCTAAGGAGGGGCGCTTGCCAAGCCCCCTTGGCAGGGAAATCGGGGACCGGCAGCGCTCTGGCGTTGTTTCGGCGGCGCTAACACCCTATATTGGCGGCTATGGACCGAGCTTCCTTCTTCTCGCCCCAGGCCGGCCGCAAGGTCGACGCCCCGCTGCGCACCAAGTCGCGCTTCGGGATTGGCGACGTTGTGCGGCACAAGGTGTTCGATTTCCGCGGCGTGGTGTTCGATATCGATCCAGTCTTCGCCAATAGCGAGGAATGGTACGAATCGATCCCGCAGGAAGTGCGCCCGCACCGCGAACAGCCGTTCTATCACCTGCTCGCCGAAAACGGGGATTCCAGCTACGTCGCCTATGTCAGCCAGCAGAACCTGCTGTCCGATGGTGAATCCGGACCGATTGACCACCCCAGCGTGGCCGAACTGTTCGAAGATTTTGACGGCGGGCGCTATCGCCTGCGGCGTTCGCTGACGCACTGATCGCGGCCAGCCGCAAACCGGAGCTGCCGATGACCAGGTTGCCCATCTCTCTTGCTGCGCTGAGCCTTACACTGCTGGCTCACAGCCCCGCCGGGGCCGCCACTTGCAAGGCCCAGCCCGCGCTGACCGGCACCTTCAAAGCCAACGACGGCGGCACCTATCGCATCCGCAGCGCCGGCAATGCGGTGTGGTGGCAGGGCAAGAGCAAAGACGACGGGGCCAGCTGGACCAACCTGTTCAAGGGCAGCCGCAGCGGCAATGTGGTCACCGGGCAATGGGTTGACCTGAATGACGGGGCCAGCGGAACCGGCACCCTTACGCTCAAAGTCACCGGAAACTTCCAGTTGCAGCGGATCGGCACCACCGGCAGCGGGTTTGGCGGAACGATCTGGCTGCGTCCCGGTTGCACCTATTCCAACGCGGTGCCGATCGACTGAGGCGTCACGCGCCCTTGCGGTAACGCAGCACCAGCGATTGCGAGGCGGTCGCCATCAGCGTCCCGTCCTCGGCAAACAGCCGCAAATGACCGTGCGCAAAGCCGCGTCCCGCCGCGCTCATCTGGATATCGCACAGCACCCAGCGGGTCGGCACGACATTGTGCAGCCGCAGCGTGTTGTCGAGGCTGTTGCCGCCGCCATCGAGGCCAAGCGAGACCGCAGCCCCGGTCGGAACGAAATCCCCCATCAGCGCCAGCAGCGTCGCGTCCACCGGCACATCTTCACGCGTGCGGATCCACATCTGCATCCGGCCGGATGGATCGACCATGCCGTCACGCGGGCGCAGCACAATGCTGTCCGGTGCTACTCGTTTTTCCAGCCGCTGCATCAGGGTGCCGCCACCTTCGTGATCCCACGGGCCCCAGATCTTGCACTGATCAGGCGCGGGCACATCGGGCAGGTCAAACCACTGGGCGCTGGGGTGGCCTTCGCGCGCGCCCAGCGCTGCCGTGGCGGATATGATCACCTCGTCCCCGCAGTGCAGGGTGATGACCGCCTGGGTGATGTTGTGCCCCTCGACCGGGAGCCGCACGTCCACTTCGATCAGCGATCCGGGCCGGGCATAGGAGAGGTACTGCGCGGTGGCCCAGATCAGTTCCCGCCCCGCGACATGGCGCGCACAGGCGACCGCAGTGGCCAGCCCGGCCCCGCCGAACAGGAACGCGTGATCCCTGCGGCCCACGCAAAGGTCCAGGGTGACAGGAAGGTGGAAGCGCAGCGGATCGCTGGTCGGCTCGATCGCCAGAAAGGGGTGGATCATCAGCTCTTGAGCTTCCAGCCGCTGCGCAGCAACAGATACAGGGCCGCGCCCATCACCAGATTGAGCAGGCCGACATAAAGCGCGCCATTGAACACCGCAGCATTGGTCGCGCCAATGTCACTCTGCCCCAGAAAACCAAAGCGGAACCCGCTGATCACATAGAAGAACGGGTTGAGCCGGCTGACCACCTGGAACGCCGGGTGCAGATTGTGAATCACATAGAACGTGCCGGACAGCATGGTCAGCGGGGTGATCACAAAGTTCGTCACCATCGCGGCATGATCGAACTTTTCAGCCCACAGTGATGTGATCAGCCCGATAATCGCCAGCAGGATCGATCCCATCAGCCCGAACCACACAATCGCCCACGGGTGCGCTGCGCTCAAATGAACGCCCGGCCACAGCAGCATCGCCGCAGTGATCGCCAGGCCAACCAGCACTGCGCGAGTCACCGCCGCGCCGATCAGCCCCAGCATCAGTTCGCCGTTGGAAATCGGCGGCATCAGGTAATCTACGATCGTTCCCTGGATCTTGCCGGCCAGGAAATTGAAGCTCGTATTGGCAAAGGCATTGTTGATCATGCCCATCACGATCAGCCCCGGCGCGATGAAGCTGGCAAAGGGCACACCCAGCACCGTATAGCCTTCGCGGCCCATCGCCACGGTGAAGATCATCAGGTACAGCAGCGTCGTCATCGCGGGTGCCCAGATCGTCTGGGTCTGCACCTTGAAAAATCGGCGCACTTCCTTCATATAGAGCGTCCACAGCCCGAGCCGGTTGACCCGGTGGATCAAGGGCACTCCCTGGGCCGGAAAATTTCGCTGCCCCACGCTCGTGTCGAGCGACGGGGCGGAGGCGGTTGACGGTGCAGGAACAGGTTGATTGGCCATGGAGTGGCGACTATCGGCTTGCCGCGCATGTGGCAAGCGTCAGGCCCGCTTGGGGCCGCACGCGAAGGAACTGGACGGGCAATGAGCTGGACCGACGAACGGATCGAAAAGCTGACCAAGATGTGGGAAGGCGGCGC
>CAZKAX010000188.1:0-2933 GCA_964550775.1 uncultured Novosphingobium sp. | reverse complement strand
GCTGGAACGGATCGCCTTCCATCAGCATCCGGTCGGCAAAGGTGCCGCTGTCGCCTTCATCGGCGTTGCAGACGATGTACTTCTCGTCCCCGGCGGCTTCCATCACGGTGCGCCACTTGATCCCGGCGGGGAAGCCTGCGCCGCCGCGGCCGCGCAGGCCGCTTTCGATCACTTCGGCGACGACATCGGCGCGGTCCATCGCCCGGACGCGGGTGAGGGCGGTCCAGCCGCCGGTGGATTGATAGTCCTCAAGGCTGAGCGGGCGGGTCTTGCCGGCGCGGGCAAAGGTCAGCCGCTGTTGGGGCTTGATGAACGGATGCTCGGCAATCGGGCCGATAGCCTTGGCGCTGGTGCCATCCAGAATGGCCTGAACATCGTCCGGAGTGGCCGGGCCGAAGCCTTTGCCGTCGATCTCTACCAGCGGTTCAAGCCAGTGCATGCCCCAGCTCGATACCCGTTCGACCGTGCAGCCGGCTTTGGCGAAAGCAGCGGCCAAGACATCGGCACCCAGCGCGATCGCCTGGGCATCATCGGGAATGCGTACCGTCGTCATGCCGACCTCACCAGTTCGACCAGTCTGGCTTCATCAAGCGCGGAATAGAGCTGCTCGCCGATCCGGGCATTGGGGCCCATTGCACAGAGCCCAAGACAGTAAACCTCGCGCAGATTGACGCGTTCGCCGGCGGCCGCTTCAGCAGCAGGAACCAGTGCTTCCACACCGCGGGCCTTGCAGGCTTCGGCGCGGCACAGCTCCACTTTGGGGCGCGGGTCGGGTGCCTCCTTGAAGTCATGATAGAAGCTGACCACCCCGTGCACTTCGGCCCGCGACAGGTTGAGCGCCTTCGCAATCGCCAGCTCTGCGGCTGCGTCGATACAGCCATAGGCGTGCTGCACAGCGTGAAGGATCGGCAGCAGGGCGCCTTTGCGTCCGGCATGCTCGGCGATGATCTGATCTAGTTCGGTCCCACCCATGGCGCGGACATGCGCGCGCGGTGCTGCACCGTCAAATTGATAGATTTGAAGGGTGATAGAAAAAATCTATCATGTCGGCAGGATCGAGTTGCTGTGCCACGGTCAAACCGGCCCGCGCCATCGAGCCAAGCGGATCGCGGTTGACCACCACCAGCCCGAGCCGCCGCAACGGGGCTTCGGGCTCGATCCGGATGAACTTGCACCAGTCGACCCCGGCAAGCGGCCCGGCATAGGCATCAGGCACGATCGAGGCGAAATGGCCCGAGCGGACCAGCGCCAGCAGCGAAACGTAATTGTCCGCGATGGAGCGCGGGCTGAGCGATAATCCGTGCCGCGCGAACTGCGCATCGAGAATCCGTCGGTACTGCATGCCCTGGTGCAGCAGGCACAGCGGCATGGCCGCAACCTCTTGCCAGCCAATCGATTCCGTATCGTCGAACCCGGTCCCGCGCCGCACGATCAGTCGATATTGCTCGTTATGAAGCGGAGCGGTCAGCATGTTGGTGGGCGGTTCATGATCGAGATATGTCAACCCGGCATCGACCTCATTGGCGTGCAAGGCATGCTCGATCTCGCGTGATGTTCCGGCGGTGACGTTGAGCGTCAGCCCGGGATGGGTTTGCAGCAAGGCGTCGCCGAACGGACCGACCAGCGGCTGCGCCGAAGGGATCACGAACAGGCGGAATTCACCGCTCAGCGCGGTCGGGTTGGTGGCGGCGGCCTGGCCAAGGCCGCGGACCGCGCCCAGCGCCTGCTCGGCCCAGGGCAGGATCGCTTCGCCATGTTCGGTCAGGCCGATAAAGCGGCGATCACGCTCGACCAGCCGCTTGCCGAGTTCATGCTCCAGCGCGGCGAGGCCAGCCGAAAGGGTGGGCTGCGACACCCCGCATTCGCTCGCGGCCTGGGCGAAATGCCGGGTCCGCGCCAATGCGACGAAATAGCGCAGGTGCTGCAATTGCATCGCGGGCCTCCCGTTAAGAGGCTGCGTCTATCATATCACTCAGTCAGCGCGAAGACGTTCCGCGTGCCAGGCGACGTGATCGGCCATGAAGCTGGAAATGAAATAGTACGAATGGTCATAGCCCGGCTGCATCCGGATCGTGGCCGGGATCCCGGCCTTCTTCGCGGCCATGACCAGCAGTCCGGTCTTGAGCTGTTCGTGCAGGAAGTTGTCGGCATCGCCCTGATCGACCAGCAGGTCAGGCAGGCGGGCGCCGTCCTCGATCAGGGCGCAGGCATCGTACTCGCGCCAGCTGGCCTTGTCTGGCCCGAGGTAGCCGCCCAGCGCCTTTTCGCCCCACGGGCAGTTGAGCGGGCTGACGATCGGCGAGAACGCGCTGGTCGAGCGGAACCGGCCGGGATTGCGCAAGCTGATGGTCAGCGCGCCGTGTCCGCCCATCGAGTGGCCGGTGATCCCCTGGCGATCCATGTCGAGAGGAAATTCCGCCGCGACCAGCGCCGGCAGTTCCTGCTCGATATAGCTGCGCATCCGGAAGTTGGCCGCCCAGGGTTCCTGGGTGGCGTCGACGTAAAAGCCTGCGCCCTTGCCGAAGTCATAGCCCTCATCATCCGGCACATCGTCACCGCGCGGGCTGGTATCGGGCGCGATGAAGGCGATCCCGTGGTCGGCGCAAGCGGCGCGGAACTCGCCCTTTTCGGTGACATTGGCGTGGGTGCAGGTCAGCCCCGAAAGATACCACAGCACTGGCAACTTTGCCCCCAGCGCATGATCGGGCATGAAGACCGAAAAGGTCATGGGCGTGCCGGTGGCTTCGCTGTGGTGCGTGTAGACACTCTGGGTGCCGCCGTGGCTGCGGTTCGCGCTGATTTGTTCCATGCGCGGGCCTTTGCCCGCGCGGGTGCGAACAAGGCAAATGCTTTTTTGTCTGTGCCGGCAATTGCGGGAGGAGTGGTGGACGCACTAGGGCTCGAACCTAGGACCCGCTGATTAAGAGTCAGCT
>CAZKAX010000187.1:0-2954 GCA_964550775.1 uncultured Novosphingobium sp. | reverse complement strand
TGTCCTTGAGCTCGATTTCCTTGGCGACGGTGACGCCGTCCTTGGTGATGCGCGGCGCGCCGAAGCTCTTGTCGATCACCACGTTGCGGCCCTTGGGGCCCAGGGTGACCTTCACCGCGTTGGCGAGAATGTCGACACCGGCGAGAATGCGTTCGCGGGCGTCGCGGCCGAATTTTACGTCCTTGGCAGCCATGTTGCTGTTCCTTCAAATCAAACGGTTAAACTGGTGAATGGACACTATGGACACAGTCCAAAGCGGGAAGGCTGGTTCAGCCGATGATCCCGAGAATGTCCGATTCCTTCATGATCAGCAGGTCTTCACCGTCGACCTTGACTTCGGTGCCCGACCACTTGCCGAACAGCACGCGGTCACCGGCCTTGACGTCCAGCGGGGTAACCTTGCCGTCTTCGGCCTTCGAACCCGAACCAACGGCGACGATTTCGCCTTCGGCCGGCTTTTCCTTGGCGCTGTCGGGGATGATGATGCCGCCAGCGGTCTTTTCTTCAGCTTCGACGCGGCGGACAAGCACGCGGTCGTGCAACGGACGAAATGCCATGGGTGTGTTCCCTCTCTCTTGGCGTTACATGATGTAAGTTGGCACTCTCCTGTGGGGAGTGCCAGCGAGGCGCATATGGGTGGGGGCAAGCGGGGCGTCAAGGCGCGCGCCGTCATTTTTTTCAGCTTGTGATCGTCCGGCTCAAACCGGGACAAGCCCCATCTGTTCGCGCCGCTGCCAGCGGTGCAGCAACAGAGCCGAAACAACGACCAGCCCCATCGCCAGCCCCAGCCACACGCCCAGTCCGCCCAGCGGGGTGAGAAAGCCGAGCGCGGCCGAGGTGGTGAACCCGAACAGCCAGTAACCCGTCAGCGCCAGCAGCATCGGGACGCGCGTATCCTGCAGTCCGCGCAGGGCGCCCGCCAGCACGGCCTGCATCCCGTCAAACAGCTGGAACGCGGCGGCCACGACCAGGTATTGCACCGCAAAGCCCACCATCCGCGCGTTCTGCGGTGCAGCCGGATCGACATAGAGGCTGAGCACCCAGCGCGGCACGCCGATCATCAGCGCGGCGGGCAGCGCCATATAGCCCAGCGCCAGGATCAGCGCCGCCTTGCCGGCATGGCCCACTGCGGCGGTGTCGCCCGCGCCGTAATGATAGCCGACCCGGATCGTCGCGGCCTGTCCGATCCCGAACGGGATCTGGAACGCCAGCGCGGCCACTTGCAAAGCCACGGTATGACCCGCCAGCTGCGCCTGTCCGATCAGCCCCATCAGAAAGGCCGCGCTGGAAAACAGCCCGCCTTCGGCGAGGATGATCAGTGCGATGGGCAGGCCGATCCGCAGCAGGTCCCTGAACCGCGCCCATTCCGCGCGCCACCAGCGCCCGAACAGATGATAACGCCGCAACCGCCGGTCTGCCTGAATTGCCGCGACATAGGCCGCCAGCATGGCCAGCGCGGTCAGCACGCTGGACAGGGCGGAACCGTCCAGCCCCATCGCCGGGGCGCCGAAATGGCCGAACACGAACACATAATTGCCCGCCGCATTGACCACAATCGCCAGCGCGGTGATCGCCGTGGCAAACACCGGGCGGCCCAGCGCCGATACGGCGTTGCGCAGCACCCCGGCCATGATGTTGGGGATCGTCGCCCACAGCAGGATTTCCAGGAACCGTCCGGCCAGCCGCGCCACTTTCGGATCCTGTCCGGCCAGCAGCATCAGCTGCTCGCCATTGGCGGATACGGCCATGGCCAACAGGCCGCAAATCACCGCCAGCCACAGCGCCATCCGGACCGACCGGCGCACTTCGCGCACCGCATGGCGGCGACGGCCGAGTTCGGCCGAGATCAGCGGGGCGCAGGCTCCCGTCAGTCCGATCGTGCACCACATCATCAGGCCGAACAGGGTGGTCGCCAGGCTGGATGCGGCCAGCTCTGCTTCGCCAAGCCTCGCTACAAAAATCACGTCGATTGCATAGACCAGCATCTGCAGCAGGTTGGCGATCGCCAGCGGCGTCGCCAGTTGCAGCGTGGCGCGCAGTTCGGTGCGCAAGGGGGAAAGGGGCTTGGCGGCAATCATGAAGCCGGTCCGGATAGGCGAATCCGCGCGGCTGACCTAGCCGGAAAGGGAGGCAGTGCGAATTTTGCCGGTGCGCCGTGCGCTTCGTGCAACGGATGCTGCAACAAAGACACTTTCGCTGGCATGGCTCTCCGGTCTAACTAGCCCCGATTGTGTCGGCTGCTTCCGTGGGGGCGGGGTGGCCATGTTCCTGTTGGAGAGAGCCATGCGAATTGCTGCAAAGTCGGTTGTTGCCCTTACCCTGATCCTTGGCCTGGCGGCCTGCGGCTCGCCCGCCGAAGAAAAGACTGCTGCGGGCGCAGACAGCACCACCGCTTCGCCCGCTGCCGCTGCGACCACTGCTGCCGCTGCGGCCGATGGTCGGCCCGCCGCCTTTGCCCAGTGCGTCGCCTGCCATTCGACCGAAAAGGGCAAGATGGGGATCGGCCCCAGCCTCGTCGGGGTCTATGGCACCAAGTCGGGCGAAATCGCCGGGTTCGCCTTCAGCGATGCAATGAAGAACGCCAACCTGACCTGGGACGATGCCACGCTGGACAAGTATCTGGCCGCGCCGATGAAAATGGTGCCGGGCACGAAGATGACTTTCGCCGGGCTGACCGATGCGGCCAAGCGCAAGGAAGTGATCGAATACCTCAAGACGCTGAAGTAGGTCTTGAACCTCTGGGGGCGCGAGACGCGTTTGGCCCCAAACGAAACGGGCGGCCCCGGCTGGGACCGCCCGTTCCTGTAAAGTCGGTAAGCGGTAAGGCTTACTTGATGTCGACCTTGCCGCCGGCGGCTTCGACCTTGGCCTTGATGTCTTCGGCTTCGGCCTTCGACACGCCTTCCTTGATCGCCTTCGGCGCGGCTTCGACCAGCGCCTTGGCTTCGGTCAGG
>CAZKAX010000186.1:0-3009 GCA_964550775.1 uncultured Novosphingobium sp. | reverse complement strand
TGGCCGCTTCAGAAGTCGCGGCGGACGCTACGGGCTGCGGATTGGCCGCGGCCTCCGGCATGCGCAGCACTTCCAGCGCGCGGGCCCGGTTGGGCAGGCGGCGGATGAAGCCGCGTTCCTCCAGCGCGGAAATCAGACGGTGGACGCCCGACTTGGACTTGAGATCCAGCGCTTCCTTCATCTCCTCAAACGAGGGGCTGACCCCCGATTCTTCGAGGCGGGTCTGGATGAAACGGATCAGTTCGTGCTGCTTGCGGGTCAGCATTTCGGCGTCACTCCCTACCAAAGGCTACAGGGGACAACCGAGCGATGTTCCTGTGCCGTTCAGTGAACGAATAAGGAACAATTAAGCAACCTTTCGAATCGCGTCAAGCAATTCCGCCATTTTCGAGCAGATAAACCGGAACGGGTGTTCCGGCTGCCACTTCCGGAGCTCCGACGGCACGGTCGATCAGGGCGTTGCTGTGGGCGAGGGTGGAGAGCGCGCCGCTGTCCTGGTTGAGCCGGGTGGTCACGCTGTGGCCGTCCCACCAGGCCCTCGTAAATTCGCGCCTTTCGCCGCCCGGGCCGAGGTTTTCCGCGCTTGGGATGAGGGCCGGGCGGGGCAGTGGCTGCGCCGCGCCGAGCAGGGTTCTGAGCAGGGGCAGCAGGAACAGGAAGGCGGTGACATGGCTCGACACCGGGTTGCCCGGCAAGCCGACCACAAGCTGCTGCCCCTTGCGGGCGATCAGCAGGGGTTTTCCGGGCTTTATCGCCACTTTCCAGAATTCGATCGAAGCCCCCCAGCGTTCCAGAGCGGGGCGAATCAGGTCATGATCGCCCACCGAAGCGCCGCCGCTGGTGACCACGACATCGGCGGCCGCACTGGCGTTGAGCGCCGCGACAAGGGCGTCCAGATCGTCCACAACCGGGCCGATCCGCTGCAGATCGCCGCACCAAGGCGCAGCCATCGCGGCGAGCATCGCGCCGTTGCTGGCTGGCACCTGATGCGGTGCGCAAAGCTCCGGGTCGGCGGCCAACTCATCGCCGCTGTCGATCACCGCCAGCCGCACCTTGCGCCGCACGGCGACCAGCCGCTGCCCGGCGGCGAGCAGCAGCGCGATCTGTGCCGGACCGATCCGGGTGCCGGCGGGCAGCAGCTCCGCACCTTTGGCAAAATCGTTGCCGCAGCGGCGGATATGCTTGCCGAGCGGGGCAGGCGGGGTGCCGGTGAGGCGCAGCAGGTCCCCCTCGCGGCCCGCATCCTCCTGCATCAGCACCATGTCCGCCCCATCGGGCATCAGCGCCCCGGTGGAGATCCGCACCGCCTCACCACTTGCCAGGGTTCCGGCATAGGGATGCCCGGCGGCGCTTTCGCCCACCACCTGCCACGGTCCCGGCAGGTCGGCCATGCGCAGGGCATAGCCGTCCATCGCCGACAGGTCGGCTGCGGGCTGGGTGCGGTGGGCCACCAGCGGTTCGGCGAGGTACCGCCCCAACGCCTCGCCCACCGGCACCCGCTCCACCGGCAGCGGCACGGCAAGGGCCAGCAGCTGCGCCTGCGCTGCTTCCAGCGAGAGCAGGGCGGCCATCAGTCCGCCGCCCGCCAGTGCCCGGACTTGCCGCCACGCTTCTCGATCAGCCGCACCGCGCCGATTACCATGCCCTTGTCGACGGCCTTGGCCATGTCATAGATCGTCAGCAGCGCCACCGTGACGGCGGTCATGGCTTCCATTTCCACCCCGGTCCGCCCGGTCAGGCTGGCCGTGGCCGTGGCCAGCACGCCTTTGTCATCCAGCGTGAAATCGACCGTCACCGCATCGAGCGCCAACGGGTGGCACAGCGGGATCAGCTCGGCAGTTTTCTTCGCCGCCATGATCCCGGAAATCCGCGCGGCGGCGAGGACATCGCCCTTGGGCACCGCGCCATCGCGCACCGCCGCCAATGCCTCTGCCGACATGGCGATGTGCCCGCTGGCAATGGCCACCCGCTGCGTTTCAGCCTTGCCGCCGATATCGACCATCCGGGCGTGGCCCCGCGAATCGAGGTGGGTCAATCCGTTCATCTTGCACCCCCGAAAGCTGTACAGGTTGACACGGTTGACACTGTCCAGAGAACAAAGTCCGGACCCGGTTTCAAAGCTGTTTCAAGGGTGCAGGCAGCAGGCGGGAACAGCGCGCAAATCAGGGTCATGCGCCCCTTTTGCCAGATTTCGGCAATGTAGGACAGAGGCAATTCGAAGCGGGCTGGAGCTAGCCGGGGAAGCGCTTTTGCGCGCTCTCCTTAAACCGCCCGCGCATCACTTCGGCAACCAGCTTGTTGTAATAGGCATCGACGATCAGCCCCTGGAAATAGGCATCGTCAAGGTTGAGGTTACGCTTGTTCTGCTTGTACCAGTCGGTCGCTTTCAGATCCGCGATCACGGCCTTGTGCAGCGGCGAACCCTTGAACTTGTTGTCGGCCAGGGCCTGGAAATCGGGCTGTTGCATGCGGTGGCTGTACTGGTTGAACAGCACTTCTTCCGGCGGCGAGAACAGCGCGAATTTGACTTCCGACATGCTTGCCCAGGCCACCGTGAACTCACCGATCTCGCTGCGTTCCTCATCGGTCCAGTCATGCTGCGTCTGGCATTCGGACAGCACTTTGCCGAATTCGGCATAGGCCTTGTCGCGCCGCGCCTTGATCATGGCCGGGGTCACCACCGGGGGCTTCCTGCCCGCCTGAATGTCCTTCAGGGTCATGTCGTTCTTGGGATCATAGCGGACACTGATCGTATCAAGCGTCAGGTCCACCTGGCTGTAGCGCACGGTCTTGTCAGGATTGCGCGTCTTCTTGCCCGGGCAGAACACGCTGAGCTCATGTTCCAAGGCAGTTTTGGCCTGGATCGGCGCGGCGCTGATCAGGGCGATGGTGGACAGCGTGAAACCAAGCGCGAACCGGACCATAATGATACCACCCCATCGTTGAGATGGTGCCTTAGGGTCAGGACCTGTTAAATGCACGTTCGAGGTTTGAGGCCATTTTGTTCAG
>CAZKAX010000185.1:0-3012 GCA_964550775.1 uncultured Novosphingobium sp. | reverse complement strand
AATTCGGCGGGCGGATCAAGGCGATGGTATCGGGCGGCGCGCCGCTCAACCCCGAGGTTGGGGTCTTCTTTGAAAGCATGGGGCTGACCATGCTGCAGGGCTATGGCCAGACCGAGGCCGGGCCGGTGATCAGCTGCAACCGCCCCGCCGCCGGGCTCAAGATGGACACGGTCGGCCCGCCGCTTGACGGGGTCGAGGTGCGGATTGCCGAGGATGGTGAAATCCTGGTCCGCGGCGAACTGGTGATGCACGGATACTGGCGCAACGAGGCGGAGACCGCCAAGGCGCTGCAGGACGGCTGGCTGCATACCGGCGATATCGGCCATATCGATGACCGGGGCCGGATCGTGATCACCGACCGCAAGAAGGACATGATCGTCAACGACAAGGGCGACAATGTCTCACCCCAGAAGATCGAGGGGATGCTGACGCTTCAGCCCGAAATTGCCCAGGCGATGGTGGTGGGTGACAAGCGGCCCTATATCGCCGGGCTGATCGTGCCCGATGCCGAATGGGCGCTCGATTGGGCGCGGGCCAATGGCGAGAAGTTCGATTTTCGCGCCCTGCAGGATCTGCCCGCCTTCCGCAGCGCGGTGCGCGCGGCGATTGACCGGGTCAATCAGGACTTGTCGGTGGTTGAAAAGGTCCGGCAGTATACTTTCGCGGACGAAGCCTTTGCAATCGACAACGAGGAAATGACCCCCAGTCTCAAGATCCGCCGCCATAAGCTGAAGGCCCGGTACGGCGAGCGGCTGGACGCGCTCTACAAGGGCTGATCGGCGCGAATCACGTGCCCAGCGGGCAAAGAAAAAGGCCGGGCACGACGGTGGTCCACACCCGCGCACCCGGCCTTGATCGTTCAGCGGATCGCCTTACTTGGCGGCTTCGCTCGCGGCCGGAGCGGCTTCAGCAGCAGCGCCAGCGTCGTCCGAAGCGGCGCCCGAAGCGTCAGCGGCGGCTTCAGTGGCAGCAGTGGTTTCTTCAGCGGCCGGAGCAGCTTCTTCCTTCTTTTCGCCGCAGGCGGCGAGGGCAAGCGAGCCAGCCGCGACGGCGGCGAACAGAGCAATCTTCTTCATTGGGTAACCCCCTCGTTTGATGCGACGCCCGCCAATGGCGGACGTGACGCGCGTTTTGGCGCGTTACGAGGGCTTCGTCGATGGATTTTTTGTCAGAAGGGCAGAAAATTCGTATCCACAGCCCGGCCAGGCCCGGTTCGCAAATCTGCGCTGGCCGGTTAAGCTGCTGTCAGGCCGCTTCTTTTTCCACCCATTCGGGATAAAAGCTGGGCTCACGAGTCGACCAGCCGGGGGCGGTCGCCGCCGCCTCGCTGATCGACTGCAGCAAGTGCTTGCGCCGGTCGGGGCGAATCTGCGGCAAGGCCGAAGCTGCGCAGAACGCGCTGGGCAGGAACGGGCGCACTTCTGCACCCAGCAGGCGTTCGTACAGAAAGCGGAACGCCGAGAAGCTTTCAATCCGTTCCTGGGCCAGATCGAACGCCGCCAGCCGCAGCAATTTGCCCATATAGCCATCGAGGCTTTCGAACGAGGTATCGGCCGGAACCTGCCCGCGCAGGGTCTTGAGCTCCTGATAGGCGACATACTGGCTGCGGATCGAGGCGCTTTCAGCCGCATCGCGCGCCCACAGCTTGAACGCATCCTGCCGCCCCAGCCCGACATCAAGGCTGCGCTTGATATAGCGCTGCTCGCTGGCGCTGAAGCTCGCGAATTCACGCAGCTCGTTGATCGTCAGCGATGCGGTACCGGTACTGGCCATTGTTCTGCCCCCGTTGGTGGTCAGGCACAGATCACCAGAATATGGTTATGATCCCGTTAACCATGATGGCTGACGAAGCCCTGCTCCTGCGTTAGGCAGTGCTGCGTGGAACGGTGAAGGGGTTCAGAAAGTGCCAGCCTTTGATCCGGAAACGCTGGCCTTCTACGCGGATCGGGCTCCGGCCTATCACGCCTGCACGCCAGAGGAGATCAATTGCGATCTGCCGGGCTTTCTGGACCGGCTGCCTGCCGGGGCCACGATCCTTGAGCTGGGCTGCGGCGGCGGGCGCGACGCAGCTTACATGGCCGGGCGGGGCTTTGCGATCGAGCCGACCGACGGCGTGGCCGAAATGGCCGCGCTCGCCAGCCAGCGGCTGGACCGGCCGGTGCGGGTGATGCGGTTTGACGAACTGGACGCCAACGGACAGTTCGATGTGGTCTATGCCAGCTATTCCTTGCTCCACGTGCCGCGTAGCAGCCTGCCCGGGGTGCTGGGCCGGATCTGGACCGCGCTGAAACCCGGCGGCTGGCACATGGCAACCTACAAGAGCGGCGGCGTGGCGTGCCGCGACGATCTGGGCCGCTATTTCAACTATCTCGCTCGGTTCGAGGCAGAGGCCTGCTATCGCGCGGCGGGCGATTGGCAGGTGCTGGAACTGACCGAGGGCGAAGGCGCGGGCTATTGCGGCCGCATTTCGCCCTGGGTCAATGTGATCGCGCGCAAGGCGGTCTAGATCAGCCCCGCCAACGGGCTCGATGGATCGGCATACTTGCGAGTCGCCATCCGGCCTGACAGGTAAGCATGCCGCCCCGCTTCAACCGCCAGCTTCATCGCCCGGGCCATGCGGATCGGATCCTTGGCCTCGGCAATCGCGGTGTTCATCAGCACGCCGTCCACGCCCAGCTCCATCGCCACTGCCGCATCGCTGGCAGTGCCGACCCCGGCATCGACCAGCACCGGAACCTTGGCGCCTTCGACGATCAGCCGGATCGTGACGCGGTTCTGGATCCCCAGCCCCGAACCGATCGGCGCGCCCAGCGGCATCACCGCCACCGCGCCGGCCTCTTCCAGCTGCTTCGCCGCGATCGGATCATCGACGCAATAGACCATCGGCAGGAAGCCTTCCCGGGCCAGCACTTCGGTGGCTTTCAGCGTTTCGCGCATATCGGGATAGAGCGTGCGGGCCTCGCCCAGCACTTCCAGCTTGACCAGATCCCAGCCGCCCGCCTCGCGCGCCAG
>CAZKAX010000184.1:0-3273 GCA_964550775.1 uncultured Novosphingobium sp. | reverse complement strand
GATTATTATGAGCCGCGCGACACCCGTTTCTGGATAGATGAAAATGGGCAAAAATGGCGCAGTCTCGGAACAGGGTGTTGGTATACTAATATAGATTTTGCCAAGAGGCACGAAAAAATAAATATTTTTAAGAAATATACACCTGAAGATTATCCCAAATATGTCAATTATGATGCGATAGAAGTTGGTAGATACACGGATATTCCTTTCGATTACGAAGGCAATATGGGCATACCAGTCACCGCTGTCTCCAAGTTGTCACCTGACCAATTTGAAATTGTCGGATTCAGTGGAACTTTAGCAAAGCCGATGGCGGAGGTTGTGCCGGGGCAGACAGGTACTGGTCGCTTTTACCTGGACCTTGGCGGTGGCGAATTTAAGAGGATGTATGATCGCGTGGTTGTTCGGAACAAAACGTCATGAAAATCGAATTGCGGGCGGTTACAGTTGAGCAGTTGGCTAAAGCTTTTGCCGATAACGGCGAGCAAGGCGTCAGCGGCTATGGCGGAAAACTCAACATCCGCCCCGCCTATCAGCGTGAGTTCGTCTATGGGCCAAAAGAGCGCAACGCTGTTATTGACACAGTGCGCAAGGGGTTCCCGCTGAACACGATGTATTGGGCCGTTACGGACGACGGCTTCGAGCTTATGGACGGGCAGCAGCGCACGATCAGTTTGTGCCAATATGTGAACGGCGATTTTTCGGTCGAGATCGACGGCAATCCCTTCTCGTTCCATAACCTAACCAAGGAACGCCAGCAACAAATCCTCGACTACGAACTTTCGATCTATGTCTGCGATGGCAGTGATGCGGATAAGCTCGATTGGTTCAAGGTTATCAATATCGCAGGCAAGGAACTAAGCCGCCAAGAATTGCGCAACGCGATCTACACCGGACCGTGGTTAGCCGACGCTAAGCGCTGGTTTTCTCGTAGAAATCCGCCCGCCGTCCAAGACGGTCGGGACAAACTGATATCCGCTGATCCAAACAGGCAAGAAGTTTTGGAAATCGCGATCGATTGGTTCTCCGGTGGGAAGATTGAAAAATACATGGACGATCACCGTTCCGACGCTGACGCGCAGGAACTGTGGGCCTATTGGCAAGCGGTGTTCGATTGGGTGAAGCGGGTGTTCCCAAATCAGGATAGTGCCCGTGCTCGGCTTATGAAAGGCCTGCCCTGGGGGCGCTTTTACAACGTGCACAAGGATGACACGCTAAATGCCGCTGAACTCGAAAAGCGCATCGTCGCGCTGATCGACGATGACGAAGTAGAAAACAAGAAGGGCATTTATGCCTATCTGCTGACTGGCAATGAAAAGACGCTGAACTTACGAGCCTTTGACGAAAAGACTAAGCAGGCGGTCTATGCGCGGCAAAAAGGCATTTGCTCGACTTGCAGCAAGCATTTTGAATTCCACGAGATGGAGGCGGATCACCGCATTCCGTGGCACAAGGGCGGCAAGACGACAGCTGAGAACTGCGACATGTTGTGCATAGCGGACAATCGGGCAAAGAGTGGGAGTTAGCGTCTACTCTAGGAGGATCCCGCTCCTTGATCTTTCGCGTCTATGCTATATGACCAGAATTGTGGTCAGGAACCCAAGATGACATCCATCAACCTCGCCGATGCCAAGGCCCAGCTTTCCGCGCTGCTCGACCGAGTCGAGGCGGGGGAAGAGATTGCGATTACGCGGCGGGGGAAAACGGTGGCTCGGCTGGTGCCGCCGGTGCGGGCCAAGGCGCGGGTAGATGCGGCGGCCTTGCGGCGGTTCACGGCGGGGCTGACGCCGCAAGAGCGCGGGGCGGGGGAATTCATCCGCGAACTGCGCGATGGCGACCGGTTCTGAATGATCTATTGCGATACGTCGATCCTGATCGCGGCGCTGACGCCTGAGGCGCAGTCTGGCGCGGTGCAGGACTGGCTGGGGCAGGCGGATGGCCTGTGCATCAGCGGCTGGGTGGTGACCGAATTCGCCTCTGCCATGGCAATCAAGCTGCGGCGCGGCGATCTTTCCCCGGCAGAGCGGGACGCGGTGCTGGCGCAGTGGCTGCGGTTGCGCCGCAATCACCTGCATGTGGAGCCGGTGCGGCAAGGAGCCTTTGCCCTGGCGGCGCAGCTGTGCGGCGATGCGGCATCGGGGCTGCGCGCGGGCGATGCGCTGCATCTGGCCGTGGCCGTGCAGGGGCAGCACGGCTTTGCCACGCTTGACCGGGTGCAGGCAGAGGCGGCGCGGGCGCAGGGTCTGGTCCTGGCCGGGCCGGCCTTCGCCCCTTGACCCAACCCCCATTCCCCCCTAAGGGCCGCCACTTCCGGGCTAACCCCCGGTTGAGCTGAACATTGCCGGTGCGCCCTTCCTGAAAGGGTAATCCGTCAAAGTAACCCGGTCTTTTCAGCCGGGTGGAGCGTTTTCGGCTCGTGAATGATGGTGGCGGGGCAGGGCCCTGTGGTTGCCGCATTTGCGATTCGCATGCCCTTCACCTGTGCCGCACTGGCCATAAACCAAGGTGAAGAGTACTTCATGCCTACGATCAACCAGCTGGTCCGCAAGGGCCGCGTTCCGCAGAAGACCAAGTCGAAGGTCCCTGCGATGGAGCAGAACCCGCAGAAGCGCGGTGTTTGCACCCGCGTTTACACGACGACCCCGAAGAAGCCGAACTCGGCGCTGCGCAAGGTCGCCAAGATCCGTCTGACCAACAGCCGCGAAGTGATTTCGTACATTCCGGGCGAAGGCCACAACCTGCAGGAACACAGCGTTGTGCTGATCCGCGGCGGGCGTGTGCGCGACCTTCCCGGTGTGCGTTACCACGTGCTGCGCGGCGTGCTGGATACCCAGGGCGTCAAGGACCGCAAGCGCAGCCGTTCGAAGTACGGCGCCAAGCGTCCGAAGTAAGGTTTAACGCTGCGGCGCAGGACCGCTCCCCCTCCCGGCCGCCCTCCCAAGGGGCAGCCTATGGGTGGCCGGGAGGGGGAGTGGGCCGGAGCCGCAAGGCGACCACGGAGGTGGTCGCCGCACTCCGAAGGAGTTAAACAAATGTCACGTCGTCGTCGTCCCGAGAAGCGGGAAATCCTGCCTGATCCGAAGTTCAAGGATCAGATCCTGTCCAAGTTCATGAACAACCTCATGATGGACGGCAAGAAGTCGGTTGCCGAAAGCATCGTTTATGGTGCGCTCGACACCATGGAAACCCGCGCCAAGGCCGATCCGGTCGCGCTGTTTCACGATGCGCTGAACAATGTGAAGCCGCAGATCGAAGTGCGTTCGCGCCGCGTTG
>CAZKAX010000183.1:0-3363 GCA_964550775.1 uncultured Novosphingobium sp. | reverse complement strand
CACCTGGGGCACGGTCAGCGATCAGGGCGATCTGACCTACCTCAACATGGTCCACCTGACGCTCGACGGCACCGATCCCGCCGACCTGACCCACGGCGAGATCGAAGGGCGGCGACAGGCGATGCACGCGATCGAGGCCTTGCAGAAATTCATGCCCGGCTGCGAAACGGCTAAGCTGCGCAATTTTGGCATGACCCTGGGCATCCGCGACACCCGCAAAATCGACGCGGCCTATAACCTGACCGAGGCCGACGTGATGGGTCAGGGCCGGTTCGAGGATACGATCGGGATCTTCCCCGAATTCATCGATGGCTACGGCCTGCTGATCATCCCCACCACCGGGCGCTATTTCCATGTGCCTTACCGCTCGATGCTGCCCAAGGGGGTGAAGAACCTGATCGTCACCGGCAGGACCATCGGCGGGGACAAGGTCAGCCACGCGGCGGTGCGCAACATGATGTGCTGCGCAGTGGCAGGGCAAGGCGCGGGCACGGCAGCGGCGATTGCGGTCAGGACCACGCGCGATTTCGGCGAAATCGACATCGCCGCCGTCCAGGCTGAACTCCGCCGCCAGGGCGCGCGGATCGATTGATCCGCCGCCCAAGTCCCGGCTTGAGTGCAGCGCCCGCGAATTGTATAAGCCTCGCTTATCATAACGCACTCTTCTGGTGCTGCGGGGGGAGTTTGCGCGCATGAACACGATCTTGAGCAAGGGTCAGCTGCCATCGGGATTTGAATTCCGGGCGCTGCAGGTCTTCGTCGTCACCGCCGAACAAGGCAGCATGACCCAGGCCGCGAGAGTGCTGGGGCTGACCCAGTCGGGCGTTTCGCAGATCATCGCCGGACTGGAAGAAACGGTTGGCCGCCAGCTGTTTGACCGATCGATCCGGCCGATCGTGCTGACCAAGGTGGGCCAGGTCCTGCTGCGGCAGGGGCAGAAGATCCTGGGCGATCTCAATTCCGCCTTCGTCGAGGCGACCGAAAGCGAAAGCGGCGAACTGGCTTCCTTGAGCATCGCCATGCCCGAAAGTCTGGCCAATGTGCTGGGCCCGCGGCTGTACCGGCGCAAGGGCGATCTGGCGCGCAACTGGCGGATTTCCAACGGGCTGATGCCGGACCAGCGGGCCAAGTTCAACACCCACGCCGCCGACGTGATGATCACCGAGGAAAGCAACACCTCGGACATGCTCGATGTCGATCGCTACAACCTGTTCACCGAACCCTATGTGCTGATTTTCCCCAAACAGTTCGCCGCAGCGCCCGAACTGGGGCCGCATCTGGCCGACAGCCCGTTCATCCGCTTTTCGCTGCGCAGTTCGATGGGACGCCAGACCGAGGCACAGCTCAACCGGCTGCAGCTGAAGTATCCTTCACACATCGAATTCGATTCGATCGTCGGCCATGCCACGGCGGTATCCTATGGCCTGGGCTGGGGGATCACCACGCCGCTGTGCCTGTTTCAGGTGCCCTGGGCGTTTGAGGAGCTGTCGATCCACCCGATCCTGCGCGGCAAGTTCGGCCGCCGCATGACCCTGCTCGCGCGGCAGCAAACCCTCGGCTCTGCGCCGCGTGTGATCGTGGACGAATGCCGTTCGATCCTGGAGGAAGAGGTGTTTCCCCAGCTCCTCACGCACCTGCCCTGGCTGGAAGGATCGTTCAAGGTTGGCGAAGACTGAGCGCCACCGCTCCTGCGATATTACCGCAAGTTATGGTCCCGATCATTTTCCGCAAGTGGCTTGTGCAACGGCCTGACTTGGCGGAAATCGACCGCGCCGGAATCCAGCGCAAGCTGAACCGCCCGGTCGCCAATCACTCTGGTTTTGAGAGGCAAGGGCCTTCGCGCTCTTGAAAAGGGGATGCAAGAAAACGAACTGCCGCCGCCGGGCGCTCCGGACATTGAAATCGCCCGCGCCGCGCGCATGGCTCCGATCCTGCCGCTCGCCCAGGACCGCCTCGGCATCGCGCCCGAAGCGCTGGTTCCCTATGGCCACTTCAAGGCCAAGGTCAGCCTGGAATACATCGCCGAGCTGAAGGACCGCCCGCGCGGCAAGCTGGTGCTGGTCACGGCGATCACCCCCACCCCCGCCGGTGAAGGCAAGACCACGACCTCGGTCGGCCTCAACGACGGGCTCAACCTGATCGGCGTGAAGTCGATCGTCTGCCTGCGTGAACCCTCGCTCGGCCCGTGCTTCGGCATGAAGGGCGGCGCGGCTGGCGGCGGGCGGGCGCAGGTGATCCCGATGGAGGACATCAACCTCCACTTCAACGGCGATTTCCACGCCATCGCTTCGGCTCATGCGCTGCTCGCGGCGCTGCTGGACAACCACCTGCAGTGGGGTAACGAGCTGAACATCGATCCGCGCCGGGTGGTCTGGCGGCGGGCGGTCGACATGAACGACCGGGCGCTGCGCAACATCACCGTCGGTCTGGGCGGGGTCACCCACGGCGTGCCGCGCGAAACCGGGTTCGACATCATCGTTGCCTCGGAAATCATGGCGATCCTGTGCCTGGCGACCGATCTGGCGGACCTGACCCGGCGGCTGGGGGACATCATCGTTGCCCGGACCTATGCCAAGCAGCCGATCACCGCGCGCGATCTCAAGGCCGATGGCGCCATGGCCGTGCTGCTGCGCGATGCGATGCAGCCCAACCTGGTCCAGTCGATCGAACACAACCCCGCCTTCATCCACGGCGGCCCGTTTGCCAACATCGCCCACGGCTGCAACTCGGTCATGGCTACCGACACCGCGCTGCGGCTGGCCGATGTGGTGGTGACCGAAGCCGGGTTCGGCGCCGATCTGGGCGCGGAAAAATTCCTCGACATCAAGTGCCGCCATTCGGGCCTGCGCCCCGATGCGGTGGTGTTGGTGGCAACGGTCCGCGCGCTCAAGATGCAGGGCGGCGTGGCCAAGGACGATCTGGGCACTCCCGATGTCGCGGCGCTGGAACGCGGCGCGGTCAACCTGGAACGCCATATCCAGAACCTGCAGAAGTTCGGCCTGACCCCGATTGTGGCGATCAACCACTTCATCAAGGACAGCCAGGAAGAACTCGACGCGCTCGCCGCGGTCTGTGCGAAGTACGGTGCCCGCGTGGCGCTGGCGCGGCACTGGGCCGAAGGCGGCAAGGGCGCCGAGGAACTGGCCCGCCAGGTCAAGGCGCAGCTCGATGAAGGTTCGCCCGAAATCAAGCTGCTCTATCCCGATGACATGCCGCTGGCCGACAAGATCGCCACCGTCGCGCGCGAAATCTATCGCGCTGACGGGATCACCCTGTCGAGCTCGGCCGCTAGCAATCTCAAGGACTATGAAAAGCTGGGCTACGGCAAGCTGCCGGTCTGCATCGCCAAGACGCAGTACAGCT
>CAZKAX010000182.1:0-3367 GCA_964550775.1 uncultured Novosphingobium sp. | reverse complement strand
TGCCGCCAAAGCTGGTCGGCAGCGGCAGCGGCACCGGCCAGGCCCCGGCATAGACCGTGCCGCAGAACAGCGCGGCGAATTCCGGCCCGGTTTCGGCGACGAGGGCAACGCGGTCACCCTTTTGAATGCCATGCGCGATCAGGCGGCGGGCCATGGCGAGCGAATCCGTGCGCAGTTCGCGGAACGGATAGACCCGCGCCAGATTGCCGCGCGGATCGTGGAAATTCATCCCCCGATTGCCCTGCGCGGCATAGTCCAGCGCTTCGCCAAATGTGGCAAAGTTGGAAAACCGGCGCGGCAGATCGTCAAAATTGGGGGTGGGGACCATATGGTCCGCAGCAGTCGTCACCAGTTCGGCGGCGTCAGTCATTGCGCATTACCCGTTTGTTTTCAAGGGGATCGACCATATTCCGGCCTGTCTCCCAGCTTGTTGCACAGCACAGACCCGCTACGGCCCGCGCCCCAGATCGTTTCCAATTGCGGCACAGTGTGGCACGAATATGGCCAAGATGACCCGCGACCGTCACAATCCCCGGCCTTTGGACCCGCCCCGGCTTAACGAGCTGGCGCTGGCCTATGTCGCGCGGTTCGCCACCAGCGCGGCAAAGCTGGAGGCCTATTTGCGTCGCAAGCTGCGCGAACGCGGGTGGGACGGGGAAGGGGAAGCGCCGGTTCAGGCCACGGTCGAACGGATGGTTGCGGCGGGCTATGTCGACGATGCCCAGTTCGCCCGGGCGCGCAGTGGCAGCTTGCTGCGGCGCGGCTATGGCCTGCGCCGGGTCGATCAGGCGCTCGGCCAGGCCGGGATTGCCGAGGCGGTGCGCAGCGAAGTGCGGGCCGGGGCGGGCGAACAGCGCCGCGCTGCGCTGGCGCTGGCCCGCAAACGGCGGCTGGGGCCGTTCGGCGCACCTGCGGCAGACCGCGCGGCGCGGGAAAAGCAGCTCGCCGCGATGCTCCGCGCCGGGCACCCGCTGGACAGCGCGCGCGAATTGTTGAATGCCATCAGCGTCGAAGCGGCCGAACAATGGGCCGCCGAACCGGACGAGGAATGAACATGCTGAAACCAATGGTCGCCGCCTGTGCCCTGGCTCTGCTGGCCGCCTGCTCGCCCAATTCGAGCGAGGCGGGGGCGCAATCGACCCAGGCCGGGGCGGTCCATCCCGAATCCGGGCTGACGGTGATCCCGCTGACCGTGACCCATGCGGGCCAAAAGCACGTGTTCCGGGTGGAACTGGCCCGGACCTCGCTGGAACAGGCCAAGGGTCTGATGTTCCGCACGGCGATGGGCGCGGACGAAGGGATGATCTTTCCGATGGACCCGCCGCGCGGCGCTTCGTTCTGGATGAAGAACACGGTTTTGCCGCTCGATCTGATTTTCGTGGGGGTGGACGGCAAGATCAGCAACATTGCCGCCAATGCCAAACCCTATGACGAAACCCCGCTGTCTTCGGTCGGTCTGGTCAAGGCCGTGCTGGAACTGAACGCAGGCCGCGCGGCGCAGCTGGGGATTGTCCCGGGTGATACGGTGGAATGGTAAGGTAAAGCCCCCTTTCAAGCGACGGACAATTCGGCTAGGCGGCGCGCATGGGAATCCTTGGCAAGATCTTCACCTGGTGGAACGGCGCGACCGTGACGACCATGCTCAATTCCGCGCTGACCGGCGAACAGGTTGGCAGCGATGCACAGGGCAACAAGTATTACCGCGCGAAAAAGCGTTATCCGGCGGGCCATCCCTTTGCCGGGCGTGAGCGGCGCTGGGTGATCTACAACGGGGCCAACGATGCCAGCCGGGTTCCGGCCGAATGGCATGGCTGGCTGCACGGCAGCTTTGATGGCGTGCCCGAAAGCAACCTGCCGCCGCCGCGCATCTGGGAAGTGGAGCACACCCCCAATGCCACCGGCACGGCTGCGGCCTATCGCCCGCAAGGCGCGCTGGAACGCGGTGGCAAGCGCGCGGCTGCTACCGGCGACTACGAAGCCTGGACGCCAGAAGCCTGATGCCGCGCCGGGCGTCTGCCCTGTTGCTGCTGGCGCTGGCCGCCTGCAATTCGGGCGGAGAGCCCGAAGCCACCGCGACCGAGGTGCCCAAGGCGGTGGCCGCGCAGGCCGCGGCCGCGCCGGTGGTGGAAAGCGAATACGGCACCCCGGTGAAGGACCGCGTGGCCACGCTGGGTCTGCTCAACAAGCGCAACAACCTCAGCCAGGATCTGGTGCTGAAGCCGGGCGAATCGCGCCGGGTGGGCAACGTAGTTGTCAAGCTGGCCAGCTGTGAACGCACCCTGCCGTGGGAAGATCCGCCCGAAGTCGGCGCGTTCATCCAGGTATTTGTCGAGGAACGCGCCGATGCCAGCAGCCCGCTGCAGTGGCGTAAGGCCTTTTCGGGCTGGCTGTTCAAGAATTCGCCCTCGCTCAACGTGGTTGAGCATCCGGTCTATGACGTGTGGGTCAAGGACTGCGCGATGAAGTTCCCGGGCGAGGAGGAAAATCCTGCCCCCGCCGCATCGCCCAGCAGCGCGGCAAAGCCTGCGGGCAGCGCCAGCCCGGCACCCGCCACCACTCCCGCTCCTGCGCCCAAACCGGCCGCTTCGCCTGCGGTCGGGCTCTGAGCCGCGCGCAGCAGTTCCAGGTATTCGGCCTGGCTGATCTCCTCCGCGCCCAGCGAGGCGAGGTGTTCGGTGATGAACTGGCAATCGAGCAATTGCGTGCCCGCCCGGCGCAGCGCCGCGACCAGCCAGGCCAGCGCCACTTTAGAGGCATCGGGCACGCGGCTGAACATGCTTTCGCCGCAGAACACCCGGTCAAACCCCACGCCATAGAGCCCGCCAACCAGCGCGTCGTCCTGCCAGCATTCGATCGAATGGGCCTGCCCGCGGGCATGAAGCTGGCGATAGCTCGATTCGATCCGGAGGCTGATCCAGGTGTCCTGCGCATCGCGGCGCGGGCCGGCGCAGGCCTGCATCACTTCGGCAAAGGCCTGATTGCAGGTCACCCGGAACCGTCCCCGCCGCAGCGTGCGGGCCAGCGAGCGTGAGCAGTGGAACCGATCGAGCGGCAGAATCGCCCGGCGGCGCGGTTCGACCCAGAAAATCTCGGGATCATCGCGCGCATCGGCCATCGGAAACACCCCGCCGCGATAGGCCAGCAGCAACAGGTCCGGATCGATCGGGGGCGGGCTGGCCGGGGCGTGCATGGCGCGGTCTTAGCCGTTTTCTGCCGCATGGCGAAGCGAAGGATTTGCAGCCTTGCCAACCCCGGTAGTAACCTATAGAGGCCCGTCCGCCCGCAGGAGTGTAGCTCAGTTGGTAGAGCATCGGTCTCCAAAACCGAGGGCCCACGGTTCGAGTCCGTGCACTCCTGCCAGCATTTC
>CAZKAX010000181.1:0-3390 GCA_964550775.1 uncultured Novosphingobium sp. | reverse complement strand
CAGACGTGTGCTCTTCCGATCTGCAGGCGGTGGAGGGGGGCGGACAACAAGGCACGCGGCAGCGTGCCAGCCGCTATCGCGGCTGATTGCATCACGCCCCCCTCCGCCCCTGCGGGGCACCTCCCCCAGAGGGGGAGGATCTTTGCTGCTTTACCGCCCGCCATAACGCCGCTCCCGCTGGCCGAACTGTTCGAGCGCCGCCTGCAAATGCTCCGGCTTGAAATCGGGCCACAGCACCTCGGTGAACCACATCTCCGCATAGGCCGCCTGCCACAGCAGGAAGTTCGACAGCCGCACTTCGCCCGAGGTACGGATCAGCAGGTCAAGCGGAGGGAGGTCCGCCGTGTCGAGTTCCGCCTCAATGCTCTCAGGCGTGATTGCCCCCTTCGCCGCCGCCTTGGCCGCGGCGCGGGCGATCTCGTCCTGAGAACCGTAGTTGAGCGCCACGACCAGCGCCGGGCCGGTGTTGGCCGCAGTCCGGGCCAGCGCGTCCTCGATCAGCTCGACCAGATCGGGCGCCAGCGCGCGCCATTGGCCGATGATCCTGAGCCGCACATTGTCGCGCACAAATTCGTCGAGGTCGCTCTGGATGAAGCGCTTGAGCAGCCCCATCAAGGCCGAAACCTCATCCTCCGGTCGCCGCCAGTTTTCGGTGCTGAAAGCGTAGAGCGTCAGCGCCTCAAGCCCCATCGCCCGCGCCGCGCGGCTCAGCGTGCGAACCGCCTCCACCCCGCGCTGGTGCCCCATCGCGCGCGGCAGGTGGCGCTGCTTGGCCCAGCGCCCGTTGCCATCCATGATGATCGCGACATGGCGCGCGCCGTGGGTTTGGTCAGCCGACATCACGCAGACCCCAACCGCCGTTCGTGTCGAGCGAGGTCGAGACACGCGCGCGCCGTGTCTCGACTTCGCTCGACACGAACGGAACGGGAGAAACCGGGCATCACTTGCCCAGAATTTCCTGTTCCTTCTGCGCGGCAACGGCATCGGCTTCCTTGATGATCTCATCCGTCAGCTTCTGCACTTCGGTTTCGCCGCGCTTGCGATCGTCTTCCGAGATTTCCTTCTTGGTCTCATCCGCCTTGAGATTATCGATCCCGTCACGGCGGACGTTGCGGATCGCGATCCGGGCCTTTTCGGCATAGCCGTGAGCCAGCTTGGCCAGTTCCTTGCGGCGTTCCTCGGTCAGATCGGGGATCGGCAGGCGGATGTTGTTGCCATCGTTGATCGGGTTGAGGCCGAGCCCGGCCGAACGGATCGCCTTTTCCACCGGGGTCACGTTCGACTTGTCCCAGACCTGCACCGACAGCATCCGCGGTTCCGGCGCGGAAACGGTGGCAACCTGGTTGAGCGGCATCTTGCTGCCATAGACTTCGACCATGATCGGATCGAGCAGCGCAGTGTTGGCGCGGCCCGTGCGCAGCCCGCCCAGATCGCTCTTGAGCGATTCGACGGCACCCTTCATCCGGCGTTCGAGATCGGCCTTGTCATATTTGGCCATGGTTCAGCCCTTCCTTACAATTGTCTGCGTCCCCTCGCCGCGCAGCACCTTGGCCAGGTTGCCCTTTTCGCGGATCGAGAAGACGACGATCGGAATCTGGTTATCGCGGCACAGCGCCACGGCGGAGGCATCCATCACCTTGAGGTTCTGGGCGAGAACCGTGTCGTAATCGACGGTATCGTAACGCTTTGCCGAGGGATTGGTCTTGGGATCGCTGTCATAGACCCCGTCGACCGAGGTGCCCTTGAACAGCGCATCGCACTGCATTTCCGCCGCACGCAGGGCAGCGCCGCTGTCGGTGGTGAAATAGGGTGCGCCCACGCCCGCGGCAAAGATCACCACACGGCCCTTTTCCAGATGGCGTTCGGCGCGGCGGCGGATCACCGGCTCGCAGACCTTGTCCATCTCCACCGCAGACTGCACGCGGGTGTGAACACCCAGCTGTTCCAGCGCGTTCTGCATGGCCAGCGCGTTCATCACCGTGGCGAGCATGCCCATGTAATCGGCCTGGGCCCGGTCCATCCCTTTGGCCGCCCCGGCCATCCCGCGAAAGATGTTGCCCCCGCCGATCACCAGGCAGATCTCAAGCCCCGTTTCCTTGGCCGCTTTCACTTCCTTGGCCAGTTCGGCCACGAATTCGGGATCGATCCCAAACTGCTGATTGCCCATCAGCACTTCGCCGGACAGCTTGAGGAGGACGCGTTTGTAGGTGGGCTTGGTCATCGTCGGGTGCATCGCTCTCGCAGGGTTTGTGGGGCCTTATACCGATGGTGTGGCGATGCCAAGGGTGCGGCGGCAAACAAAGCCTTCCCCCCGATCCGCAGCGGGTCCGCTTGCCTCCCGCGCCAGGATCGGCAAGATGGGCCGCGATCGCTGTTCGATGGTTGGAGCGCCGCTTGCCGGAAACCGGACCTTCCCTTGAAATCTCCGGTTGGTCCGATGAAGCGGTGGTGCTGACGGCCCTTACGGATGGGCAGAATGGCCACTCAACAGAGCAGGCCGCAGCAGCGCGGCGCGAGCTGGAACGGCGGAACTTGTCCCCGGATCGGGTCCGCGCGATCGTCAGCAATTACCTGATGAACGCAGAGCCTGTTGCGCCACAAAGCCGACCAGGCTGCATCCCCCGCTGGGTGCCGAAAGCCATCGCTGCCGTGGCGGCATATCCGCTTGTGCTGATCGTCTCGGCGGCGATGAAGCACCCCGAACGGTTCCGCCGGGGCGCGCTGATCTGGCGCTGGTTCATCTATGCCATGGGCGCGGTGCTGATCTTGCTGGCAGCGCGCCATGCATTGCGGTGGATGCCGCCCTGAACGGAAAAGGGCGCACCACACGGCGCGCCCTTGCTCGTTGCAGGTCCACCCCATCTGCACTGTGTGCAAAGGGGGAGGATCTTTCCGATCAGTTCAGTCCGGCAGCCGCCGCGACTTCTGCCGCGAAGTCGCTGACTTCCTTCTCGATGCCTTCGCCGAGCTGGAAGCGGACATAGTCCTTGAGGACGACGGCCGAACCGACTTCCTTGGCCGCATTGGCGACGACCTGGGCGATCGGGGTCTTGTTGTCCATCACGAACACCTGGCTGAGCAGGGCGTTGTCCTTGGCAAACTTCGCCGCAGCGCCATCGGCGCGCTTGGCGAGGATGTCGGCCGGGATTTCCTTGCCGCTCTTGGCAGCTTCCTCGGTGGCCTTTTCCAGCGCGATCTTGCGTTCACGCTCCAGCACTTCGGGATCGAGGTCATCGGCCGAGAGCGCCATCGGGAAGGCAGCGGCGATGTGCATCGCGATCTGCTTGCCCAGGGCTTCGAGCGCGGCCTTGTCGCCTTCGCTTTCCAGCGCGACGAGCACGCCGATCTTGCCGAGCATCGGCGCGGCGGCGTTGTGCATGTAGGGCACGA
>CAZKAX010000180.1:0-3426 GCA_964550775.1 uncultured Novosphingobium sp. | reverse complement strand
GTTCGGGCAGCACTTCACCCACGGCGCGGGCGGCGCCGGTGGTGGTCGGGATCATGCTCATCGCGGCGGCGCGGGCGCGGCGCGGATCTTCGTGGATCTGGTCGAGGATCTTCTGATCGTTGGTATAGGCGTGGACCGTGGTCATCAGCCCGCGTTCGATCCCGATCGCATCGTTCAGCACCTTGGCGAAGGGCGCCAGGCAGTTGGTGGTGCACGAAGCGTTCGAAACGATGGTGTGGCCAGCTTCGAGCTTGTCATGGTTGACGCCGAACACGACCGTCAGGTCCACGTTCTTGCCGGGGGCCGAGATCAGCACTTTCTTGGCACCGGCGGCCAAGTGCTTTTCGCACGAAGCGCGGTCGGTGAAGAAGCCGGTGCATTCCAGGGCAATGTCCACGCCATTGGCGGCATGCGGCAGATTGGCCGGATCGCGCTCGGCAGTCACCTTGATGCGCTTGCCGTTGATGATCAGGTCATTGCCGTCCACTTCGACGGTGCCGCTGAAGGGGCCGTGGACGCTGTCGCGCTGGAACAGCATGGCGTTGGCCTGGGCCGACGCCAGATCGTTGATCGAAACCAGTTCGAGGTCATGATCGGTGCGCGAGAGAATTGCGCGGGCAACATTGCGCCCGATGCGTCCGAAACCGTTAATCGCAACCTTGGTCGCCATTGTGTCAACTCCTCCTAATTAGCCTAGTCTGGCCTTGATCTTGGGTACAATTGCGTCAGCCGTAAGGCCGAAATACTTGTAGAGCTGGTCTGCCGGGGCCGAGGCGCCAAAGCTGTCGATCCCGCAGCTCAGCCCGTCGGTGCCGACATAGCGTTCCCACCCGTGGGTCACCCCGGCCTCGATCGAGACCTTGAGCACGCCCGCAGGCAGCACATCGGCGCGATAGGCGGCGTCCTGGGCATCGAACAGTTCGGTGCAGGGCATCGAAACCACGTCCGCGCCGATTCCGGCCGCTTCCAGTTCAGCCGCGCAAGCCACGGCGATTTCCACTTCCGAACCCGTGGCGACCAGCACCACCTTGCGCGCCGCCACGGCGCTGCGCAGGCGATAGCCGCCCTTGGCGCAGCGGTTGGCGGCGCCGGTCCAGTTCGCGTCCCCTTCCCCGCGCAGCTGCGGCAGGTTCTGGCGCGACAGCGCCAGCACCGAAGGCGTGTCTGCGGCTTCCAGCGCAGCGGCCCAGCATTCGGCGGTTTCGATCACATCGGCCGGGCGGAATACCAGCAGGCCAGGGATCAGCCGCATCGACATGATGTGCTCAACCGGCTGGTGGGTCGGCCCGTCTTCACCCAGCCCGATCGAATCGTGGGTCAGGACATAGACGACCTGCGCCTTTTGCAGCGCCGACATGCGGATCGCGTTGCGGCAATAGTCGCTGAACACCAGGAAGGTGCCGCCATAGGGCACCACCCCGCCGTGCAGCGCCATGCCGTTCATCGCCGCGGCCATGCCGAATTCGCGGATCCCGTAATGGATATGCCGCCCGGCGTAATCGTTGGCGCCAAACGTGGGCGTGAACTTGGTCTTGGTGAGGTTCGAGCCCGTAAGGTCCGCGCTGCCGCCGACCAGTTCGGGCAGCTTTTCCGTCAGCGGACCCAGCGCCATTTCCGATGCCTTGCGGGTCGCGACCTTTTGCGGGTTGGCGACCAGATCGGCCACATAGGCTTCGAGCGCCGGGGCGGCTGTGGCGGTAACGCCGGCCAGACCAGCTTCGAACGCGGTGCGCGCGGGTGATGCGGCCAGGCGCGCTTCCCATTCGGCGCGGGCCGCAGCCCCCTTGGCCCCCAGCGAGCGCCAGTCAGCCGCGATGTCCGCAGGCACTTCGAACGGAGCCGAGGTCCAGCCCAGATATTCGCGGGTCGCGGCGATTTCATCAGCGCCCAGCGGTGCGCCGTGGACGTTGTGGGTGCCCTGCTTGTTGGGCGCGCCCTTGCCGATCACGGTCTTGCAGGCCACCAGCGAGGGGCGCGGATCGGCGGCGGCTTCGGCCAGGGCGCGGGCCACATCAGCATGGTCATGCCCGTCACACTTCGTGGTGTGCCAGCCGCTGGCGGCATAGCGCGCCAGCACGTCTTCACAGGTGGACAGCGATGTATCGCCATCGATCGTGATGTTGTTATCATCCCACAGCACGTTCAGCCCGCCCAGCTTGAACGTCCCGGCCAGGCCCACGGCTTCGTGGTTGATCCCTTCCATCAGGCAGCCATCGCCCGCGATCACCCAGGTCCGGTGATCGACCAGGCCATCACCGAACCGCGCGTTGAGGTGGCGTTCGGCAATTGCCATGCCCACTGCCGTGGCCAGCCCCTGCCCCAGCGGACCGGTGGTGCATTCCACGCCCGGCAGCTCGGTATTTTCCGGGTGACCGGCGCAGACCGAGTGCAACTGGCGGAAATTGCGGATGTCATCCATCGTCGGGCGTTCGTAGCCGGTCAGGTGGAGCAGCGAGTAGATCAGCATCGAGCCATGCCCGGCCGACAGCACGAAACGGTCCCGGTCCGGCCATTTCGGCGCACTGGGATCGAACTTCAGGAACTGGCTGAACAGCACCGTGGCAACATCGGCCATGCCCATCGGCATGCCGGGGTGCCCGCTGTTGGCAGCCTGGACCGCGTCCATCGAAAGCGCGCGGATGGCGTTGGCCATGGGCGCGAGGCGGGCGGGATCAAGGCTCATGTTCTGGCTGGCTCCGTAACAGGGCCGAATGCCGTAGCGATTCGGCGCAGGCGTTCCTTTGCGGAGGCATCTCCCCCCGTCAAGCACGGGCGCGGCCTGCCCAGCTGCGAGATCGTGGGAAAAGCCACCCGCAACCCTTTGCCGGGTTGCCATATTGCGCTAGCCTTGCCGGGATGAACGGGGATCGAACCTCTCAGGCCCTGGCCCGGATCGACGCGGCGCTTGCCCGGCTGGACGGGGCTGCGCGCCAGGTGGCAGGGAATAATGCCGCCCTGGCCGATCTCGCCCAGCTTCAGGCCAAGCACGCCCGCCTGCGCGATGCGGTCAGCGAAGGTTTGCAGCAGCTCGACCAGCTGATCGAAGGGTCGGCGGGATGAGCAACGTATCCCTGCGGATTGGCGGACGTGACTATACCGTGGCCTGCGCCGAGGGTGAGGAAGATCACGTCCGTGCGCTGGGCAGCCTGATCAACGGCAAGGTCGAAGACATGGGCAGCGCCGCGCAGGGTGAGGCCCGGCAACTGCTGTTCGCCGCGCTGCTGCTGGCCGACGAACTGCACGAAGCGCGCGCCAAACTGGCCGGGTCCGATCCCGATGCCCACGCCCCCGCGCTGGAACGGATTGCCCAGCGACTGGAAAATATCGCATCCGCCCTTGAGGGTTGAGGTGCGGAGGCCTAGATAGGCTCCTGACGGGTACTGCCCGGTGCGAGCCTTCGAAAATCCCTGAGGCTATAAGCAAATC
>CAZKAX010000179.1:0-3496 GCA_964550775.1 uncultured Novosphingobium sp. | reverse complement strand
CGCGCGCCATAGGCCTTGCCCAGTTCCACCGCCGAGAGGCCCACGCCGCCCGCCGCGCCGAGCACCAGCATGGTTTCCCCGGCCTTGAGCTTACCCCGGTCCAGCAGCCCGTGCATGTTGGTGCCATAGGTCATGATCAGCGATGCGCCGGTTTCAAAGCTGACCCCATCGGGCAGCGACCACAGCCGCGCGGCATCGACCACGATCTCTTCGGCCATGCCGCCGTTGCCGGTGCTGGCGATCACCCGGTCACCCACCTTGTACTGGGTTACCCCATCACCCACGGCATCGATGATCCCGCTGGCTTCACCGCCGGGCGAAAAGGGCCGCTGCGGCTTGAACTGGTAAAGGTCCTGAATCATCAGCACGTCGGGGAAGTTGACCGAGCAGGCCTTGACCTTGACCCGCACCTGACCGGGGCCGGGCCGGGGGCTTTCAACCTCGTCCAGGGTCAGCGTTTCGGGCCCTCCGGGGGCGTGGGTGCGAAGGGCTTTCATGCGGCTACTCCCGTTCCATTGGCGAGCCAGGGCAATTCGCCCCGGTTCCTGTTTTCATAGGCGGCGATAGCGTCGCCGCGCGCAAGGGTCAGGCCCACTTCGTCCAGACCGCCCAGCAGGCAGTCCTTGCGGAAGGGGTCGATTTCAAACGTGATGCGATCCTGGAACGGAGTGGTCACCACCTGATGTTCCAGATCGATTGTGATCGGATCGGTCTTGGCCACTTCCATCAGCCGGTCGACCGCCGCCTGCGGCAGGACCACGGTGAGGATCCCGTTCTTGAAGGCATTGCCCGAAAAGATGTCCGAAAAACTGGGTGCGATCACCGCGGTGATGCCAAGGTCCAGCAAGGCCCATGCGGCATGTTCACGGCTGGAACCACAGCCGAAATTGTCCCCGGCGATCAGGATTGGGGAACCCTTGAATTCCGCCGAATCGAACAGGTTGTCCGGATCCTCGCGCAGCGTTTCAAACGCCCCGCGGCCCATGCCCTCGCGGGTGATGGTTTTCAGCCACTTGGCCGGAATGATCACATCGGTATCGACGTTCTTGCGCCCGAACGGGATCGCCCGCCCCTGAACCTCGCGCAGCGGTTCCATCAATCGGTCTCCGGCGCGTTATCGGGGGATGCGCCGGGCTTGGCCTTCTTGTCCTTGCGGCGCGAAGCATAGAGCAGCGCGGCGGCCAGGGCTGCCGAACCGATCGCCGCGCCCGCCAGCGCTGCCTTGCCGGTCCAGTTGGCTTTGTCGCCCTTTTCGGGCTTGTCGGAATTGTCACTCATGCATTTCCCTATGCGGATCGCTGGCGGCAGGTTCAAGGGTGCGGTGCGCAAAAAGTGCAGGGGCGGGGGACGGGGTGCGGAATTTTGGGGGTGGGGGGAGGGCGTTCTCCCGCGAACTCTTGGCTGATTGCACCGGCGCGGAAGGCAGCCTTGCCCCGGATCAAGTCCGGGGCGACGGTGCGGGGGGGGGTGAAGCGGGCAGCTACCATCTCCATCCGCCAAAGCGGCCTCCCGCCCCGCACCGAAAACTTTCCTACAAGCCCCGAATCTGTCATACCCCAGCCCGTCTGGCCCTATGCGGGCCGGTGGTCTTTGACATCGTTGATCCCGCTGCGTTTGCCCCACAGGGCCCGCCGCGCGCAATGTGCTTCCAAAATCGCGAAAGTGTCACCTTATTTGGCACAAAATTATGAAATTCAAAGATATTTCAGGGTGACACATTTGGTGAAGTGTCACCTTTGTTACCCACCATGTCACTCCCGAACTTCTCAGTCTGGCACGTGTTTCAAGGCAACAACAGCGTCGATCCCGTGGTTTTGCGCGCTTCCAGATCGTGGTGTGCCTGGGCGGCATCCTGCAGGCGATAGGTCTGCCCGATTGACACCTTGACCGCGCCCGATGCGATCATCTGCCACAGCTTGGCAGCCCCTGCTGCGGCTTCCTCGGGCAGCTTGTAATAGTCATAGACCCCGGGCCGGGTGACAAACAGCGATCCGCGCACCTGCAGATCGCGCAGGCCCACGCCGGTGACCGGGCCGCTGGCATTGCCGAAGCTGGCGATGATCCCGCGCGGACCCACGCAGTCGAGCGAGGTCTGCCAGCTGGCCGCGCCGACCCCGTCATAGCTGGCGCGGACTTTCTTGCCGTCGGTTGCTTCGCGGACCTTGGCAACGAGGTCCGGATCGTCGGAGAGGAACACTTCCTCTGCCCCGCATTCGCGCGCGGTCGCCACTTTGTCTGCGCTGCCGACCGTGCCGATCACGCGCACCCCGCGTGCTTTCAGCCATTGCAGCAGCAATTGCCCGACGCCCCCCGCCGCCGCAGGAACCAGCGCCCATTCGCCCGGCGCGACCGGGGCGCAGCGTTCGGCCAGCATTTCCACTGTCGCCCCTTTCAGCAGCACGGCAGCGGCGGTCTGGCTGTCGATGGTGTCGGGCAGGGGCAGCAAGTCTGCCGCCTTGACCAGCCGCGCGGTGGCATAGGCGCCGGGCGCCCCGCCAAAGCTGGCCGCGCGCATGCCGGGGGTCAGGTGGGTCACCCCTTCGCCCACCGCCTCGATCACGCCGGCCGCTTCAAAGCCGAGTCCGCCGGGCAGCGGCGTGGGGTAAAGCCCGGTGCGCAGATAGGTGTCGATGAAATTCAGCCCGACCGCTTCATGCCGGATCAGCGCCTGTCCGGGGCCGGGGTCAGGCAGATCCACCTCGCGCCACTTAATGACTTCGGGGCCGCCGGTCTGCTCGAAATAGGCCTGGGTCGCGCGCATGGGTGTCTCTCCTTGTTGTTCGCAGAATACCCGTGCGGCCCGCCTTCTCAAGCGCAACAAAGCTGCTAGCCTTGGAAATATCCCTTTCAGGAGCCACCATGCGCAAATTCACCGCCGCCCTGCTGATCGCCGCAGCCCTGCCCTTGATGGGACAGGCCGCACCCGCCCCGCTCGATCCGATGGCCAGCGACAAGACCGCCAGTTACGATTGGGTGCGCCCGCAGGCCGATTACATCCGCCGCGAAGTGATGGTGCCGATGCGTGACGGAACCAAGCTGTTCACGGTGATCGTGATGCGCAAGGGCACCACCGGCGGCCCGATCCTGCTCAGCCGCACGCCCTATAACGCCACCGCCGCGACCAGCCGCAACCGCAGCCAGACGATCGAAGAGATCCTGCCGGTGATGGACGCGCCGTTCGTCAACGATGGCTATATCCGCGTCTATCAGGACATCCGCGGCATGCATAAGTCCAAGGGGGACTATGTGATGACCCGGCCGCTGCGCGGGCCGCTTAACCAGACCAAGGTCGATCACGCCACCGATGCCTATGACACGATCGACTGGCTGGTGAAGAATGTGCCGGAAGGCAACGGCAAGGTCGCGACGATCGGCTCGTCCTACCTGGGCTTTACCACCCTGATGAGCCTGATCGATCCGCACCCGGCGCTTAAGGCAGCCGTGCCGCAATCGCCGATGGTCGATGGCTGGATGGGCGATGACTGGTTCCACAACG
>CAZKAX010000178.1:0-3513 GCA_964550775.1 uncultured Novosphingobium sp. | reverse complement strand
CGTACGCTCTCGCGGGCAGATTTACAGTCTGCTGCCATTAACCACTCGGCCACCTGTCCACACCAGCATGCCGGCGTTCGGGTTGCCCCGAAAGTTTGGTCCCCAAAGGGACCCTCCGGCCGAGGGAAGCGCGCTCTTGGCGAAGCTGGGCGGCGCTGTCAATGGGCGAATGGCTTGTCCTATCCGTATAGGCCCTCTAGGACAGCGCGCCATGAGCGAAATCATCCCTGTCATCTCGGCCACCGGCCTGTTCACCCCGCCTGAATCGGTTTCCAACGAAGAACTGGTCGCAAGCTTCAACGCCTATGTCGCGCTGCATAACGCGCGGCATGCTGCGGAAATCGCGGCGGGTACGGTGCAGGAACTGGCACCCAGCTCGGTCGAATTCATCGAAAAGGCCAGCGGAATCAAGGCGCGCTACGTGATGGCCAAGGCTCCGGTGCTCGATCCGGAAACCATGGCTCCGCGCTGGCCGGAACGCTCGAACGATCAATTGTCGGTGCTGGCAGAGATGGGCGTCAAGGCTGCGCTGGATGCATTGGCAGCGGCCGGGCGTGATGCGAAGGATGTCGATGCGGTGCTGTGCGCCTGTTCGAATCTGGAGCGTCCGTACCCTGCGATTGCGATCGAGATCCAGAACGCGCTGGGCATCGATGGCTTCGGGTTCGACATGAATGTCGCCTGCTCCTCGGCCACGTTCGGAATCCAGACCGCGGCCGATTACATCCGCGCGGGCAATGCCCGTTCGGTGCTGGTGGTCAGCCCGGAAATCTGCACCGGCCACAACAACATGAAGAACCGCGACAGCCACTTCATTTTCGGCGATGTCGCCACCGCCGTGCTGGTCGAGGCCAAGGACGTGGCCCCAGCGCAGCATTGGGAAATCGTCGGGACCAAGCTGAAAACTGTGTTTTCCAACAACATCCGCAACAATTTCGGCTTCCTCAACTGCGCGTCGCCCGAAGGGATCGGGGCGCCGGACAAACTGTTTGTCCAGGAAGGCCGCAAGGTGTTCAAGGAAGTGGTGCCGATGGTAGCGACGATGATCGTTGAGGAATCGGACCGGCTGGGGATCGCGGCGTCGGCGTTGCGGCGGTTGTGGCTGCACCAGGCTAACCAGGGGATGAACCGGCTGATTTCGCAGCGCGTGCTGGGGCATGAGGCGAACGAGGATGAAAGCCCGACGGTGCTGGATACCTATGGCAACACCTCTTCCGCCGGGTCGATCATCGCCTTCCACAAGCACAACGCCGATTTGGCGCAGGGCGATCTCGGCGTGATCTGCTCGTTCGGGGCGGGCTATTCGGCCGGCACCGTCTTCGTGCGCAAGGCGGCCTGACCCATGGCCAACGAAATTCTCGACAACCGTGGCCGCGGCGAGGCGACGTGGCATTTTCCTGCGTTCCACCCGGAAAGCCACAAGTTCGCGGCGATCGCGGCGATCCTCAGCGGCCTGTGCGCCTTCTTTGCCTGGGAAACCCTGGCCTGGCCGCTGCTCGCGCTGGTGCCTTGCATCCTGGCTTTTTTCCGCGATCCCAAGCGGGTCACACCGCAGGGCGACCGGTTCATCGTTTCCCCCGCGGACGGGCTGATCACGCTGATCCAGCAGGTCGATCCTCCGCGCGAACTGGTGCTGGACGATGGCAGCGGGCAAGCCGGGCTGGCCCCCGGGCTGGTGACCCGGGTTTCGATTTTTATGTCGGTGTTCGATGTCCACATCAACCGTGCTCCGATTGGCGGCACGGTGCGGCGCGTGGTCTATATCCCCGGCAAGTTCATGAATGCGGACCTCGACAAAGCGAGCGAGGAGAACGAACGCCAGCACATCCTGATCGAACGCGGCGACGGCGCAAGGATCGGCTTTACCCAGATCGCCGGGCTGGTGGCGCGGCGGATCGTGCCGTTCGTCAAGCCGGGTGACCTGCTGGCCGCTGGGCAGCGCGTGGGCCTGATTCGCTTTGGCAGCCGGGTTGACGTGTACCTGCCCGCCGGGACCGAGCCCAAAGTGCTGATGGGCCAGCGGGTGATCGCGGGCGAAACGGTGCTGGCCGAACTGGGCGAGGCCCTGCTGATCGAAGGGATCAGTCAGTGACCGATCCTGCCCCCCGCAGCCTGCCGCGCGGACTGACCCTGCGGGCGATGGTGCCCAATGCCATTACCGCCGCGGCGCTGTGCATGGGGCTAACGGGTATCCGTTTTGCGATTGTGGGCGATTTTGAAAAGGCGATCCAGGCCGTGATCGTAGCCGGCATGCTGGACGGGATCGACGGGCGGATTGCTCGCTTGCTGAAAGCCCAGTCCAGGTTCGGGGCCGAGCTTGACAGTCTGGCGGACAATGTTTCGTTTGGCGTTGCGCCGGCGCTGATCCTGTTCATGTGGTCGTTGCAGGAGCTGCCCCGGATCGGGTGGTTTGCCGCTCTGGCATTTGCCGTGTGCATGGCGCTGCGGCTGGCGCGCTTCAATGCGCGGATCGAATTGCCGGATGAACCGCGCAAGGCCGCCGGATTCCTGACCGGGGTGCCTGCGCCGGTCGGGGCGGGGCTGGCCTTTCTGCCGATCTACCTGTGGCTGGTGACGGGTGAGACCCTGTTCCGCGCGCCGCTGGTGGTTGGCGGCTGGCTGGTGTTCGTGGCGTTCCTGCTGATTTCGGCAGTGCCGACGCTAAGCTGGGGCAAGCTTCGCCCTCGCCGCCACGTGCGGCTGGAAGTGATCGCGTTCTTCGGACTGGTCGGTGCGGCTCTGCTGACCGAACCGTGGTGGACCCTGATCGGGATCAGCGTGGTCTATCTGGCGATGCTGCCGGTGGCGTGGATGATGTACGCCCGCGTCAGGCGGCAGCGCGTTGTCCGCCCCGGGGAGCAGCCAGCGGCCTGACCGGCAGCTGCACCACATTGATCCGGCTGACATAGGCCGGTTCCCGCACCGTATAGCGCATTTCCCGCATTTGCGGGCAGGCGGCCAGTTCGCCACGCAATTGCCGGATGGCGGGCAGGGCGTTGCGCAGGGTCAGACCAATCGACAGGCAGGCCAGAGAGCCGACGAGGATGAAGGGGGCAAGCTGTTCGAAACCGGTCATCATCATATTCCCTGCCAATTTCGCCTTGTGGAAAGGCTTGTGGATAAGGTTCGAATCGGATAGGTAAGTTCCTGTTCCGTTCCAATGAGGCCGTTGTTCTCTATTTGTTCCGTAGCGTCAAGCGGAAAATTGATCCGGTGCTGCGTTTTTTGTGCCGTGGGGGCAGGGCGCTGCGAATTCGCTCTGGATTTCCCGCTCCATCCGGGTTAGGGGCGCGCCGCCCGTGCGGGGATTCTCCCCACAACGCGCAAATCCACATGGGAAGCACTCATCCCGGTTCCGCAGCGGAATGTACCGCACGGTTCCTGCTTTCCAGAGGCTGAAACCGGAAAGGAAATACCTATGGCGGCTCCCGTCGTCACCATGCAGCAATTGATCGAGGCCGGCGCACACTTCGGCCACCAGACCCACCGCTGGAACCCGCGGATGAAGCCGTA
>CAZKAX010000177.1:0-3610 GCA_964550775.1 uncultured Novosphingobium sp. | reverse complement strand
GGCAGGCTGGGGGTTTGGGGGCCAGCCGGCCCCCGGTAGGGATGGGCCGGGGCCGCTAGGCCCTTGCCCGGTAGGGCCGGCTCATAAGTTGTTTGTCGCGTTAAAGACTTTAAAGATTTTAGTTAAAAACGCGCGCGCGCGTTACGGTTTTTGGAAGCCGCGCCAGTATTGGCTTAGCGGGGAGTTTGTGCATGTGAAACCACGTATCGGTGCGCATGTGAAACCACGTGCCAATTCACAGGCAGAGTGCATGTGAAACCACGTGCCAATTCACAGAAATGCGGGTTTTATCCACACAAAAAAGCACGTGGTTTCACGTGCGCTTTGGCTTGTTCAAGTTGCCCAAGAGGTCGGCAATCTGCGCCTTTGCTCCCTTCGCAGCACGGGCGTAGAACGTCACGGTATCAGCCTCACCGTTGAACGCCACGCGGTAGTCAGGTAACTCGTTGGACTCGGACAGCTTCTTGATGTCCCCCCGAAAATTGCGCAGCGGCGCGGTGCTGCCACTCTTTTCGAGCAGCGTCTTGAGGCTTACACACCACTTTGGCTGTGCGCCGCAATGTTTGCGTGCCAGCTCGTAGATGCGCCGATCTAGCGGCTTTCGCAGCCGGAAGTAATCGGGGCTAAGGGTCAGCACGTGCTTGGCCTTGACCGAGCGCCACAGCCAGTCCGGCAGGGTGATTTCAATGGCCACCATGCGGTCGTCGCCATCGCGCTCGATGACTCGCCACGAATCCACCAGACCGAAACCTGCCCGCTCACGCTGGCCATCCGTGGCAATATTGGTTTCGATGCGCGTACCACTGAGTCGCGCCAAGGCATCGCCCATGCGCTTGTAGCTGTCACCGTCAGTGCGGCGGTTCGTCGCCACAAGGAAGTCGTAGGCTGTCAGGCGAACAACGCGCCCAACGTCCTCGCGCCCGCGGTTGATCGCTTCCACCAGATGGCTGATGCAGTAGATCCACAAGTCCTTGTCGTGGATCGTTGCACAGCCGTCATGCCCCGGCTTTACCGTCACCGTTGAGCCATTGCGCTCATAGACGCGCACCCGCTTGTCACCCGCCTTGAGGGCGAACAATGGGTGTTCCATGCTTGCCATGTCGTCCTTCGGAGCAGCGTCCAGAATGTCCGCGACGAAGAAGTCGAGCTGGCGATGCCGGTAGGGTGAGAGGTGCGCCATTAATCGTACTTAGTGAGCGCCGATGGGGTCACATCCAAAATACGAGCGATCTCACTCTTGTTCAGGCCAGCCTGTCTTAGTATGTGATAAAGATTCTTACCATCATCTGTAATTCTTCCACCTTCAGTTTTTGCAACACTAACAATGCGATCTAGAATTGCGCCTTTTTCTTCAAGTGCCTCTATTTGCTTCTGAATAGGACTTTTAACCTTACTTGCAGCCACGATGAACCTCATGCAAAAATTTGATCATAAGTTTTGCACAAAAAGTTAATCAAATAAAATAAAAATTTTAAATTTTTATTTTAAATAATACATTTTATCAAGCGTGGGGCAAGTACCTGGGCACCGTCAACGTTTTTGCTCTGGCAGACGAGGAATAAACCATGGGAATGGAATCAACCCAGCAGGAACGCGCCGAAGTGCTGCGTATGGTAAGAGCCGAACATGGCCCGCACTGGTGGTTATTAGAGCTTCCAGATGGTCGCTGGGCGGCATTCTGGAAACAAGGATTTGAGACAGACAACTGCCGGGCCATCGCCGCAGGCGAGTTCCATGGAAACTGGCCCTGCGCGTACATCTCCGACAATCGCTATGACGTCGAGAGCTGGATCGAAGAAGATCGCGACGAGATGCGCCGCAGCGATCCCCATAACGCCGCCTAGACATCTGACGAGGCGGCCCCGACTGGGGATGGCCGCACGCAGTGTGGCCGCCTTGGGCGGGGCGGCGTCACCGCCTCTAGGTAAGACTACGTTTTTCTCCGAGGAATTCTCGGGCAAGGGCGGATCCATGAGGGCGTTAAAACGACAAATCACGCCCGGAATCCTTGCCTAACAGCTTCTCTGCAGCCCGCGCCCGCTCTAGTGCCTGATCCCGCGCCTTCATGAACATGAGTTTGTCGGCGCGCTCTTTCTCGACCAGTGTCTCAAGTTGAACAATGCGCTGCTTTAACTCGTTTTCCGTCTGTTGTGAGATCTCCAGCCGCCGATCTGTTGTCTCCTCACGGTGCCCAACGAGGAACTCCCGGCTTGAAACATCAGTTTCCCGACGCGCCAAGGCCTCTTCCCGCTGTTTTACGGCCTTCTGCCGACATTCCCACGCTTCCGCCCGCTCCAAGAGCGCCTGACGCGTTTCTATCGCCTTCTGCGCGCTCCTGGTTGGCTTACCCAAGACGACGCTCACCTCGTCAATGACGCCCATCTCTGGTGCTTCCAGTGCCTCACCGCGCATCACCAGCCCGTAATGCCGTTTCACCTGCTCATGCTTGGCCTTGCTGCCCTCGATGCCCCGCTTTAGGCCAAGGTCTTCAACTTTGGCCGCAAACGCGGTTTGCAGCTCGTTCAGCTTCTTACGGCCATCGACGAAGTACGCCGCGTTCATGCGCCCCTTGTCGTCCTTCGGGATGACGTAGGCAACCAGGTGCGGCGTCGATTCATCGAACTGCGTACCGGCATACAGCACGTTGTCCTTGCCGTGCCGATCGCGCAGGAAATCCAGCGACCGTTGAAAAAACGCCGTGCGCTGATCCTTGCTGGCCGCCTGCCACCACTCCGGCGACGCGGTACACAAGTATTCGAGCGCCAGCACACCGTTCTTGCGCAACTTGTCCGGCAAGTGCTGCTGGAAGCGCTCCAGCAGCTCCGCCGTATTCGTTGCACCGATGTGCTGATTCTTCGGCGTCAGCTTGGGGTCGGCGTTCGGCGTATCCCGCTCGCGGAACGTGTGCTGTGCGCTGGCTGCAAGGTTGCCGAGCGTCTTGATTTTGGCGTGGCGAATGATGGCGTAGGGCATGGCGAAGTTTCCGTGTGGCACCCGTGCGGTAACGGTGGCAATATAACAGGCAATCGCGGTGCTAAACAGATTCCGTACTCACTACGGAATTATCTACGCTAATTCCTTCCGTTCGGCCCTTTGGGCTAAGTCGGCTCCCGCCGACGGCCTTCGGCCCTACCGCCTCGCCTTGCGAGTTGGTGGCTACGCCCGGCGCGCATTGCCAGCAATACGCGCCAAGCGCAGCTTCATGTTATACAATGTATTACGTTGTTATACATTCAGGAGAAAGTCATGCGCACAGCCACCACCGCGCTTCGTCTGGAGCCAGACCTCAAGCACCGGGCGGAAGCACTGGCCGAAGCCGAGCACCGCTCGTTTTCGGCGGTCGTCCGCGATGCCTTGCAGATGTACCTGGGCAAGCGTGAGGCCGAACAGACCGAAATCCGGGAGGCCATTGCCTCGTGGGACGAATACCAGCAAACCGGCCTGCATGTGACGGGTGACGAAATGTCGGCATGGTTGCGGACATGGGGGACTGACGACGAGAGCGAGCCGCCAGAATGCCATCTGTGATCGTCACGAAAGAAGCCCGCGCCGACGTGGTTCGGTTGCGCCAGTTCCTGCGTGAACACAGCCCACAGGCGGCTTTCCGGTT
>CAZKAX010000176.1:0-3986 GCA_964550775.1 uncultured Novosphingobium sp. | reverse complement strand
AGGTGGCCGAGTGGTTAATGGCAGCAGACTGTAAATCTGCCCGCGAGAGCGTACGGTGGTTCGAATCCACCCCTGTCCACCACCCAGCCTTCCTACCCTTGCTTGAAGCGCCTCCCACTGGCAGGGAGGCCATATGCAACAGGATTTCCAAACATGAACCGCCGCGCCGAAGGTAAACCCAGCCGCGCCCTGCGGGGCCGCGCCGGACGGATGCAGGGTGGGCGCGGGTCCGGGCGGGCGAGCACGGGCATGGTCCGGCTGTGGGGCCGTCACGCGGTGGAAGCCGCGCTCAAGAACCCGGACCGTCAGCACCGCAAGCTGTGGGCCACGCGTGAGGGGATTGCCTCGCTTGATGGCGAACTGCCCGCCAACTTCCCGGTCGAATATGCCCAGGCCGCCGATCTTGCCCGACTGGTCGCGCGCGATGCGCCGCACCAGGGGCTGGTGCTGGAATGCGCCGGTCTTGAGGACATGTTCCTGGAAGACGTGCTGGATGGCGATCCGGCGCGGCCGCTGGTGATTCTCGATCAGGTCACCGATCCGCACAACGTCGGCGCGATCATGCGCAGTGCGGCGGCGTTCAATGCCTGCGCAATCCTGACGCAAGACCGCCATGCTCCACCCGAATCGGGTACTCTCGCCAAAAGCGCTTCGGGCGCGCTGGAAGTGGTACCGTGGGTGCGGGTAGTGAACCTCGCCCGTGCGCTCGATGAAGTGGCCGAGGCCGGGTACTGGCGGATCGGACTGGACGGTTCCGGCGCCACCACCCTTGGCGAAGCGTTACCCGCCGGGCCGATCGCTCTGGTGCTGGGCGCCGAAGGCGAAGGCATGCGCCACAACGTGATGCAGCATTGCGATGCTACCGCGCGCCTGCCAATCTCCAGCGCCATCGAAAGCCTGAACGTGTCAAACGCCGCCGCGATCGCGCTTTACGCCATCGCCACCCGCGCCTGATTTCTGCCGAAGGGGACCTGCCCATGACCGCCCATTTCAACCCGCGCCGCCTGATCGCCTCCGCCTGCGCCGTGGGGCTCAGCCTGCTGCTCGCGGCCTGCCTGATCTCTCCGGGCAAGTTCACCTCGAACCTCGATGTGCGCAAGGATGGGCGGTTCAGCTTCAGCTATACCGGCGAAATCCACATGCTGGGCATGTCGAAGCTGGCCGAGCTGGGCGACAGAAACAAGGAACCCGCGGTGTTCGAACCATCGACCTGTTACAAGGACGATTCGATGGACGAGCGCAAATGCACCAAGGATGAGCTTGACCAACAGCAGGCCGATTGGGACGCCGAACAGACCCGCAAGGCCGAAAAGGACAAGCGCGACGGCGAAATGGCCAAGGCGATGTTCGGCGGGCTTGATCCGACCGATCCCAAGGCCGCGCAGGAATTTGCCGACCGGCTGAGCCGCCAGGCCGGCTGGAAGAGCGTGATCTACAAGGGCGAAGGACTCTACGTGGTAGATTTCGCGATCACCGGCCGGATCGACCACGATTTCATTTTCCCCACGATCGAGCGGTTCCCGATGGCCAATGCCTTCGTCACGCTCAACCGCCGCGCCGATGGCTCGATCCGGATCGATGCGACCGGCTTTGGCCCGTCCAGCACCGGCGGGGGGATGAGCAATTTCGCGCAAATGGCCGCGATGGGTGCGGCGATGGACAAGGCGGAAAAGGATGGCGAAGGCAAGGATGGCAAGCCCGCCCTGCCGCAGATGGAAGGGACGTTCACTTTCACCACCGACGCGGAAATCCTGGCCAACAACACCGATGAAGGCCCCGCCGCCGTGCCGACCGGCAAGGAACTGGAATGGAAAGTAACCCCGCGCACCGCCACCGCGCCCACCGCGCTGATCAAACTGGCCAACTAGCCAAGCAGGCCAAGCGGGATTAGGGGGCGGAGCATGTCCGAAGCAGTCTCCCCCCTCGCTCGCCCCTTCCCCCCGCTCCCCGCGATTGCCGGGGTCACCCCGCGCGTGGCGCGCGCCGGGTACAAGGACTGGGGGCGCTGCGACCTGACCTATGTCGAACTGGCCGAAGGCACGGCGGTGGCGGGGGTGTTCACCCGCAACGTCTGCTGCTCGTCCGAGGTTGAGCTGGGGCGGATTGGCGTGGATCAGGGCCGCGCGCGGGCGCTGGTGGTCAATGCCGGGAATTCCAACGCCTTTACCGGCTATCGCGGACGCGAGGCGGTGGAGGCGATCATGGCGCAGGTTGCGCAGCACCTCGGCTGCCCGCCGGATCAGGTGTTCGTCAGCTCCACCGGGGTGATCGGCGTGCCGCTCCCCAAGGACAAGGCGCGCGCCGGGATCGAGGTCGCGCTGCTTGCCCAGCCGTGCAGCTGGGAAGAAGCTGCCCGGACCATCGGCACCACCGACACCTTTGCCAAGGGCGCCACGGCGCAGGCGATCGTGGACGGCAAGACCGTGACCCTATCCGCGATCATCAAGGGCAGCGGCATGATCGCGCCCGACATGGCGACTATGCTGGGCTACATTTTCACCGATTGCGCGATCGCGCCGGGCTATCTGCAGGAACTGCTGAGCGCGGCCAATCAGCGCACCTTTTCTTGCATCACGGTCGATAGCGACACCTCGACCAGCGACACGGTGCTGGCCTTTGCCACGGGAAAGGCGGGCAACCAGCAGATCAATTGCGAAGGCTGCCCAGGTGCCGATGCCTTTGCCGCCGCGCTGGAAGATGTCTGCCGCCAGCTCGCCCACCTGGTCGTCCGCGATGGCGAAGGAGCGCAAAAATTCATCGCCGTCAGCGTGACCGGTGCGGTCAGCGATGACAGCGCGCGGCGGGTCGGGCTGTCGATTGCCAACTCGCCGCTGGTCAAGACGGCCATCGCCGGCGAGGATGCCAACTGGGGCCGCGTGGTCATGGCCGTGGGCAAGGCCGGCGAACCGGCCGACCGCGACAAGCTGTCGATCGGTTTCGGCGGCACCTGGGCCGCGCGCGAAGGCCAGCCGCTGGCGGACTATGACGAAGCCCCCGTCGCCGCTCACCTAAAGGGGCAGGACATCTCGATCGAGGTTGACCTGGGCCTGGGCGAAGGCCGCGCCACGGTGTGGACCTGCGATCTGACCCACGGCTATATCTCGATCAACGCGGATTACCGTTCATGAGTCTGACCGGCGCGGTCGAAGCGATCATGCGCGAGGCGGCGGAGCGGGCGATCCTGCCGCATTACCAGACGCTGACCAGCGACCAGATTGTCGCCAAGGCGGTGGACGATGCAGTGACCGTGGCGGACCATGAAGCCGAACAGATCCTTTCCGACCTGCTCGGCAAGCTGCTGCCGGAAGCCGCAATCGTGGGCGAGGAAGCCGCCCATGCCGATCCGGCAGTGCTGGACCGGCTGGGCGATGCGCTGTGCTGGATCATCGATCCGCTCGACGGCACCAACAACTTCGCCAAGGGCCAGCCGCCGTTTGGCATCCTGATCGCGCTGGCGGAACGGGGCGAAACGATTGGCGGGTGGATCTATGATCCGCTGCGCCAGCGGTTCTGCGCGGCCGAGCGCGGCCAGGGCGCATGTATCGACGGGACGCGGATCACGGCGCGGGAGAGCGGCCTTGCCCCGCCGATTGCCGCGATCTCGCTGGTTTTTGCCGATCAGGCCCGGCGCGAGGCGCTGAAGACGCACATCGCCCCGCATTACACGCTGGTCGATATCCCGCGCTGCGCCGCCGAGCAGTATCCGCGGATCGTGCTGGGCGAGAACGACATCACGATCTTCGAACGGACGCTCGCCTGGGACCATGCCGCAGGGGTGCTGTTCCTGAACGAGGCCGGCGGCAAGGTCGCGCGGCCGGATGGTTCACCCTACCGGGTCGACGAACATCTGCGGCCGAGCCTGATCGGCGCGGCGAGCCCGGCGCTGTGGGACGAACTGGCCGGGCGGATGGCAGGGCTGTAAGGCGCAAGCGCTCTCTCCCCTTTAGGGGAGAGATACGCAGGCTTGGCAGCTTGCTGCCTAGCCG
>CAZKAX010000175.1:0-3993 GCA_964550775.1 uncultured Novosphingobium sp. | reverse complement strand
TTCAACCGCGTCGCCAAGGAACTGGGCCGCGCCTATCCCGAACTGGGCGACGAATTCGCGCTGACCGCGATCGAACTGTCGTTCCTGTCCGAACGGCGGCAAGCGTTTGAAAACCTGGCCTGGCGCGTCAACCTTGAAGCGGTCAAGGGCGTGACCACCACCATGGTCCAGACCGAACGCTATGGTACGCCGCTCGCCTCGGCACTGCGCGTGCTCTCGGCCGAATTCCGCAACGAACGCATGATGCGCGCCGAAGAAAAGGCCGCGCGCCTGCCTGCGATCATGACCGTGCCGCTGATCCTGTTCATTCTGCCGGTGCTGTTCATCGTGATCCTTGGCCCGGCGGCCTGCTCGATCGCCGACGCCTTCTCCAGCAAGCCCGGGGCGCAGCACTAAGCCGCGCTGACAGGGACAAACGAAAGGCCCCGGAGCACTGCTCCGGGGCCTTTTCCGTTTGCCGTCGGCCGGCTCAGACCGGGGTCACTTCACCCTCGATCGCGCCGAAGATCGAGTGTCCCTTGGCATCGCGCATGTCGATCCGCACCACATCGCCATGGCGCAGGAACGGGGTGCTGGCCTCACCCGTGGCAATCGTTTCAACCATGCGCTGTTCGGCGATGCACGAATAGCCGCGCCCGCCCGCGCTGCACGGGCGGCCGGGCGAACCGTCCGGATCACGGTTGGAAACGGTGCCCGAACCGATGATCGACCCCGCGCCAAGCGAGCGCGTCTTGGCCAGATGCGCGATCAGGGTGCCGAAATCGAAGGTGCACTCCTCCCCCGCTTCGGCCCGGCCGAACGGCCGACCGTTGAGATCGACACTGAGCACGTGGCTGAGCCGCCCGCCCTGCCAGGCATCGCCCAGTTCATCAGGCGTGGCGAATACCGGCGAGAAATGGGTCGCAGGCTTGGACTGGACGAAGCCGAAGCCCTTGGCCAGTTCGCCGGGAATCAGGTTGCGCAAGGATACGTCGTTGACCAACCCGACCAGCCGGACATGGCCCAGTGCATCCGCCGCGCTGACGCCTTGCGGCACATCGCCGGTGACCACGCAAAGCTCTGCCTCCATGTCGCAGCCCCAGGCCTCGTCCGCCAGGGTGATCGGCGAGCGGGCACCGCGCAGGTCGTCGCTGCCGCCCTGGTACATCAGCGGATCGTGCCAGAAGCTGTCCGGCAGCTCCGCTCCGCGCGCCTTGCGCACCAGTTCGACGTGGTTGACGTAGGCCGAACCATCCGCCCACTGATAGGCGCGCGGCAACGGGGCCAGCGCGGCGCGTTCGTGGAACCGTTCACGCGGGATCGCGCCATGTTCCAGCTCGGTCGCCAGTGCGCGCAGGGCGGGTTCGTGGCGGTCCCAGTCATCCAGCGCGGCCTGCAGCGTGGGCACCAGATGCCCGGCCTCCGCATACCAGGCGAGGTCGCTGGAGACGATCACCAGCCGCCCGTCGCGGCCTCCGGAAAGCGAGGCAAGTTTCATCTGGTCTGGTCCCTGTCTGCGGCCTGCGCGCTTTCCAGCTTGCACACCTGTTCGTTGATCCGGGCGAGCATCGCCTTGAAGTCCTTGCGTTCCTGCGCGGACAGCACGGCGAAAAGGCGCTTTTCCATGCCCAGCGCCAGCGGCATGATCTCGCCATGCATCTGCTGGCCGGCGCTGGTCAGTTCAAGGTGGTGCGAGCGCCCGTCGCTGGCATTGGGGCTGCGCTGGATCAGGCGGCGGTCCTCCAGCACCTTGCAGGCGCGGTTGACCGCAACCTTGTCCATCCGCGTCGCGCCGACCAGCTCGCGCTGGGTTCGCGGCCCGGCATCGCCCAGCACCGCCATGACCCGCCATTCGGGGATCTTCAGGCCGAACCGGGCGCGGTATTGCTCGGCCACCATGTCGCTGACGGCATTGGCCGAAATGCTCATCTGATAGGGCAGGAATTCAGACAGGCGGGACTTGGCAGAGGGCATGTTCAACTGGTTCCTGTTGCAACCAGTTTGCTAGGGCCGTTCGCCCGCCGGTGCAAGCGCTTAAGCGGGCTTGACCGCCTCTGGCGCGGCAGCGGCAAAGGCGGGCAATTCGCGCAGCGCCGCATCGATCCGCACCAGCCGGGGAAAGGCCGCCAAGGGCACGTCGAACCGCCGCGCATTGGCCATTTGCGGGACGAGGCACAGGTCGGCCAGATCGGGTGCATCGCCGCCCAGCAGGCCCTGTTCGCCGGCCTGCGCTTCCAGCGCGGCAAAGCCTTCGAGGATCCAGTGGTGATACCACGCATTCACCGCCGCATCGTCCTGCCCCAGCGGGCCGCGCAGATAGGCCAGCACGCGCAGGTTGTTGAGCGGGTGTATGTCCGCCACGATCGTCAGCGCCCGCGCCAGCACCCCGGCGCGCGCGGCGGGATCGGCGGGCAGCAGGCGCGGGCCGGGCCGGGTCGCGTCGAGATAGTCGATGATCGCCATGCTCTGGGTCAGCAGCTGCCCGTCGATCTCCAGCGCGGGGACCAGCCCTTGCGGGTTGCGCGCTTTGTAGCCTGCATCGCCCTGTTCGCCTTTGACCAGATCGACCGGCACCGCGGTATAGGCTATCCCCTTCAGCCCCAGCGCAATCCGCACGCGGTAGGCGGCAGAGCTGCGCCAGTAATCATAGAGCACCACGCCGCTCATCCCAGCACCCTGCCCGCTACGGCCAGCAGCCGCGCGGCCAGCGCCGGATCGCGGGCGTCAGGCGCGGTCATCACCGCATGATCCAGCGCGCGATCGATCGGGCTGGGAGAGCGGCGCTGCGGCAAGGCCGCGGCAAAGCGCCGCACCACCCGGTGCGCCAGCGCGACATTGCGGTGCATCACGTCCAGGATCGCGGTAACCTCCGCCTCTTCCCCGTCGCGCCAGCTGTCATAGTCCGTCACCATGCCGAGCAGTGCATAGGGCAGCTCTGCCTCGCGGGCGAGGCGGACTTCGGGCATGGCGGTCATCCCGATCACCTGCCCACCCCACGCCCGGTACATCCGGCTTTCGGCGCGGGTCGAGAACTGCGGACCTTCGATCGCCACATAAGTCCCACCGCGATGCGCCACCGCATCCTCACCCTCGGCCGCCTGAGCCAGTGCGGCGGAGAGGCGCGGGCAGACCGGGTCGGCCAGGCTGACATGGGCGACCATACCAGGGCCGAAGAAGCTGTTCTCACGGCCCATGGTCCGGTCGATGAACTGGTCTACTGCCACGAAGTGCCCGGGCCGCATCGCTTCATCGAGCGAGCCGACGGCGGACAGCGCGATCACATCGGTCACCCCGCAGCGTTTCAGCACGTCGATATTCGCGCGGTAATTGATCGCGCCGGGCGGAATGGTGTGCCCTGCCCCGTGGCGCGGCAAAAAGGTGAAGCGCACCCCGCCCAGTCGCCCGGTCGTAACCGCTGCCGAAGGTTCACCAAACGGACTGGAAACCGCGATTTCCTGCGCGTCGTCCAGGCCGATCCCCGCTGCCAGGCCAGACCCGCCAATTACACCGATGTGCCAATGTTCGCTCATTTGTGAGCGAGGATACCCGCCATGATGAAGTCAATGCAATGGGCGCGATAAGCATCGCGCAAGCTTTCGGTAAGGGTATCGGTATCGAAGCAGTGCTTCAGCACCAGCCGGGTCGAAAAGAACCGGTCCGCCGCCCCGGTGGCGGTGAAATAGAACAGCTGCGGATCGACATTGCGGAACACGCCCTGCTTGACCCCGTCCTTGATCAGCTTGTCATAGGCACGGCTGAGCGGGGCGAGATAGGTATCGGCAATCCGCTTCGCCTCTTCCGGATCGCTTTCGCGCACCAGCCGCATCAGCAGGCGGTTGAGGTAAGGGGTCTGGTAATAGCAATCGACCATTGCCCCGATATGCCGCCGCAGCCGCACTTCGGGGGCCATATCCTTGGCCATCAGGGCATCGACCGAATGGACGATGTCGATCATGTCGCGATCGAGCAGGGCCTTCATCAGCCCGGCCTTGTTGCCGAAGTAGTATTTGACCA
>CAZKAX010000174.1:0-4121 GCA_964550775.1 uncultured Novosphingobium sp. | reverse complement strand
CAAATGGGGAGGTGGCAGCCCGCAGGGCTGACGGAGGGGTATTGGCGATAGCCAACTCGGGCCCCACCGCCCGATCAAATTTTAAACCGGCACCGCCTCGCCGCCATCAAGCCGGTGCGTACAACCCAGCTTCGCCGGGTCGCAACCCTCACACACCGCCGCCACCGTGCGCCAGCCCACGGCGCGCAGCCGGGCGGCCTGTTCGGCGTCATGCCCCAGCGGCAGGAACAGCGTGTCGCGCGGCGGCTCGCCTGCGGCCAGCACATCGATCAGCGCATCGGGATAGAGCGAGAAACCGATTGCCGGTTCCTCTTCCCCCGCCGCGCGGCCAAGGATCGAATAGGAACCGCCCCGGCCCAGCGCGCCGGGCAGGCCATCGGCATAGATGGTGAAGCCCAGCCAGGACTGATACTCAAACCCGTGGCGCTCGCTGGGGTCCAGCGTCAGCCGCGCCGTGCCGCCGACCCGCGCGGCAATCTGGCGCAGCGCTGCGATCCGGGTAGAGAGCGCGCCGCCCGCGTCAATGGCCGCCAGCCGTTCGATTGCCGTGGCGAAAGGCCCGATCGCGGTGAGCAGCGGCAAATAGGCTTCGCCGCCCGCAGCGACCAGCCCGCCCGCATCCTTGGCATCCAGTTCGCGCCGCACCGCCTCGATCTTGTCGGGGGCCAAAGGCAGCGCCTTGGCTGCTAGGGTATCGACGAGATCAGGCAGCGTAAAATCAACCGAAATCCCGCTCGCTCCGGCAGCGCGCAGCGCCTCGATTGCCATGGCGACCAGTTCGCCCGCGGCGGTCACGCTGTCACTGCCGATCAGCTCTGCGCCGACTTGCAGCCGTTCGCGCGTGGGATCGAGCCCGTCGCCCTTGATGGTCAGGACCTGCCCGGCATAGCACAGCCTGAGCGGGCGCGGCGCGGCGCCCAGACCGGTGGCGGCGATGCGCCCGACCTGCACGGTAATGTCGCTGCGCAGCGCCAGCGTGCGCAAGCTGGCCGGATCGACAAACCGGAACATCCGGCGCGGCTGGACTCCGGCCATGCGGCTGGCCATCGACTTTTCGAACTCGATTGCAGGCGGCTGGACCCGGTCAAACCCGTGGCTGTCCATCACATCGATCAGCGCACGGGTCACCCGCGCGGCGGCAGCGGCGGCAGCGGGCAGGCGGTCTTCCAGCCCTTCGGGGAGCAGGTCGCGGTCGGTATCCATGGGCAGGCCTTTAGCGGATGGAGACGAAAATAGAAGGGAATGGTTCACGCAGAGGCGCAGAGAAGAAAAGGGAGGCGCGAAGGAGTTGCGGGCGCCGCAGGCGATTTTCCCAGCCCCAACCTTGCGCCAGCTGCAAGGCTGCGAGAGGATAAGCGGCTTCGCCGCAAACGCACCATCTCTGCGCCTCTGCTTTCTTCGCTGCGTCCTCTGCGTGAACCCCTTCTAACTCAAAACGCCAAAGCCATCACCCGCTTCACGCCGGGCAGCGCTTTGGCCTGATCGAGCACATTGCCCGGCAGCGCGCTATCCAGGCTGAGCAGCAGCACGGCTTCCCCGCCCGCCTCGCGGCGGCCCAGGTTGAAGGTGCCGATGTTCGCGCCGTTTTCGCCCAGCAGGGTGCCGATCCGGCCGATGAAGCCGGGGGCGTCCTCGTTGACGATATACATCATGTGGCCGGCCAGTTCGGCCTCCACCTTGATCCCGAACAGTTCGACCAGACGCGGTTCGCTGTTGGAAAACAGCGTGCCCGCGACCGAGCGTTCGCCCGCATCGGTCTTCACCGAAACGCGGATCAGGGTGTGATAGTCACCCGCCTTCTCGCTCTTGACCTCGCGCACTTCCATGCCGCGTTCCTTGGCCAGGAACGGCGCGTTGACCATGTTGACCGTGTCCGACTGGGTGCGCAGGAACCCGCACAGCACCGCCGCGACGATCGGCTTGATGTTAAGTTCGGCCGCCGCGCCTTCGGCGTGGATCGAGATGCGCGGAATCGCCCCGGTGGTGAGCTGGCCGACCATGGAGCCGAGCTGTTCCGCCAAGGCCATGTAGGGGCGCAGCTTGGGTGCTTCTTCGGCGCTCAGGCTCGGCACGTTGAGCGCGTTGGTGACCCCGCCGTTGACCAGATAATCGGCCATCTGCTCGGCCACCTGCAGCGCGACATTGACCTGCGCTTCGGTGGTCGATGCGCCCAGGTGCGGAGTGCAGATGAAGTTGGGGGTGCCGAACAAGGGCGATTCCTTGGCCGGTTCGGTCTGGAACACGTCGAGCGCCGCGCCCGCGACCTGGCCGCTATCGAGCGCGTCCTTGAGCGCCGCCTCGTCGATCAGCCCGCCGCGCGCGCAGTTGATGATCCGCACGCCCTTCTTCGTCTTGGCGAGGTTTTCGCGGCTGAGGATATTGCGGGTCTGGTCGGTCAGCGGGGTGTGCAGGGTGATGAAATCGGCCTTGCCCAGCAGGGTATCGAGATCGGCCTTCTCCACGCCCATTTCCACCGCGCGTTCGGGGGTGAGGAACGGATCGAAAGCGACGACCTTCATCCGCAGCCCCAGCGCCCGCGCCGCGACGATCGAACCGATATTGCCCGCGCCGATCAGGCCGAGCGTCTTGCCGGTCACCTCGACCCCCATGAAGCCGTTCTTGGGCCACAGCCCGGCCTGGGTCTGGGCATTCGCTTCGGGGATCTGGCGGGCCAGCGCGAACATCATCGCGATGGCGTGTTCGGCGGTGGTGATCGAGTTGCCGAACGGGGTGTTCATCACCACCACGCCCTGCGCCGAAGCGGCCGGGATATCGACATTGTCCACGCCGATCCCGGCGCGGCCGATCACTTTCAGGTTCTTGGCGGCGGCGAGGATCTCTTTGGTCACCTTGGTCGAGCTGCGGATCGCGAGGCCATCATAGTCGCCGATCCGGGCGATCAGCTGTTCGGGGGTCTCGCCGGTGATGACGTCCACATCGCAGCCCATTTCAGTGAAAATGCGCGCGGCGTTGGGATCCATCTTGTCGGAAATGAGTACGCGGGGCTTGGTCATTGTTTACTCCCTCTCCCCTTCAGGGGAGCGGGCCGGGGAGAGGGGGAACTCACGCACCGGCCCTGATGTTGAGAAAAGGCGGAAAGGGGATTCCCCTCTCCCAACCCTCTCCCCTGAAGGGGAGAGGGCCAGAGTGTCAGGCGGCCTTGGTCTGAGCGTAGGCCCAGTCGAGCCACGGGCCGAGATCGGCAATGTCGGCCGCGTCAACGGTCGCGCCGCACCACACCCGCAGGCCCGGCGGGGCATCGCGGTAACCGGCGATGTCATAGGCGGCATGCTCTTTCTCGAGCAGGCCGGTCATCGCCTTGATGAAGTCCGCGTCCGCGCCTTCGACCGAGAGGCAGACCGAGGTCTGCGAGCGCGAGGCCGGATCGGCGGCGAGGTGGCTCAACCAGTCACGCTCCGCCACGATCTTGTCGAGCGCGTCGGCATTGGCCGCGCAGCGCGCCTTGAGCCCTTCCAGACCGCCCAACCCCTTGGCCCATTCCAGCGCGAAGATCGCGTCTTCAACCGCGAGCATCGAGGGGGTGTTGATCGTCTCGCCCTTGAACACGCCTTCAGCGAGCTTGCCCTTGGAGACGAGCCGGAACACCTTGGGCAGCGGCCAGGCGGGGGTGTAGGTCTCGAGCCGTTCAACCGCGCGCGGGCCGAGGATCAGCACGCCGTGGCCGCCTTCGCCGCCCAGCACCTTCTGCCAGCTGAAAGTCGCGACATCGATCTTGTCCCACGGCAGATCATAGGCAAACACCGCGCTGGTCGCGTCGGCAAAGACCAGACCTTCACGGTTGTCCGGGATCCAGTCCCCGTTCGGCACGCGCACGCCGCTGGTGGTGCCGTTCCAGGTGAACAGCACGTCATCGGCGAAATTGACCTGTGTAAGATCGGGCAGCTGGCCATAGTCGGCGCGGATCACGGTGGGGTTCAGGTTGAGCTGCTTGGCCGCATCGGTCACCCAGCCTTCGCCAAAGCTTTCCCAGGCCAGCGTGGTCACGCCGCGCGCGCCCAGCATGGTCCACATCGCCATTTCGAAAGCGCCGGTATCAGACCCGGGAACGATGCCGATGCGGTGCGTATCGGGCAGCTGCAGCACTTCGCGCATCAGATCGA
>CAZKAX010000173.1:0-4139 GCA_964550775.1 uncultured Novosphingobium sp. | reverse complement strand
TGGTCTATACCACCTTCCACCACCCCGCGACGCAGGCCAACGTCGTCACCACCGAGTATTCCGACTGGGCCACCAATTGCCCGGAATACAAGGTGACCGCGGTGCAGGTGCTGCCCAGCAACGGGCCCAGCGAATGGCAGGAAAGCTATGCCAGCTGGTCCGAAAAGAGCCGGCGGATCAAGCGCGTGGCGGCGGAGTAAGCCAAATGGACATCGAACGCCTGCGCTACATGGCCAACCAGATCGCCCGCAACCTTGCCCCCCAGGGCGAGGCGGCGGCGGTTGAGGCGACCTTTCAACACTTGCGCGATTTCTGGGACCCGCGGATGAAGGCGGGCATCCTAAGCGGAAAATGCGAAGGGCTTGATCCAATTGCCAAAGCCGCGGTTGAGCGGCTGGCAAACCCGGCCTAACCCCGCAGCGCTGCCCTTTCCCGCTCGCGGCTGGGCGGATGGCCAAAGGCCTTGCCATATTCGCTGGCAAAGTGCGCGGCTGAGGCGAAGCCGGTGGCCACGGCCACTTCCAACATCGACAGCCCGGTCTGCTGCACCAGCTGGCGGGCGCGTTTCAGGCGTAGATCGCGGTAATAGCGACCGGGGCTGATCCCCAGTTCGGCGGCGAACAGGCGTTCCAATTGGCGCAAGGACAGGCCCGCCCGACCAGCCAGATCGGCCAGCGCCAGCGGCGCTTCCAGACTGGCCTCCATCGCCGCGATCACATCGAGCAGGCGCGGATTGCGCACCCCGGTGCGTTCGGGCAGGTCGAGCCGCTGCGGCTGGGTGGGCTTGCGCGCCGAATGGTGCAACATCTGGTCCGCCACCCGCGCAGCCAATTCACGGCCAAAATCCTGGGCGATGAAATGGATCATCAGGTCCAGCGGCGCGGTCCCGCCCGAACAAGTGAAACGGTTGCCGTCGATTTCGAAAATGCTCTGCGTCACATCCAGCGACGGATAGTTTTCCGCAAGCGATTCAAGGTCTTCCCAGTGCCCGGTGCACCGCCGCCCATCGAGCAGGCCGGTATCGGCCAGCACAATGCTGCCCGAACAGACGCTGCCGATCAGGCAATCCTGACGCGACAGCTTGCGCAGCAGCGCCGCCATGGCGGGATCGCGGTGGTCATAGGCATTGATCCCCGCACAGACCACCACCGCATCCACCGGCCCGCTTGCCGCCAGCGCGCCGTCAACCTGCACACTGGCCCCGTTGCTGGCCCGCACCGGCTGGCCATCGGCGCTCAGCGTGGTCCAGCGATAGAGCGCTTGCCCGTGCATCCGGTTGGCCGCGCGCAGCGGTTCGATCGCGGCGGTAAAGGGCATCATCGAAAAGTCCGGCACCAGCACAAAGCCAAAGCTGCGCGGCCATTTCAGGGGGGAGTGATATCTTTCCTCGGGCACCGGCAATGCCTAATTGTCATGTCGTGAAATTGCAAGAATTTGTCGCTTTTCAGATATACCGTCATGGCCCGCCAGCGCATGATGCCAAGGCTAGCATGGCCCCGGCAGGGGCCGAATTTAATGAGGGGTGCCCGAATGTCCGACGGCGAAGAAATCATCCTGCGCGACCTTAGCGACGCTGACCTGGTCGAACAGATGAAGGACGATCTTTACGACGGCATGGCCGATGAAGTCCATGAAGGCACCCAGATCCTGCTGGAACGCGGCTGGAACGCCAACGATGTGCTGTCGGAAGCCCTGGTCGAAGGCATGCGGATCGTCGGGATCGATTTCCGCGACGGCATCCTGTTCGTCCCCGAAGTGCTGCAGTGCGCCGGCGCGATGAAGAGCGGCATGGGCCTGCTCCGCCCGATCCTCGCCAACAGCGACAGCAAGGCCAGTCTGGGCACTTACGTGATCGGCACGGTCAAGGGCGACATTCACGACATCGGCAAGAACCTGGTCGGCATGATGCTGGAAGGCGCGGGCTTTGAAGTGATCGATCTGGGGATCAACAACCCGGTCGAAAACTATCTCAACGCGATCGACAAGCACAACCCGGCGATCCTGGGCATGTCCGCCCTGCTCACCACCACCATGCCCTACATGGGCGTGGTGATCGAAGAACTCGACAAGCGCGGGATCCTCAAGAACCTGCCGGTGATGGCCGGCGGTGCGCCGCTGAACCAGGAATTCGCCGATGCGATCGGTGCGACCAGCTATGGCCGTGACGCCGCGATCAGCGCCGAACTGGCCAAGGCCCTGGTCGGCAAGAACCGTTAATGAGCGACGCTGCGCGCCGGACCGGTGGCCGCCAGGCTAGGCTGGGCCGCCGGGCGCGGCCGCAGGAAGCTGAGGCGGTCCAGCCGGAATCGCTCGTCACCACCAGCGCCAATCCCGATGGGCCGGTGCTGGTGCTGGCCTGCGGCGCAATTGCCAATGAAATCATTGCCCTGCGCGAACAACTTGGCGTTGCCGACGATGCCATGGTGCTGCATTGCCTGCCCGCCGAACTGCACAACCGCCCGGGCCAGATTGCGCCGCGCGTGGATGCCTATCTGTCCGAGCATCGCCACAAGTATTCACGCGTGATCCTGGGCTATGGCGATTGCGGCACCGGTGGCGCGCTAGACAAGGTGCTGGCGCGGCACGAGGCGAGCCGCTTGCCGCACGCCCACTGCTATGAATTCTACGCGACGACGCCGCGCTTCAACCAGATCACCGATGCCGAGATCGGCAGCTACTTCGTCACCGATTTCCTGGTCCGGCATTTCGACAAGCTGGTGTGGGAAGGCTGCGGCCTCGATAAACGCCCCGAAATGCTCGAAACCTATTTCGGCAACTACCGCGACCTTGTGTACCTGGCCCAGACGGACAACCCGGCACTGCAGGCCAAGGCGCAGGAAGCGGCAGCGCGGCTGGGGCTGAACTACGTCTATCACTTCGTCGGCTATGGCGATCTGGCCGGAGCGATCAGGGGGGCCGCCGATGTATAGGGTCCGGCTGTGGTCGGTGCGCCATTCGCGCAAGATGGAATGGCTCTACGCCACGTTCAATCCGATGGTGGTGAAGCTGCTGCGCGGCACCGTGAAGGTGTTCGGGACCAAGCTGGACAAGCCGATCACCGCGGTTGAGGCAGCGGCCAAGGGCCTGTTCTTTGATTGCAAGATGTGCGGCGATTGCGCCCTGTCGAAGACCGGCATGTCCTGCCCGATGAACTGCCCCAAGACGATCCGCAACGGCCCGTGCGGCGGGGTGCGCGAAAACGGGCACTGCGAAGTGAAGCCCGAAATGCGCTGCGTGTGGGTCGCGGCGTGGGACGGGGCATCGCGTATGAAGGACGGCGATGCGATCAGGAATGTGAACTTCGCGGTCGATCACCGCGCCAAGGGCACGTCAAGCTGGCTGAAGATGGCCCGTGATGACTGACCTTGCGCAGATCGCAGCCGAAGGGCTCAACCCCGGCGATCCCTTGCCGATGCTGGACGGCCACGTGTCGCACGGCCGGTTTGAGCGGGTGCTGCGCGCCGGGAAGTTCGCGATTTCGACCGAGATCGCCCCGCCCGACAGCGCCGATCCCGAAGAAGTGCTGCGCCGCGCGGCGCTGTTTGACGGGCATGTCGATGCGATCAACGCCACCGACGGTTCGGGTGCGAACTGCCATATGTCGAGCCTGGGGGTCTGCGCGCTGCTGACGCGTGAGGGTTACTCACCGATCATCCAGGTCAGTTGCCGTGACCGCAACCGCATCGCGATTCAGGGCGACCTGCTCGGCGCGGCGGCGCTGGGGGTCTGTTCGGTGCTGTGCCTGTCGGGCGATGACGTATCGGTGGGGGACCACCCGGAAGCCAAGCCGGTGTTCGATTTCGATTCCGTGTCGTTGCTGCAGACCGTGAAAACTCTGCGCGATGAACGCCGGTTCCTGTCGGGCCGCGCGCTCGATCTGCCGCCGCGGTTGTTCATGGGGGCGTCGATCAATCCCTTCGCCCCGCCCTATGCCAACCGCGTTGACCAGTTCGCCAAGAAGGTCGCGGCGGGGGCGGAATTCGTGCAATCGCAGTATTGCTTCGATGTCGATATGGCGCGCGAATTCATGGCGCGGGCACGCGATCTTGGGCTGCTGGAGCGTTGCCACGTGCTGATGGGCGTGGGCGTGCTCGCCTCGGCCAAGACCGCCAAGTGGCTCAAGGGCGCGATCCCCGGGG
>CAZKAX010000172.1:0-4148 GCA_964550775.1 uncultured Novosphingobium sp. | reverse complement strand
TCGATCACCAGCACCTTCTTGCCCCAGTTCGCCTTGGCGAGCTGTGCGGCAACGGCCTTGGTCTTGGCGTCCTTCACGTCGAGGGTATCGACGATCACCAGGTTGGCCTTGGCCTTCGACGAAAGCGCCATCTTCAGGCCCAGTGCGCGGACCTTCTTGTTCAGCGAGACGTCGAACTCACGGCGGCGAGCGCCGTGGGCCTTGCCGCCGCCGATGAACACGGGGGCTGCACGGTCGCCGTGACGGGCGGTACCGCCACCCTTCTGGTTGCCGAACTTCTTGCCGGTACGGGCAACTTCGGAACGTTCGCGGGTGGCGCGGGCGATGCCGCGACGGTTTTCGAGCTGCCAGGTGACAACGCGATGCAGAATGTCGGCGCGCGGTTCAAGACCGAACACGTCGTCATTCAGTTCGACGTCGCCCTTGCCGGCGCTGCCATCGAGATTGGAAAGCTTTACCTTCACGACTTAGCCCTCCTGGCCTTCACCGGCTTCCGGAGCTTCAACCACCTCAGCGGGGGTATCAGCGGGAGCGGCGGCATTGCTGTTGGCGGCCTGCTTGAGACCGGCGGGATAGGGCGCTTCGGCGTGACGCGACACCTTGACGGAGTCCTTCACGGTCAGCCAGGCGTTCTTCGAACCCGGGACCGAACCCTTGACGAAGATCAGCCCGCGTTCGTCATCGACGCGCACGACTTCAAGGTTCTGCTGGGTGCGCTGGCGATCGCCCATGTGGCCGGCCATCTTCTTGTTCTTGAAGACGCGGCCCGGATCCTGGCGGTTACCGGTCGAACCGTGCGCGCGGTGGCTGATCGAAACACCGTGGGTGGCGCGCATACCGCCGAAACCCCAGCGCTTCATCGCACCGGCAAAGCCCTTGCCCTGCGTGTGGCCCGAAATGTCGACCAGCTGACCCACCGCAAAGTGCGAGGCCGCGATCGTCGCGCCAACTTCAAGGACAGCGTCGTCCGCAACGCGGAATTCGACAACCTGCTGCTTCAGCGGCACTTCAGCCTTGGCAAAGTGTTCGCGCTGCGGCTTGGCAACATTCTTCTGCTTGGCAGCACCGGCGCCCAGCTGAACCGCGACGTAACCGTCACGTTCAGCGGTGCGGACCGAAACCACCTGGCAATCTTCCAAAGCCAGAACGGTGACGGGCACGTGCCGTCCATCGTCCTGAAACAGGCGGGTCATCCCCACCTTCTTTGCGATCACGCCAGTACGCATGATCCTTCTCCTACAGAGGCCTGCAGGGACCATCCCCACAGGCGTGTCCAGCCCAATTTGTGATGCGAGCCCCGTCCGGGCTGGGTGCCCCCTCACGAATGAGGGAGCGAGACGGGGGACGCATGCCCGAGGCAAAGCCCCGGAGGTATCCCTTGTGTCCCCGGCCTGTGCCGGGGCTCTGTCTCGTCGCAGATCTGGCCTGCTAGGAGCCGGGCCGAAGCCCGGAAGGAATGTGGACCGAGAGGTCCGAAACTTTATGTCGAGCGCCGCCTATCAGGCGAGCTTGATCTCGACGTTCACGCCGGCCGCCAGGTCGAGCTTCATCAGCGCGTCCACGGTGGTGGCGTTCGGCTGCACGATGTCGAGCAACCGCTTGTAGGTGCGCACTTCGAACTGCTCACGCGACTTCTTGTCGATGTGCGGCCCGCGGTTGACGCAGAACTTCTCGATCTTGGTCGGCAGAGGAATGGGGCCCCGGATCAGAGCGCCGGTACGGCGCGCGGTTTCCGCAATTTCGCCGGTCGCCTGATCAAGCACGCGGTGATCGAATGCTTTGAGACGAATGCGAATATTCTGAGCTTCCATTGTATCCTACCGATGAGAAAGAGCCACGGGGACTTTCACCCCGACCAAATTCGAGCCGCGCCCCTACACAGCATGGGGGATTCGCGCAAGCGCTGATTTCGGGAATTTTTGGCGGGGAGCTGGATACGTTGAGACAATCCGGGGACATGCTACTGCGTGTCTCCGTCTGAGGGCGCAGCTACGCGGAATTTAGAGGGGTAAGTATCCGGGTTAGGAGTAAGTAAACTGTCGCAGTAACCTCATCACTGTAACCCAACCAAAATTCAAAAATTCGTTCCCGAGCTTTTTGGTGCGGCCTTTGCGATCTCTGCCTCCAATTGGTCGTAAATATTTTTCCGCATCGACGCCGGCAACGATATTTTTAGAGTCATTCCCGGATTGTATTTATAACTCATATACGGAGAATAACATGTGTTTATTCCGTATTCGTCACACCAACTAAAATTGAATCCATTGTTTGAATTCGGCTTCCCATATTTTGTAAGAATTCTCTGCTGTATAGCATTCTTATCAGTCGTTGCGCCGTCGAAATCCATTTCGATATCAGATAGCAAAGCGCCGCGTGCTGTTCCGATGAATGTCAATTGGATTGTAGCCGCCTCAATCTTCTTGCAACGATGATTAGCCAGAATGGATTGCACCGGTTGAGATCGCGTTGGGAATCGGCGGTTAACTTGTTGTTGCACCTGCCCCCAAAATGTCGGGTAGTTTGTTGTAGATGTGCAGGTGTACCCATTGTTGCGGATAATCTGTACAGCCTGCGAATATGGCATATTCACTTTTACACCCAAAATGTCAAAATTGGCCACACGTCCTGCGATTGGTCCGCCGTCATAAATTTTGCTGCTGAACTGCCCTTTGCTGGCGATGTTTTGGAGTTCACTCTGCAACTTGGAGCAATCCTTGCACCCTCGCCCAATTGCCTCGTTAGCCAAAGTTAACGCATAGCCGCTGTCTTTGGCTACGCCCCAGCCGTTAGCATAAGCCAAAATCAATCCATGTGCTGCCTCGATGTCGCCCCTTGCGTATGAACGCGACAACAGATCATAAGCGCGTTGGCGGTTCATCGGTATGACAATATGGCTCCCCGCCTTTGTATCGGTTTGAAGTGTGACACCCAACAACGCCATTGCTAGCGTATCTTCTTGCGCCACGCCGCGTTCTGCCTCCGCGAGAATAGCGCGTAGCTTTTCGATACGAATTTGGTTCGTCCAACCAACCGTTTTTTGACGATATTCGGTTACCATGGCCACGGCATTTCTGCCGTGCTCACCAGCCAGCGCTGGTTGGGTTGAGAAAAATCCGCAAAATGCAGAAACGAAGAGGAAACAAGATGCCCTTGACTGCATGAAGCTGACCTCCCGTCCTTTCCTTTGGAACACGCGCGACATGACTTTCGATGCGATACAATTACGAATACGGTGATCGCAGGGCGCCGTCTAGACGTGACAGTGCACTTAATGCTCATCCCCTTCCCTAGCGCCCCTTCTTCTTCCCCAGCGGCGCGTTGAAGTCCGGGTCCTTGTTTGCGACCCAGCTGATGAATTTCTCCACCCGTGGCTCGATCCGCAGCAGGCCGGCGTCCAGGCCATAGCGTTGCAGTTCGGAATTGGTGAAGGTGGTGATCAGCATGTTCTGGCAGATCGGGTGCATCGGCACCGTGTCGCGCCCGCCCCGGCTTTTGGGCACGGGATGGTGCCAGATCACCGTCTCGCCGCAGGGCCGCTCGCACAGCCAGCAGTCAGGCGGCGGCGGGAGTGCTTCGGCGTCAGAATCGTCGCCGTCATAGCTCTCACGCGGGCCGTGTTTCGAATATTTGCGTGCCATGGCCTTGCCCTGCCCTGCGAAGCCGCCGGTCGCAATAGCAAAGCCGTAAAGGATACTCCCCCACCGGGGGAGGTGTCACGCGAAGCGGGTCGGAAGGGGGTTCACAGGGAAAGCCGCGGGAGCGGCTGCGCGCTACCGCGCGCATGTTTGAGCGCCCCCCTCCGCCACTTGCAGTGGCACCTCCCCCAAAGGGGGAGCTTCGGCAGGACACGAAAAAGCCCGGCCTCCTTGCGGAGACCGGGCCAATTCGTTTGGCAGATCAGCCGAAGCTTACTTCGTGATCTTCGAAACCACGCCCGAACCAACGGTGCGGCCGCCTTCGCGGATGGCGAAGCGCAGGCCTTCGTCCATGGCAATCGGGGCGATCAGCTTGACCGAGAGGCCGACGTTGTCGCCCGGCATCACCATTTCGGTGCCTTCGGGAAGGATCACTTCGCCGGTCACGTCGGTGGTGCGGAAGTAGAACTGCGGGCGGTAGTTGGCGAAGAACGGCGTGTGACGGCCACCTTC
>CAZKAX010000171.1:0-4184 GCA_964550775.1 uncultured Novosphingobium sp. | reverse complement strand
GCCCAGCGCCGCGCTTTCATCGCCAAAGTCGGGCAGGCGATGGCGCGTTTTTGAGGATGCGGCGACGGGACGACTCACACCACCTTCTGCGCCTTGAGCTGCGCGATTTCGGCGGGTGAGAAGCCGAATTCGGCCAATACCTCGCAGAACTGACGCTGTCGTTCAGGGGTCCAGCCATCGTGACGCGGGTCGGGGGAAGGGGCGGCTGCGGGGGTGGGGGAATCGGGCTGGGTCATCCCGATTATGGATCAAATCAAATCCTACATTGCAAGAACAAAGTGGGAACTCTGAGTGGATTCGATCTGAGCCCACCCCTCCCAAATTCGTCACCCTGAACTTGTTTCAGGGTCCATTTCCCCGCGCAATCGAACCTCGAATTCGCAAACAGATCAGATGGTTAGTGCCAATCCGGCCCACCCTGCATTTGCGGCACGATGGACCCTGAAACAAGTTCAGGGTGACGGGAATTGAGTGAGCGGGAAATCTGCAGGAATATGCCTGGTCAAACTTCGACCAGGTTCAACCTTCCCGCGCCGGAATCGCGCCGGGACGCAGGATCGTCCAGCCCGCCAGTTCGTGCCCTGCCAGCGCTGCCACCGCGCAATCCGCACCCTGCAGCCGCGCGCCGAGGTAGGCGGCATTGAAAGCATCGCCCGCACCGCTGGTATCGACCGGCTGGAGACGCTCGGGCGGCGGCACCAGCTGGCCGTCCGGCAGCAGGCAGCCTTCCGCCCCCAGCTTGACCACCACTTCCGCGCAGCCCAGGCCGCGCCAGTGATCGGACACGGCCAGGGCCGATGGCGCCCCGCACAGGGCGGTTTCGTCTTCCAGCGTGGGCAGGCCGATGTCAGCGCAGGCAATCGCCCGGTCGCGCCATTCGGCGGCCTCTGTTGCATCGTGCCACAGCCGGGGGCGGTAGTTGCCGTCGAAAGCGACCCAGCCGCCACGGGCGCGCACCTGTGCCGCCAGATCGAGCAACCGCTCACGCCCCGCCGGGGGCAGGATCGCCAGACTGATCAGCGAAAATGCCAGCAACCGCGCGCTCGCCGCCTCGGCCAGCGCGGCGTCGATCCCGTCCAGCGCAAACAGCTCACGCGCGGCGCTGCTGTCACGCCAATAGGAGAAGCTGCGCTCGCCGTGGGCATCGGTGGTGATCGCATAGAGCCCGGTATTGCGCGCCGGGTGCCGCAGCACCAGCGACGTATCGAGGCCCTCTGCCGCCCAGCGCTCGGCCAGCTCTGCGCTCAGCGGATCGCTGCCCAGCGCGGTCAGATAGGCCACGCCATGTCCGCCGCGCGCGAGATGGATTGCGGTGTTGAGCGTATCGCCGCCATAGCCCAGCCGCCAGTCCGCACCCGCCCCGGGTGATCCGGGGCGGGCGAGTTCCAGCATGGCCTCGCCAATGACGACGATCCGCCCGTCCACTTACTTGGCGTCCATCTACTTGCAGGCCGGGTTACCCGCGCCGGGCAGGCTGTAGAAGCCGATGGCCTGGCCAGGCACGGTCACAGCGCCGCCGATGGCCGTGCCGTCCAGCCCGGTCAGCGCATAGCTGGCCGATAGGCTGGGGGCCTTGCCGTTGATCAGCACGCTGCGGGTATCGACCGGCTGGCCGGTCATGGTCCAGCCGATACCCTTCCCGCCCAGGTTCAGCTTCTGCGGTGCTTCCCCGGTGTTGAGCGCCATCACGGTCACCCCGCCGCGCTTGCCCGGCATGCACTGGGCATAGAGCCGCAGCGCGGGCGAGGGCGATTTGGGCGATGCCAGCACGGTGCTGCCCATGGTGCGGTGCCACAGCACGGCGGCCCAGTAATTGGGGCGCGGGTTCATGCTGTCACGGTCAATCAGGCCGTAATCGCTGGCCGCCAGCGTGTTGTGCTGGATTGCCTGCAGGCCCAGCTGGGCGAGCACGGCGTTCTGGTTGAGGTAGCGGAAGCTGTCGAGGAAAGTCGAAGCCCAGGGGCTGCCACCGCAGGCCGCCTGCGCGGTTTCGGTGTTCCAGATCGGCTTGCCGGGTTCGTACTTGTCACGCAGCGCGGCGTAGTACTTGAAGTCGCGCACGGTCAGGTCCAGCCATTCCGCGCCCAGCGCATGCGCCTTGACCGCCGTGCCGATCCCGAGACCGAGGCAGCGCTGCGAGACCGAGCCGTAGAAGTGGTAGGACACGCCGTCGACGCTGTTCGGGTTGGCTTTCATCATGTCATTGGTGCTGACATGGCTGCCGAACTGTGAACCGGCGGGCTGATCGCCGAGCAGGCCGGCCTCGCCGACCCCGCCGACGCCCAGCACTTTCATTTCAGGCGCGTTTTTGCGTGCCCAGTCGCGAAAGATCCGGAATTCCGCGCCATAGTTTTCGGCGGTGTACTTCTTGGGCATTTCCGGTGCGGCGCTGGGCATGTTGGCTTCGTTGAAGAATTCGGCGGCATAGATGTTGCCGCCTGCTTCGCGGGTCAGGTCAAGCCGCCGCTGGGCCTGCTCGGTGGTCCAGACCCCGTCGGTTCCGCGGGTGCCGTTGCTGACCGCAAAGCTGGTGACGATCGGGGCGTCCACGGCCTTCGAAAAGGCCACCACATTCTTCCACTGCTCGCGGGTCAGCACCTGGACGAACCCGGCGGGCGGGGCGGACAGGTGCTCGCCTTCGGCCTCAAGATAGGTGTTGTTGGCCCAGGTGCCGCTGACCCGCAGCAGGCTGGGGCCCAGTGCCTTGCCCAGCGCGATCAGCTTGGGATCGGTCAGGTCGATCGGCGGACGCTGGCGATAGCGTTCGTTCGCTGCACCGCCATAGGGCGCCCAGAACCGGCCGCCGGTCACTTCGACCATTTCGATGTTATAGCCCTGATAGCGGGTTTCGATCGTGCCGAGCTTGGCGAGTTTGCCAAGCTGGAGTGCAGGGGCCGGGGCAGGGCCGGCGCCGGACAGGGCAACCAGCGCGCTGGCGGCCAGCAGGGTCTTTCGGATCATCATCTCACCAGCTCCACATGGTGCCGTCTTCCAGCCGTGCGACCGGGAGATAGGCGGGTTTGTAGGGATATTTGGCGGCCAGCGCCTCATCGATGTCGACCCCGTGGCCGGGGGTTTCGCCCACGAACAGCTCGCCCTTGTCGAAGGTGTAGTCATGCGGGAACACGGCATCGGTTTCAGGCGTGTGGCGCATGTATTCCTGGATCCCGAAATTGGGCACCCAGGTATCGAAATGGAGCGCGCAGCCCATGGTAATGGGCGACAGGTCGGTCGCGCCGTGGCAGCCGGTGCGGATCTGGTAAATGCTCGCCAGATCGGCGATCCGGCGCAGATGCGTGATCCCGCCCGCGCCGACCACGGTGGCGCGAATATAGTCGATCAGCTGGTTCTGGATCAGGTCCTTGGCGTCCCAGATCGTGTTGAAGATCTCGCCCACGGCGAGCGGGGTGACGGTGTGCTGGCGCACCAGCTTGAAGGCTTCCTGGTTTTCCGCCGGGGTGCAATCCTCGAACCAGAACAGCTGGTAAGGCTCCAGCATCTTGCCCAGGTTCGCGGCTTCCTGCGGGGTATAGCGGTGGTGGCCGTCGTGCAGCAGGTGATGGTCGAAGCCATAGGTCTTGCGCAGTTCCTCGAACAGCTTGGGCACATAGTTCAGCGCCTTGCGCGTGTCCCAGCCGGTGACCGAGGGCAGGCTGGCATCGGCCGGTTCATAGTACAGCTTGCCGCGCCCGACCCCGTAGGCATCCTTGATCCCGGGCACCCCGGTCTGGGCGCGGATCGCCTTGTAACCCATGTCGATATAGTGGCCGACTGCCTCGACCGTTTCGGCAATGTCGCTGCCATTGGCGTGGCCATAGACCATGATCCCGTCGCGGCTTTTCCCGCCGAGCAGCTGGTACAGCGGCATGCCCGCCATCTTGGCCTTGATGTCCCACAGCGCCATGTCGACCGCGGCGATCGCCCGCATCGTCACCGGTCCGCGCCGCCAGTAGGCGCCCTTGTAGAGATACTGCCAGATTTCCTCGATCCGGCGCGGGTCGGACGTGAACTGGGTCTGCGGCGATTTGAGTGCTCCCAGCAGAATGTCGTCCGGCACGAGGCCTTTGCCGAACGCGGCGCCGACATGCTTGACGGCCTGCTCCGGGCGTTCCTTCAGGAACGCCGTGGCACGAATGACCGATCGCACCAGGCCATCCACGGCCTTGGGGTTGGCGTCCGCGAAC
>CAZKAX010000170.1:0-4185 GCA_964550775.1 uncultured Novosphingobium sp. | reverse complement strand
GACATGTCAGCAGATTGCCCGATCGATCAGAGATACGCAAGGGCAGCCCGGTCCGATTTGGTCTGGCCCGGCGCGGTGATTCGGATCGCCCGCGGGCGCTCAAAATCCGTTTTCCTACATCGCCGCAATCTGTCATCGATGCAGCTCTGCTCTTTGACATTGTAGGCTTGCACAGGCGCAGTTTGGGCGAATTTACACCCAAAATCGCAAAAGTGTCACCTTTATTGGCGCAAAGCGCTGAAAAGGCGCGGGAAACCACCCGGACACCCTGTCACCTTTTTGGCCGGGAATGACACCCTATGTCACCCGGCCGAAAAGGGATTATTCGTTGCCCGCAGCCTCGGCGGCGCGCTTGGCTTCGAGCCAGGCCTGGGCTTCGGCTTCCTGCGCGGCTTCGGCCGAGGCCTTGACCTGGGCTTCGCGTTCGGCGCGCAGCTCCTCGATCAGCGCCACGCGGTCATCACCCAGCCGCGCGTCATCACCGGCCTGATCGTCAAGGCCAGCCTTCTTCGCGGCCTTGGCCACGATCGCGTCGAGCTCGCGCTGGCTGCACAGACCCAGGGTCACCGGATCCTTGGCCTGGATGTTGGCGATGTTCCAGTGGCTGCGATCGCGGATCGCGGCGATGGTGTTGCGGGTGGTGCCGATCAGCTTGCCGATCTGCGCATCCGACACTTCGGGGTGGTTGCGCAGGATCCAGGCGATGCCATCGGGCTTGTCCTGGCGCTTGGACACCGGGGTATAGCGCGGACCCTTGGTGCGGTTGACCTGGGCCGGGGCCTTTTGCATTTTCAGGCTGTAGTTCGGATCGGCCTGGCCCTTTTCGATCTCGGCCATAGTCAGTTCGCCCGAACGCACCGGATCGCGGCCGGTGTACTTGCTGCTGGCCAGATCGTCGGCCATGGCCTGCACTTCGAGGATGTGCAGCCCGCAGAATTCGGCGATCTGTTCAAAGCTCAGCGCGGTCTGGTCAACCAGCCACGAGGCAGTGGCATGGGGCATCAGCGGGGTGGGCTGGGTCACGGCCAAAAACTCCGGTCAGGAGAACAGGATTCTCCGTTAAAAATAGATAGGGCCGCCCCTTGCGGAGCGGCCGTTCGTGGGCGCGTTTAGGCCAAAGTGGTAGGTTGGGCAAGGCAAAGAATTCTTAAAGCCCCGCGTGCTAGGCGAATGACCGGAGGCGAGGATGACCATACGACAACGAATGATTGCAAAGTTGTGTGGCTTGTCTGCGATGATCTGGTTCCTTGGCCACAACATCCCGGCATCATCGCACGACATTGGCTTTACCATCGCCAACCCGATCAATGACGCGGTTCGCGCCTATGCGGATACGCAGCATGTCGAATCGCCGACCAAGGATTTTTCCGCCACATCCGCTACACCAGTGGTTGAGGCCAAAGACTCGGCATTGCTGATCAGCCTTCCGGTTCAGGGTTTGCGTCAGCCGATCGGAATCGCCATGGCCTTCAAGGCTATCGGGCAGAAGGTCGGAATGACCGCCGATTTCACAATGCCGGAGGGGCTGAGCCCGCAAGAGCAGGAAAGGGCGCAAGCCAGCCTGCGGGATGCGATAGGCGGCCTGGCACTGGACCTGCACAGGCACGTGCCCTCAATAACCGCGCAGCGGCGCTACAGCCTCGCCCTGGAGGCTGTCTCGCTCGTCACCCGGCCAAAGAAATTTGCCGCCAAAGTCCGGGAGCGCATGCAACTGGGTGAGCCGGCATTGGGAAATGAAGCGGGAGGAGCCTAGCGATGGAACCGTACCAGATTAAACTCGCCGGCCTGCTCGGCCTTGCCGCTCTCGGTCTGGCTGTAACTGATACCACGCCAGTTGAGAACGCCGCTGCCGACCAGCCATCGTCAGCTGCGCTTGGGCCAGCAGAAAACAAGGCCCGTCTGCCGACAAGTCAACGGCAGCACGATCCATTGATCGACGAACCGGATAGACCAGACTTTGACCAGCTCGCCGCAAAGGCTGAGGCTGGCAACGAAATGACTGCCGAGGAACGCCGTGAGTTTACACGCCAAGTAGCGTCGCGGCTTGAACATCCTGATGCCAACTACTCGTCAGACGCCAGCTCTCCTGATTGAACGGACTTAGCCGAAAAATCACACTTCCAGCACGATCTTGCCAATGTGCCCGCCTGATTCCATCCGCGCGTGGGCCGCAGCGGCCTGGGCCAGCGGGAAGCACTGGTCCATCACCGGGCGCAGCTTGCCCTCTTCGACGAAAGGCCAGGCATTGCGGGCGATTTCCTGCGCGAGCAGCGCCTTGAACTGGTTGGAGCGCGGGCGCAGTGTCGATCCGGTCAGGGTCAGGCGGCGGCTCATCACCTGGGCCATGTTGAGCGTGGCCTGCAGCCCGCCCTGGACCGCGATGGTGACATGACGGCCATCCTCGCCCAGGCACTGCAGGTTGCGCGGCACATAGTCGCCCGCCACCATGTCCAGCACCAGATGCACCCCGGCCCCGCCGGTGATGCGCCTAACTTCCTCGACAAAGTCCTGCGCCTTGTAATCGATCGCGTGATCGGCGCCGATTTCCAGCGCCTGCGCACACTTGTCCGCCCCGCCGCAGGTGACGATCACGGTCAGGCCGAACAGCTTGCCCAGCATGATCGCCATGGTGCCAATCCCGCTGGTCCCGCCGTGGACCAGCACGGTTTCGCCTTCGCGGGCATAGCCGCGTTCGAACACATTGTGCCAGACAGTGAACAGCGTTTCGGGCAGGGCGGCGGCCTGATCAAGCGGAAGGTCGGCGGGAACCGGCAGGCAGTGATCCGCCATGGCCAGGCAGTATTCGGCGTAGCCTCCGCCTGAAACCAGCGCACAGACCTGTTGCCCCAGCAGAGCGGGTTCCACCCCTTCGCCCGTGGCCACAACTTCTCCCGCAATCTCTAGGCCCGGGATCGGCGAAGCACCCGGCGGCGGCGGATAGAAGCCGCGACGCTGGATTACATCAGGCCGGTTGACCCCGGCATAGGCAACCCGGACCAGCACCTGGCCCGCCCCGGGACTGGGGACAGCCACTTGCTCCAGCCGCAACACTTCGGGCCCGCCGGGCGCATCAAAGCCTGCCGCCTGCATGAATTCCGGAATAGTTCCAGTCATTTGCCCCGTTCCGTTGCGCAAGTGCCACGCTGGCGGCACCTAACGCTTTGCTTGGTTGACAGCAAGCACAACAGGCATGATTCTGCAACGCAATGGACGATGATCTGCCTCGACCCAAGGGCGATGCCGCCAGCGTGCTGGCGAAGGAAAGCCTCGATCCCTATTCGCAGGACGAACTGTCCGAGCGGATCATGCTGCTGGAGGCCGAGATTGCCCGGATCAAGGCCCATCGTGACAAGGCGGCCGCCCACCGTGCCGCTGCCGATGCCCTGTTCGGGCCAAAAAGCTGATCACATGACCGGCGCCCCTCCCCATTTTCCGGAGGCGCCCCATATAGGTTTGGTTAACCACGCTCGTTCATAGTCCTCCCTCATCGGGGGGTCACCTTCGCCAGTGAAAGTCTGTCCATGCCCAGTTTCGCGCAAAGCCTTGAAAAGACGCTCCACGCTGCGCTCGCCAACGCGTCAGAGCGCGCGCACGAATATGCGACGCTGGAGCATCTGCTGCTCGCGCTGATTGACGATGCGGATGCCGCACAAGTGATGCAGGCATGCGGAGTGGACCTGGGCGAACTGGGCGACGTGGTGCGCCAGTACCTCGATCAGGAATACCAGAGCCTCAAGACCGAGGAAAAGGGCGATCCCGCCCCCACCGCGGGCTTCCAGCGCGTGATCCAGCGCGCGATCCTGCACGTCCAGTCCAGCGGCAAGGACACCGTCACCGGCGCCAATGTGCTGGTCGCGCTGTTTTCCGAACGCGATTCCTATGCGGTCTATTTCCTGCAACAGCAGGATATGAGCCGGCTCGACGCGGTTTCCTATATCAGCCACGGGATCGGCAAGGGCGGTAAGCGGATCGAGGATCGCAACCCCAAGGGCAGCGAAAGCGAAAGCCCGGCGAGCGAGGACAAGGCCCAGCCCAAGGACGCGAAAAAGGAAACCGCGCTTGACCAGTTCACGGTCAACCTCAACGAGAAGGCGCTGAACGGCAAGGTCGATCCACTGATCGGGCGCGGACCGGAAGTGGACCGCACGATCCAGATCCTGTGCCGCCGCAGCAAGAACAACCCGC
>CAZKAX010000169.1:0-4202 GCA_964550775.1 uncultured Novosphingobium sp. | reverse complement strand
ACCATGCTCAACGCCCTGTCGAAGATGATCGATCCGGGCGAGCGCGTGCTGACGATCGAAGACGCCGCCGAACTTCGCCTGCAACAGCCGCACTGGCTGCCGCTGGAAACCCGCCCGCCGAACCTCGAAGGGCAAGGCGCGATCACCATCGGCGACCTGGTGAAGAACGCCCTGCGTATGCGGCCTGACCGGATCATCCTGGGCGAAATCCGCGGCGCGGAGTGCTTTGACTTGCTCGCCGCGATGAACACCGGCCACGATGGCTCGATGTGCACGCTCCACGCCAACAACCCGCGTGAATGCCTGGGCCGTATGGAAAACATGATCCTGATGGGCGACATCAAGATCCCCAAGGAAGCCATTTCGCGCCAGATCGCCGAATCGGTCGACCTGATTGTCCAGGTCAAGCGCCTGCGCGACGGTTCGCGCCGCACCACCGAAATCACCGAGGTGATCGGGATGGAAGGCGACGTGATCGTCACCCAGTCGCTGTTCAAGTTCGAGTATCTCGACGAAACCGACGACGGCAAGATCATCGGCGAATTCCGCCCCTCGGGCCTGCGCCCCTACACCCTGGAAAAGGCCCGCCAGTTCGGCTTCGACCAGGCGTTCCTGGAAGCCTGCCTCTAAGCCAATCCGCCTTCCCGTGTTCAGGGAGGATCGCTGCGGCTGGTGCGCCCTCGGTTGACACAGAACCGGGAGTGAAAATGTGTGACTTTCCGGCGCGTCCGGCCACGCACTTGCCCACCGGTTGAACTGGACGAAACGGACGGAATTGCGCGCTTTTCCGGCCCCGCGGCGCAGTGCCTGCCGCCGCCCAAACCTGCGCATATGGCATCTGCAAAGTGTGACTTTCCGTTTCCGGGCCGGACAGCGGCCAACCGGGTCCGATTTCTGCCGGGACCGGGCCATGCAAGACAAGCAAGCGGGACGGAGTTTCATCCGACAGGTTAAGTCATAATTCGGCGATGTAGGAAAGTTGTTTTGGTGCCGCGTTCCGGAGGCGTATCCGGTTCAACAGCCAGCCCAGCCCCCACCCAAAATCCCCCCCCTTTGGGGGAGGTGGCTCGCGCAGCGAGACGGAGGGGGGCTAAGCTAAGATAGCCGCAACAGCGGCTGCGCGCTCCCGCGCGCAATCCCGTTCGCCCCCTTCCGCCGCCGGCGGCGGTCCCCCTCCCCCGTTGGGGGAGGATCGAATTGGCTATTTTTGCCTCATCCGCTTTCGATGTCTCATACTGGCATGTTCCATGGCGGGAATGGGGTGGTATGCGGACATTTCTTCGATAAGGTCGAAGGGACTTTGCAATGAGTGCGTGGGGAGTTGCAAATGCCAATTTGGGCATGGGCATTTTTGGCCGTTTGCATTGCTTATGGCGGTCTCGTCCTTTGGAGAGCATGGGCCAAAGGGTTCGTAAAATACGGCTCGATCAACTACACCAAGAAGGACGATCCAATCTATTTTTGGTTCTTCGTTTTCTTGTTTTGCTTGGTCGAAATTTGGCTCGTTGGAATGTTTGTTCTGGTTGTCTATTCGCTAATCTACAGACCCATCTACGATCAGCGAAATTGCCCGAGTGCCACGGGGTGGGACAAAGCAATGAACTGCCCATCCGTGGATGAGAATGACGCGTATATGCTGCGAAACAGGCGATAAAACGAATTTGCCCCACTCGATTCCCGCGATGGCGTAGTGTCCGGTCAGTCCCAATTCGACCAGACCGACCCGCTAAGCGGAGGCCAAACCAAGATCCAACCGTCGCCCCGGACTTGATCCGGGGCTTGGCTTTTCTTCTGCGAGCTCTCGGCAAACCGTGAGGTCAGCAAAGGTAGCCCAGCCCCGGGTCAAGCCCGGGGCGACGTTACGTTTTTGGGCTGGTGGTATGGCCTATGCGGAACGACGGTTCTGCGCGTGTCCGCAAGCCCGCTCAACACCCCCTAAAGCGCGTTCAGCCATCCCCTGAGCGCCGCGCCCAGCAGCAGTAGCGCCGCAAAGCTCGCCCAGAAGCTGATTTCGCGCCACGGCATCCACCCCACCGCGTCGGGGCGGTTGCGGCGCATGCGGCGGCGGTCGGCTATGCCGCTCCACACTGCCAGCGCCAGCGCGGCCAGGCCGGGCAGCAGCCAGAACTGCACCCAGTCATGGTTCAGGAAATCGCCAATCGGTCCTTGCGGCAGCATCGCGCCCCGGTAAGGGGGAAGCATGGCTCCTGTCCAGCGTCCCTTGATGGCCCTTGGCCTGCGCCTGCTGGCGGCTATGGTGCTGTCCGCGCTGGTCGCGGTGGTCAAGCTGACGGTGGAAAGCGGGGTGCGCTTTCCCGAAGTGCTGTTCTGGCGGCAGATTCCCACCGTGTTCCTGATCGGCGGCTGGCTGGCCTTGCACGGGCAATTGCACCGGCTGAAAACCAATCGCCTGCCGATCCATGCGCGCCGCGCGCTGATCGGGATGATCGGGATGTTCTTCACCTTCGGCGCGCCGCTCCTGTTACCGCTGACCGAGGCGACTACGCTGGGCTTTACCACCCCGATCTTTGCCGTGATCCTGTCGGTCCTGCTGCTGCACGAACAGGTTGGGCCGGTGCGCTGGCTGGCCGTGGCGTTGGGGTTTGCCGGGGTGGTGATCATCACCCAGCCCGGCCATAGCCACATTCCGCCACTGGGCGCGGCGGTGGGGCTGGGTGCGGGGTTCATGGTTGCGCTGATCAGCATCCAGGTGCGCGATCTGGGGCGGACCGACGAATCGATTTCGATCGTGTTCTGGTTCGCCGCGCTCAGCGCCCCGGTGCTGGCGTTGGGCCTGCCGTTCTTTGCCAGCGCCCACACGCCTTACCAATGGGGCCTGTTGCTGCTGGGCGGCGTGCTGGGCTGCCTGGGCCAGATCCTGCTGACCGCCGCGCTGCGTTATGGCCAGGTCGCCAGCGTGATCGTGATGGACTATTCCTCGCTGGTCTGGGCGACCCTGCTCGGCTGGACGTTCTGGGATCAGATCCCCAGCACCTCGACCTGGCTGGGCGCACCGCTGATCGTGGCGGCCGGCGCGGTGATCGCCTGGCGCGAACATCGCCTGGCCAAAGCGCTCTCGCCTGCGACAGCCGGTGCCGGGGAATAGACGGGACGAGCAAAGGCGCGCGTCCCCGTTCAGACTGGCCAGCTAGAATGGCCGGCAAGGAGACCCAAGATGATTCGCACCCTGATAACCGCCCTCGCCCTGACCGGGCTGACCCTGACCGCCAGCGCCTGCAACACCGTGAAAGGCGTGGGCCGCGATATCCAGTCGGTTGGTGAAGCCGGGGAAAAGGTCGTCCATTGACTTTGAGCGGGCACGTCTAAACGGGGGACAGTGTACTTAATTCACCAACGGCTTCAGCAAGGTTGAGAAACGGTGCTAGAATTAAGTATACTGTCCCCGTTTTAGCTCCAGCTACCCCCGCCCGCTGGCCCGGGCGCGACGTTCGCGGATTACCAGCCAGAGGAACAGGCCGATTGGCCCGGCCATGAACGTGGCAAACAGCACCGGCACTTGCACGATCCGCGAGAACCCTTTGGCATCGGCATCGCGCGCGATCCACAGGCCGGTGAACAGATCAAACGCCAGGTAATGCGTCCAGCCGATCACCGTGCCGCCCTGGCTCTGGAAAATCGCCTGCACTGCCGCGATGCTTGAAAAGCCCGGCTTGCCCGCGCCCGGCAGGCTGACCGGATCAAGCTGCCCCGTGGTTACCGCCACGAACAGCACCGTATAGGTCAGGCACAGCAGCGCCACCCCCAGGTACAGGATCACGCTGTGCGTCAGCGGCCTTCGCGGGAAGAACGCCAGCAGCACCCAGGCGCAGATCGCCAGCACATTGGTGAAACTGAACAGCGCTGGCCACATGATTACTGCTCCTCGAAATGCCGCATAGCCATCGTCGATGATGCCCCGGTGCAGGTCAAGGGCCTCAAGCTTGCGGCCGATCTTCGTTCCACACCAGCACCGGCTTCCGTGCCGCCATGGTTTCATCCAGCCGCCGCCGTGGCGCGAAGTGGGGGGCGCTTTTCAACGCCTCATCCCCGGCCCGCGCCCGCTCGGCCAGACTGCGCAAGGACGCGATGAAGCGGTCGAGCCCGGCCTTGCTCTCGGTCTCGGTCGGCTCGACCAGCATCGCGCCGTGGACCACCAGCGGGAAATAGACCGTCATCGGGTGGAACCCTTCGTCGATCAGCCC
>CAZKAX010000168.1:0-4209 GCA_964550775.1 uncultured Novosphingobium sp. | reverse complement strand
GGGTGGGATAGATCTCCAGGAACGCCTTGCCGACGTCCTGGGTGAAGGCGAAGTTGGCTTCCCACCGCGCCTCGTCCGCGCATTCCAGGTGATCGTAGAAGATCCCGCCGACCCCGCGGTGGACCTGACGGTGGGGGATATAGAAATAATCGTCCGCCCACTTTTTGAAGCGGGGGTAGTAATCCGCGTCGTGCGCATCGCAGGCAGCCTTGTAGGCGGCGTGGAACTGCTCGGTATCCTCGGCATAGGGGATCGGCGGGTTGAGATCGCCGCCGCCGCCGAACCAGGCCTTGGCCGTGGTCAGGAAGCGGGTGTTCATGTGGACGGCCGGGACATGCGGGTTCGCCATATGCGCGACCAGGCTGATGCCGGTGGCGGTAAAGCCGGGGTTGTCCGCCCCCGCGCCGTGGATCGTGCTGGCGAATTCGGGCGCGAACGTGCCGTGGACGGTCGAGACGTTGACCCCGACTTTCTCGAACACCTGCCCCTTCATCAGACCGCGGGTGCCGCCGCCGGGATTGGGGTTGCCCTCTTCCTCGCGGTTCCAGCTGAGGTAGTCGAACTTTGCCGCGCTGCCCATTTCGGCTTCGATCGCCTCGAACTCGGCGCAGATGCGGTCGCGCAGCTCCTCGAACCAGGCTTTGGCGCGCAAGGTATAGGGGGTCCAGTCGGTCATCCGTAACTTCGTCATTGCGAGCGCAGCGCAGCAATCCGGAAGCGATTGCGCGCCAAGCTCTGGATTGCTTCGTCGCTGCGCTCCTCGCAATGACGAACCGGGAGAGGCTGCATGCCCTTGCCAAGGGAATCGGCTTGCGGCAAGGGAAAGCCATGGTTCCCTTTTCGTTCGCAGGGCAGGAATTGGTGCTGGCAGGGTCGCGCGCGCTGTACTGGCCCGCCGAACGTGCCTTGCTGGTGGCCGATCTGCATCTGGAAAAGGCCAGCTTTTTTGCGCGGCATGGCCAGATGCTGCCGCCCTATGACAGCCGCGAAACGCTGGCGCAGGTGGCGCTTGCGATCCGAGATACCGGGGCGCGGCGGGTGCTGTGTCTGGGGGACAATTTCCACGACGCGGGCGGCGCGGCGCGGCTGGAGCCGCACGCCGCCGGAATGCTCGCCGCGCTGACCCGCGCGACCGACTGGGTGTGGATCACCGGCAACCATGACCGGGGCGAAGTGGGCGAAGGCACCTCGCTCGACGAACTGGAGCTGTCCGGCATGGTACTGCGGCATGAGGCGGTGCCGGGCGAGACCCGCCCCGAACTCTCGGGCCACTGGCACCCACGCCTGCGCATCAATGCCCGGGGACGGATGATCGCCCGGCCGTGCTGGGTGAGGAGCGAAACCAAACTGGTGCTTCCGGCTTTCGGCGCGCTGACCGGGGGCATGGACGCCGCCGATCCGGCGATCATCGCGGCGCTGCAACCGGCCAGGGCCGTGGACGCGGTGCTCAGCGCCAAAGGGCAGCTGATCCAGTACCCATTATGGCGCGCCGCCGCGTAAGGGCTCTTTCAACCCTTTCCCCTAGGCGCGAATCGGATTAAGGACGCGCGCGACAGGCTTTTTGCCGCAACAGGAGAATACGACATAGCACCCCCACCCCGGCGCATGATGGCGCCCCCCGTGAAGAGCGGACCGCGTTACAATCAGATGATCACTTCGGACAAGGTCCGGGTCATCGATGAGAACGGCGAAAACATCGGCGTCATGTACACCCGCGAGGCGATCGAGCAGGCGGCCGAAGTCGGGCTCGACCTGGTCGAAGTGTCGCCCAACGCCGATCCGCCGGTGTGCAAGTTCCTGGACGTCGGCAAGTTCCGCTACGAAGCGCAGAAAAAGGCCAACCTCGCCCGCAAGACCCAGAAGACGCAGGAGATCAAGGAGATCAAGATGCGTCCGAACATCGACGATCATGACTATGATACGAAGATGCGGTCGGTGAACAAGTTCATCGGCGAAGGCGACAAGGTGAAGATCACCCTGCGGTTCCGTGGCCGCGAGCTGTCGCACCAGCAGATCGGCATGGACCTGCTGCGCCGGGTTCAGGAAGACATCGCGGAAGTGGCCAAAATTGAAAGCTATCCGCGCATGGAAGGCCGCCAGATGCTGATGGTGCTGTCACCCAAGTAAGCGCATTGCGGGCCGGGGCCGGTGGCCCCGCCCGATCCGGGGGAAACGGGCATGACTGCACGCCGCATCGGCTTCTGGCTGGGCATTGCCGGTTTCATCGCCACCCAGATCCTGCCCGCCCCGGCGGGCATGCCCGCCACCGGCTGGACCGCAGCCGGGCTTGTGTGGTGGATGGCCGCCTGGTGGATGACCGAGGCCTTGCCGCTGTCGGTTACCGCCCTGCTGCCGTTCCTGGTCCTGCCGCTGGGCGGGATCGCCGATGCCAACAAGACCGCGGCGGCCTATTACTCGCCGATCCTGTTCCTGTTCATCGCCGGGGGTTTTCTGGCGCTATCGATCGAACGCACCGGCCTGCACCGGCGGCTGGCGCTGTTCATCATGGGGCTGGCCGGGGCCACGCCGTGGCAACTGCTGTTGGGGGTGATGACCGCCACCGCGCTGATCTCGTCGATCATTTCCAACACCTCGACCGCGCTGATCATGATGCCGATGGGGCTGGCCATGCTCAGCGCCGGGGGTGTGCGCGAAGGGCAGACCGGCGGGATCGCCGGAGCGCTGCCGATGGGAATCGCCTTTGCCGCATCGCTGGGCGGGCTGGCGACGATGATCGGCACGCCGACCAATGCGATCGCCGCGGCGATGATCGAAAAGGGCGTGGGTCAGCGCATCACCTTTCTGGAATGGAGCCTTTATGGCGTGCCGCTGGTGCTGCTGGCGGTGCCGCTGGCCGCGCTGATCATCGCCCGGGTCCACCGCCTGCACGAGGATGATTTCGATCCCGCCCGCGCGCGCGCCGCGATCGGTCAGGCTTCGGCCTGGAGCCTGCCCGAAAAGCGCCTGATGCCGCTGATCCTGCTGGCCTTCCTCGCCTGGATCGCGCAGCCCTGGCTGGAAGGGCTGTTTCCCAAAGGCGGGCTGACCGACGGCACGATTGCTGCCGCCGTCGGGCTGATGCTGTTCCTGCTGCCCGATGGCACCGGGCGGCCGATGCTGGTCTGGGAAGAGGCGAACCGGGTGCCGTGGGACATCGTTTTCATGTTCGGCGGCGGGCTGTCGCTGGCGATGGGCATGACCGCTTCGGGGCTGACCGACTGGCTGGGCCAGATGATGCTGCCGCTGGCCGCCGTGCCGCTGCCGCTGGTGGCGCTGATCCTGGTGCTGTTCGTGATCCTGGTGACCGAATTTGCCAGCAATATCGCCGCCGCCAGCGCGATCATCCCGGTGGTGGCGGCCCTGGTGGTGGCCTTGGGCGCCGATCCGGTGCTGCTGGCCCTGCCCGCCGCCTTCGCCGCAACCTGGGGCTTCATGCTGCCCGCCGGAACCGGGCCCAATGCGCTGGCCTGGGCCACCGGGCACATTACCATGGGCCGCATGCTGCGCGCCGGGCTGATGCTGGATCTGGCCGGTGCCTTGCTGATCGTCGGCGTGGTCTGGACCGTCGCGGCACTGCGCTGATCAGCGCTTGCATGGCTCCGCGCGATCTGCTGTTGCCCCGGGCATGAGCGAACATCCCGGCGACGAACCCCAGACTGCTACCCCGCCGCGCAATCCCGGCCTGGTCCTGGTGCGCGAAGGACCCTGGGCGGGCTGGTACCACTGGGAACCGGTCGATCATTTCGAGGAACACGCGGGGCCCTTCTATGTCCGCCCCGAACATGCCGGAGCGGACGCACCGCTGGTCTGCGCCTTTGTGCCCGAGGACAAGAACCGCAACGGCGGCGGCAATGTCCACGGCGGCGCGCTGATGACCTTTGCCGACTATGCGCTGTTCACTCTGGCCGGCGGCATGGCCGCCGATGTCCACGGTGTGACCGCCACAATGAATTGCGAATTCGTGGGCGCAGCCCAGGTCGGACGCCGCCTGACCGCGCGCGGCGAAGTGGTCCGCGCCGGGGGCAGCCTGATCTTCGTGCGCGGCCTGATCGACGATGATGGCCGCACGGTGCTGAGCTTTTCCGGCACGATCAAGCGGCTTAAGCGGCGGGATTAATTCCTGCCTGGTGCGCTAATCACCTCCGCGATCAGCTTGGCCTGGCCGGCCCACTCCCCCGGCCCAACCACCCGTTTAAGGTACCCTGTGGG
>CAZKAX010000167.1:0-4383 GCA_964550775.1 uncultured Novosphingobium sp. | reverse complement strand
TTCACCGAAGCCCGCGCCTTGGTTGCAGGCAAAATCACCCTCTTCACGATGGCATCCTCCAGAACTGCTTCATCATCCGCGAGAAGCTGGCAATTTCCTCTTCTTCACGAACCCGCCGAAACTTCACCACTTTCTGATGGCGACGCCTCTCACGCTCCGCCTCACATACCTTGCACCAGCTGCGCCGGTAGATGCGACCCTTGATGCGGCAGTAACTGAACATCGCCATGGGCAATAGGGCTCCGCCACTCATGCAGGACTCATTCCCACAGATCCGCAGGTCCAGGAACAGAATTGCCCGCGTTGGCTGGCTGAACTGCACCGCCACGCTCGTTTTGTCAGGACCCACCGCCAGATCGAAGCTCAGTCGCAGCATCACCAGCTCCCCGTTCGGATGAATCGACACCCGCACAACGCAATTCCGCAGTCAGTCCCGGGTATGTCGTAACAGTCCCTCGGGCCGCCTTCGCCTTGTTCAGCCACTCTTCCACTGCCATCCGGTACGGCCACTTCACCCCACAGACAACCTTGAACTCCGGCAGCCTGTCCAACTCCTGGTAAACCTGATTTCCCGGCACGGTCTGCCATATCCGGATCGCTTCCTTCTGAACCTCGGTTACCATTTCGCATAAAGCCCGAGCGCAAGGTGGCGCGTCGGCTGCTGAACTACCTCTGCCGCCTTATTGGCCTTGTACGCCTTGGCGGCGTCGTATACGCAGCGCTTGCACCGGGCTATGTGTCCGCCGCGACCGCCAGCCATTCGCCTGTCAAAACCGAACTGCGCCAGCGGCAGACGCTCATGGCAGCCAGCGCAGACCTTGCCGATGTTGTGCTGCTCGAGAATGCTCATCGCGCCACCGCCGTAAACCCTGCATCAGTCGTGGCAATGCCAGACTCCTGCTCAAACTTCATCAGCTCGCCATTGATGAACGGGATCAGGTCGTACAGCGTACACTTGCCCTTCGGGCGAACCGTAACGCGCTCTTTTGTACCGTCAGGCAGTGCCGCCCATGCGCTTACCGTCCAGTGCCTCGGCTGACCTGGTTGGTGCTGGCCGACTACATGCAGGCCAGATGTCATTGTCCATGTTGCTTTCATGCCGCCCTCCCGCGAGTCTCGAAGAAGCCCTTCCGTTCTGGGTAAACCAGCATGTACAGCCGGGCCAGATCGGGCCATATCCAGTCGGTCAGCTTGAAGTCAATGCTTGTGTCACTCAGAGCCGAATGGTGACGGAGGACTTCGCCAATAGTGCGGGCACTGTAGTGGCGGATGCCCTTGTTCCAAATGGCGTTGGCCTGATACACGAAGGCCGACCAGACAGCAAAGTTCACTGGGGCGGACAGCCATTCGTCCATCTCCAGGCGGAACGCTCCGGCATGGGCATTTGCGGCGTGCATGGTTTGTTGTGCGAAGGTCATTTCGCTCACAGGGGCCTCCTCGCAGGCTTCTGCTGTTGAGTGCCGCGCCAGTCATCTGGCACCTCACGAAAATCAGGCGTCACGAACCGGGCACGGTCCAGCTGCTTCAGCAACGGGAATACCTGCCCGCGCTTGCCGTGACGGTTTTTGGCAATGATCATTTCTGTGAACGGAGTTGCCTTGTCCGGATCGTTGGCGCCATCGTCATGCAGGAACACCACTTCGGAGGCGTCCTGCTCCAGCGATCCGGATCCACGGAGGTCCGTCAGGCGAGGACGGGAGTCGGTCTTGGCGGACTCACGGTTGAGCTGTGAAATCAGGATGACCGGAATGTCGAGATCCTGCGCCAGCTCCTTGAACCCGCGACTGATCTCGCCAATGCGGACGGTTTCGCTTTCCGCCTTGTGACTCACGAGCTGCGCGTAATCGACAACCAGGACGGCCTTCTGGCCATGCAGGCGGATATGCCTCTTGGCCGCACGACGGATGCCGCTGACCGTCTGGGATCCGCGATCATCAATGGTCAGTTTCCAGTGCTGGACTGCCGCACCGAATACGCCGGTCGCGGTCATCACCTCATCGTCACCCAGCTCGGCGTTCTGCAGCTTCTCGTAGGGGCAACCGGTGTGGGCGGCGCACAACTGGGTCATCACATCGTCAGACGACATTTCCATCGTGGCGAGGAACACAGAGTATCCGCTGTGCAGGACGTTGCGGACGATGTTCGTGGCAAGGGTCGTCTTACCCACTGATGGTCGTGCAGCCAGCACCAGCAAGTGTTTTTTGTTCAGGCCACGGATGGCCTTGTCGAGCTGGGGGAAGCCTGTCGGTATCCCGGTGATGCTGGAGCCGGCATTGAATCGCGCATCCAGTGTCGTCAGCCACTCGCGGGCCGCTTCCCGGACTGTCTTACTCTCGGTGGCCGTGGTCGATGCCGATAGCACGCCCTCAAGGCGCTCTGTGATCTTGGCGATTTTCTCCGCCAGCGACATTTCCGGGTTTTCAATATCCGGCTCGCCTTGTTTCCAGGCTGTGATCAGTCGGCGCAGCTGGGCGCGGTCACGCACGATCTCGGCATAGTGCTTGGCGTTGTGGCTGCTGACCGTGTTCTTGACCAGCTCACCGATGTACGCAGTGCCACCTGCGTCCGACAGCTCGCCGAACTCTTCCAGCTTCTGGGAAACCGTCACAGCATCCCGTGGCTTTCCGGCTTCAGCAAGACGCTGGCAAACGGTGAACAGCAGGCGATGCTCAGTGCGCACGAAGTCGGCTGCCGTCACAACATCAGAAACATCGTCCCATGCCTGGTCGGACAGCATCAGGGCGCCAATGACGTTCTGCTCGCCTTCCGGCGTGAAGAACACGGCCATGTTATCCATGGGCGGCCTCCTTCTGGCTCGCCTCAATGACGCGGCCAAAGGTTTTCTCGTCCAGCAGGTAGATCAGGTCGGCCTTGAACTGCGGGTTCTTCGTGCCGTTCAGGAAGCCGTCAGCGGCGCAGTGCTCGAAGTAATTCAGCCACCAGTCGCCAGATTGTGCCGGGGCGTAGCTCTGTGCTCGAAGGGTTACCAGTGAACCGAGTTGCATACCGACGGGCACTGCTCGTGACAGGCCGAAGGCGCTGGCATGATGCTCAGCCACCAGACGGGCGAAGTTTGCTTCCCCGAGGGTTGCCAGATCGCTGATCTCGTCCGGCTGCGGATCCGTTTTGATGGGGACAACCGTGGCCTGGTGTTTTTTTCCACCGGAAGTAGCAGCAGCAATATCTTCTCTTATCTTCTCTTCTCTGGTCCGCTTTTTGTCCGCATCTAATGCGGACGTTTTGCGGTCGTCTCGCTTGCGGTCGGCGTCTTGTACGCGACGCTTTGCGGACTTGCCGTTATGTTCATCAAACCTAGGCATTTCAATGCCTTGAGCCGTTTCTGCCAGCCACCCACAGGAAGCCATCGCGGCAGACAAACCAGGGAATCCAGCCAAGTCATCGAGTGCTTGTGCTGTGTATCCATCAAGACGCCCATCAACAGAATGAGTGTCGAACAGACACCAGACCGCAAACAGTCCGCCAACAACGTGCAATCTGTCCGCTTTCAATGCGGACGCAATGCGGACGACTTTCGGACTTGTCAGCAAGTCCTTCCGCATCTTTATCCAGTCTCCAGCCATCTTTGTTGCTCCAATCCAACGGCAAGTTAAAGTGAGTGGCCACCGCTTAGGGGCGCGGCCCCGGTGGCTGGCGTCCTATGTCGGCCGGAATTGGCCGATCCGCGCTTGCCGTCGCACTCACAAGTGATGCGCCCTGTGTACGCCGGCCGGGCTCTCCCAACCGCAGGACGCATCCTTGTAAGTGCTCGTCTCTCCGAGCTGTCCGTCATCGCCTCTGCTACCGCTGACACCCCGCCGCTCGTTAATGGCATCTGCATCAGTCTCGGTAACGTCGGCCGGCGCCTGGTGGAAAAGGAGGTCCATCGCCGGACTGCATGGATTGGGTTATGACTCCGGCTCTTTCCTGCGATACCGCCAGATTTAACCGTCTGGTCACGGCTAGATTTCCTTACTCTTTCCCGGTCGATGTTCAGACCGAATCACGCTAATCAGTGGCAGAAAAATACCCGGCACCTATGGTTCAGGTGCTGGGCTGGGTTAGGCGGCTGATTTCTTGGGCTTCAGGCGGCTCTTGTGCAGGGCCACGAGCTTCTGCCCGCTTTCCCACTTGGGCTGCTTGCTTTCGCCCGTCTTGAGCCTGTGGACCTGGGCTTGAGACAGGCCGATCGAAGAGCCAATGTCGGCCTCGCTCATGCCTGCTTCATTGAGGTCGGTGACCAGTTGCTGGAAGTTCATTTGCAGTTTCTCCTAATGCGTTTGCGCATAATAGACAACCCGCAAACGCATTGGCAACCCCCAAACGCATAAGAAACAATACGGAGATGGATAATCAGACGATCGGCGAACAACTGAGGGCAGCCAT
>CAZKAX010000166.1:0-4426 GCA_964550775.1 uncultured Novosphingobium sp. | reverse complement strand
CTTGAAGGTGTCGATGTTGTCCATCGTGTCATAGATGTTCTGGAACGCGCGCTGCAACACTTCGACCGAAATCGTGCTGGCGGCGGCCTGTTCATGGATCTTGCCGGTCTGTTCGCGCAGCAGCTTGCCGGTGGAATCGATGATCCCCGAAGTGGTTTCGTTCAGCGCGGTGATCTGGCCCAGCACCATGCGCTGGTTGTACATCGCCTGGGCCACGGTCACCGCGGTGCGCAGCGCGCCGACGGTAGTGGTGCTGGCGCGGTCCACGCCCTTGACCAGTTCGACGTTGTTCTTCTTGACCAGATCGAGCGCGAGATAGCCCTGCACGGTCACCGCCATCTGCGTCAGTAGATCCTGCGTGCGCTGGCGGACATAGAACAGCGCGCTCTCACGGATCGCCTTGGCCTTGGCCGGTTCGACCGCGTCCAGCTCTGCCGCCTTTTCCTCCAGCTTGCCGTCCAGGGTGCGGCTGATGTGGATCATCTGCTCCAGGTTGGCCATCGCCTCCCACAGCTTGCCGCGCTCCACATCGATCGCGGCATTGTCCATCAGCAGTTCGTCCTTGCCCGATGCAAGGTGGCCCAGCACCGACTGGATATGGCCCTGCGCGCTTTCATAGCTTTGGAAATAGCGCTTCACCGAATTGCCGAACGGGATGAAGCCCAGGATCTTGCGCCCGGTGGAAAGCTGGCCCTTCTTGCCGGGGTCCAGTTCTTCCACCACCTTGCGCAGTTCGGCGAGGTTCGCGCCGACGCCCGAATCCTTGTCCATCGCCCGCACCGGACGATCGAGGAACCGGTTCGACATCGCCGCTGCCGCCGCAATCTCCTTGCGCCCCATATTGGTCAGCTGGTCGATCCGCTTGCCGAACTCGGGCGAATTGGCGTCCTGCGCGACCAGATCGGTGATGAAGGCATCCACCTTCACTTCCAGCTTGGACTTGTTGTCTTCAGACACGGGAACCAGCCCGATGGCCTGTTCAGGCACGATCACCGGCACCGGATCGGGCGGGGTCAGGGTGATGGTGGGCGTGGCGGTTTGTTCAGGCGTAGTGGCCATGGTTTGGGGTTCCGTGCTTTCTGTCCGAACGGTTATGTTGTGTGCGACCCGATCGAGTTCAAGCTGTGTTATCGAAATAAGACAGGGCCTGCAAGCGCGGAGCTGGGTAATTTCGCACGGAAAAGTTCGCCGACTTGCCGGACGGCGCGGGATTGCTATGCTGGATGCAACCGGGGCAAAGCAACCTCCCGGTCAGGCGTCAGCCCAAGCGTTGCCTTGCCGCAACCCGCCATTTGGCGGGCGCAGGGTGTTGGTTGGGACAATGATGAATCAAGTACCGTCGTTTTCAGAACTGGTGCGCGTGTCGGCGCGGATCGGGTGCCTCAGCTTTGGTGGGCCGGCCGGGCAGATTGCCCTGATGCACCGTGAAATAGTGGAAGAGCGTGGCTGGATCAGCGAGGAGCAGTATCTCCACGCGCTCAACCTGTGTCACCTGCTGCCGGGGCCAGAGGCGCAGCAGCTGGCGATCTGGATCGGCTGGAAGCTGCACGGGTTCAGGGGCGGGCTGGCAGCTGGTCTGCTGTTCGTGATTCCCGGTGCGCTGGTGATTCTGGCGTTGTCGGTGCTTTATGGCTACGCGGCGCGGCTCGATTGGTTTGCGGCGCTGTTTCTGGGGATCAAGGCAGCGGTGCTGGCCGCGGTGGTGCAGGCGCTGCTGCGGGTAGCGGGCCGGGCGCTCGATACCGGGTTCAAGCGCGGGGTGGCGCTGGCGGCCTTTGCGGCGCTGTTCCTGCTCAATGTGCAGTTCCCATGGGTGGTCCTGGGCGCGCTGGCGCTGGGCTCTCTGGTCGCCAGATTGCGGCCGGACCTGCTGGCCTTGAAGCCGCTAGCTGTGCTGAACGCCTTGCCGCCGCACCCCTGGACGGCAAGTTTGCGGGCGGTGGTGGTGGGCGGCGCGGCCTGGGCGCTGCCGATGGTGATCGTCGCGGCCACGCTGGGGCGGGACCATGTGCTGTGGCGGATCGGCGCGTTCTTTTCCAAGCTGGCGGTGGTCACCTTTGGCGGGGCCTATGCTGTGCTGGCCTATATGGCACAGCAGGCCGTGCAAGCGCAGGGCTGGCTGAGCGCGGGTGAAATGGCGGACGGACTGGGCCTGGCCGAAACGACCCCCGGTCCGCTGATCATGGTCACCCAATTCGTTGGTTATCTCGCTGCGTTCCGCGCGCCAGATCCGTTTGCGCCGCTGGTGGCGGGCCTGCTGGGTGCGCTGCTGACCACCTGGGTTACTTTCGTGCCGTGCTTCCTGTGGATCTTCGCACTGGCCCCGTGGATGGAACGGCTCGAACGCGCGCAGTGGCTAAAAGGCGGGCTGGCCTGTGTGACGGCAGCCGTGGTGGGGGTGATCGCCAATCTGACCGTGTGGTTTGCCCTGCACGTGCTGTTCGCGCGGCAAACGCCGTTGGCGCTGGGGCCGCTGCAAATGGCTCTGCCCGATCCCGCCAGCCTGAATTGGCAAGCAGCCTTGCTGGCCGCAGTGGCCGGCGTGCTGGTGTTCCGTGCCCGCTGGGGGATCATCCCGGTGCTGGGCCTGTCCGCGCTGGGTGGACTGGCGCTGGGTTTGCTCTAGCTGGCAAGCACCCGCCGCAACCAGCCCTTGCGCTGCGCCGCGGGTTTCTTGTCGAGCACGCCGAGCAGGTAGTTGGCGAGCAGCAGGGCCTGATTTTCGGTCATGTAAAAGTGTTGCTGCTGGACGTCGTCCTGCTCAGCCTCGGCCAGCGAACCGACCCGTTGGAGGCACAGGTCCAGCCGTCCGTTAAAGCCATGATGCGACCAGCCGACCAGCACACCGTAGCCATCATCCGCTGCGGGCGGGGCGTTCTTTGTTCCCATCCCATCTCTCCCGTGGTGCGACCCACGGGGAGGAGATTAGCGTGTGGCTTGCACCTGACAAGCCGGTAAGAATCCCGATCCGGAACGCGCCTTAGGCCGCGAGCTGGAACGGCTCGATCTCGCCAGACAAGAACATCTTCTTGGCCTTGGCGCGGCTGAGCTTGCCCGAGCTGGTGCGGGGCAGGGTGCGCGGGGGGACGAGTTCGACGACGCAGTTCATGCCGGTGATCGAACGGACCTTGTCGCGGATCATGTCGCGCAGTTCGATCCGCGCGGCGGGATCGGAGACGCGGCAGTGGACCAGCACGGCGGGCGCTTCCTCGCCATTTTCGGTTTCGATCGAGAAGGCGGCAATATCGCCGTGGTTGAAGCCGGGCAGCTGTTCCACCGCCCATTCGATATCCTGCGGCCAGTGGTTCTTGCCGTTGATGATGATCATGTCCTTGGCGCGGCCAACGATGAACAGATAGCCATCGACCATGTAGCCCATGTCGCCGGTATCCAGCCAGCCATCGACCAGGCAGGCCTCGGTCGCTTCGGGATCGCGGAAATAACCGACCATCACCGACGGGCCCTTGCACCACACCTTGCCGATGTGGTGATCGGGCAGGCTATCGCCATGCTCGCCCCGGATGGCGAGTGCCATGTCCTTCACGGCCTTGCCGCAGTTAACGATCGCGCGGTAGCGGGCGGGGCGGGACAGATCGCGCGGGGTGCCGGACAGGCGCTCTTCCTCGACCAGTTCGACCCGGATCCCTTCGCCCGGCGGCATCAGCGTGACCGCCAGGGTCGCTTCGGCAAGGCCGTAGGAGGGGAGGAAAGCCTGCGCCTTGAACCCGGCTTCGGCAAAGGCGTTGACGAAGCCCTGCATCACGTCCGGGCGGATCATGTCCGCGCCGTTGCCCGCGATCCGCCAGCGCGACAGGTCAAACCGGTCAGCCACGTGGCTCTGGCTGGAAATCCGGCGCGCGCAGATGTCATAGCCGAAGGTTGGGGAATAGGAGATCGAGTTGCCCGGATTGCGGCTGATCATGTCAAGCCATGCGAGTGGGCGGCGGGCGAAATCCTCGGTCTTGATGTAATCGACCGAGATCTGGTTGGCGATGATCGACAGGAAGCAGCCGACCAGCCCCATGTCATGATACCACGGCAGCCAGCTGATGCAGCGATCGTCCTGCTGCAGCTGCATCCCTTCGCCATGCCCGGCCAGGTTGTTGAGCAGGCTGGCATGGGTCACCGCGACGCCGTGGGGGAACCGGGTGGAGCCGCTGGAATACTGGAGATAGCAGATGTCGTCGCCGGTCGCCTGGGGCAAGTCGCACTCAGCCGGTTCGGTCTGGGCGAAGTCCTGCCACACGATCCCCTGGCAGCCCTGCCGAGCGGCGGCTACGCCGGCCATTTCGGCGATTTCGGCGGGGTAGAACAGCACCTTGGGATCGCTCGATTGCAGCTGGACGGTCAGCTGGTCGATATAGCTTTCCTTGCCGCCAAAGCTGGTCGGCAGCGGCAGCGGCACCGGCCAGGCCCCGGCATAGAC
>CAZKAX010000165.1:0-4437 GCA_964550775.1 uncultured Novosphingobium sp. | reverse complement strand
CGGCCACCCATTCAGGGTACTCTCGTGGGTGGCCGGGAGGGGGAGCGGGCCGGTGATGCCTTGTTTCAGCCTCGTTGAAGCAGCCTTCAGGAAACTTCCTCGGCGCTGATTTCGGCGACTGGCCCCCAGTCGGTGCCAAGCAGGCGGATCAGGTCGGCAAAGTCCTTCCGGCCAAGGCGCTGTTCCAGGACCTTGTGGATCGAAGAGGCAATGAACCGCGCATCGCGGCGCATCGCGGCACCCTGTTCGGTCAGGACAATGATCGATCCGCGGCCATCGTCGGGATCGGGGCGCAGCTCGAACAGGCCCTTTTCGCAAATCTGTCCGATCGTGCGGTGCACGGCCTGACGGGTCAGGCCAAGGCTGCGGGCGATTTCGCTCGGGCGGATCATCTCCTGGATCACGTGGATCATGATCATCGATTCCGGCCGGGTCAGCGTGGGCCAGTCGCGCGCGCGCATCGAGCGCTGGAGGCCTTCGTCAAACCATTCGAAGCCCTGCAGCAGCGGAATGATCAGGTAGTTGGTCTGCTTCTCCACCAGATTGGCGCCCCCGCTCTGCGCGCCTTGCGGCGGCATCTGTGGGCTGATGCCGCAATGCCGGACGCCGCACAAGGGGGTGGTGGCGAAGCGGCCAAGTTGATGAAACACATGCTGGGCGGAGCATGGCGCCCGGGGGCTGTCCTTCGGGTGCTAATTATCAAGTGACTTGACAATAATTGAAGCCGGGGCACTATGCCCGGATAACGGGATGGGAGGATTGCTTGATGTACCGCAGGACCGCCACCACTTCGCTGTTCGCGCTCTCCGCCGCGCTCTGGAGCGTGGCCGCCGCCGCCCAGGAAGCACAGCCTTCTGACGAGACCGGCAACCGCGAAATCATCGTCACCGCCCAGCGCCGCGCTGAAAGCGTGCAGAGCGTTCCGATCACCATTGCCGCCTTCGATGCGAAGATGGTCGAAGCCAGCGGCAATTCGGACATCACCGATCTCAATGGCGCCACCCCCAACGTGGTGCTGCAGACCGAAGGGCTGATTGCCAACGTTCCGATGTTCGCGATTCGCGGGATGAGCAGCGCCGACCCCGATCCCAATGCCGATCCCAAGATCAGCACGATCATCAACGGGGTCTACGTTCCCTTCATCGCTTCGACCATGCTCGATCTGTTCGACATCGAACGCGTCGAAGTGCTCAAGGGCCCGCAAGGCGTGCTCTATGGCAAGAACAACCTGGCCGGGACGATCAACATCATCACCAAGGCTCCGGCCAAGGATGCCGGGGGTGAAGTGCGGCTCACCGCCGGTTCGTTCGGCAAGAAGGAAATTCGCGCCCGGCTCGACAGCGGCGAGTTTGCGAACGGCGTGATCGCGGCGAAGATTTCGGGCAACTACAGCGATTACAACGGCTACGCCCGCAACATCGTCACCGGCAGCAAGCTCAACACCGCTGAAAACGGAGCGCTGCGCGGGACCGTCAGGATCAAGCCGTCGACCGCGTTCGACACCACTTTTGTGGCGGACTGGAACAAGGAAACGATCGTCGGTCCGGCCAACCATTCGGTTGACAATGGCACGGCGGCTTACCTCGCCTTGCCGCTTCAGGCTCGCACCGATGTGCGTGTGGCGGCGATCCCGTTCGATCCGATCGCGCGGACCAAGGCCTATGGTTTTTCCTCGACTTCCAACCTCGATGTCGGGGCGGGGACGATCACCGCGGTGCTGGGCTGGCGGCATCAGGACTATGTGACCCATGGCGATTTTGACGGCCTGATCACCCCCGTCCCCGGGTTCGACGTGACCCGCAGCTTCGAGGGTCATTCGCAATCGGCCGAACTGCGGTTCGTCTCCAACGCGGGTGGCATGCTCGACTATGTGATCGGCGGCTATGCCCAGGGCGACAAGTGGCACCAGACCAATATTGTGCTGACCTCCCCCACCGCACGGACCGAATCGCAGCTTGATCAGTCGTCCACCAGCTATGCGCTGTTCGCGCTGGCCAATCTGCACCCGACCGAGCAGCTGACCCTGTCGCTCGGCGGCCGCTATAGCTGGGACAAGAAAGACTATTCGATCGACACCAAGGTCTTCGCCAACAGCGTCCTCAACGTACCCAGCTCGTTCGCGGGCAAGCTCAAGGGCGATTGGAGCAAGTTCACCCCGCGCGTCACGCTGCAATACAAACCCGGTGACAACGCGATGCTGTTCGCCAACTGGGCCAAGGGCTACAAGGCCGGTGGTTTCAACAGCCGTGGTACGCGGCCCGAGAATGTCGGCCCGTACAACCCGGAAAACGTCACCTCCTATGAAGTGGGGCTGAAATCTGACCTGGCGGGCCGCACGATCCGCTTCAACCTCACGGGCTTCCTCAACAGGTTCAAGGACCTGCAGGGCGGGGTGACCCGGCCGGGCGCGGTCCGGGCGGAATCGGTCGTGGTCAATGTGGCTTCGGCCGAAACCTGGGGGATCGAAGCTGAAACGATGCTGCGGCTCAGCTCGCAGTTCAGCCTGTCGGCCAACCTGGGTTACCTGCATGCGAAGTTCACCAAGTTCTGCGATGACGTGGACGGCGTGTTCTCGGCCAGCAGCGCTGCGGTTGCCGGGCAGTGTGGTCCGGCCGTGCCGTTCACTTTCGCCGGATCGTCGACGGTCAGTTACCTGATCCCGACCGACAACACCGCACTCGACATGGCCAATGCGCCGAAGGTGACGGCCAGCGTTGCGGCGGATTACACCGCGCCGATCAGCCTGGGCGATATCAAGTTCCACATCGATGCGCGCTACACCCCGCGCTACAACACCTGGGGCCGCAGCAACGTTGCAGCCTATTACCGCCAGGAAGTGGTGCTGATGAACGCCAGTCTGGGACTGGTCGGCGCCAGCGACAAGTGGAGCCTGACCGGCTACGTCAAGAACCTCACCAACCAGACGGTGATGTCGGGTGCGGTCAATCCGGGTGGGGGCAATCCGGTCCAGCAATACTTCCAGCCGCCGCGCGAATTCGGGGTAGAGGCTTCGTTCAAGTTCTGATTGCGTTTCGTCACGGGCACGCGGCGTCCGGTCGGCAGCGACCGGACGCCGCTTTGCCTTGAACTGCGGCTCCGTGCCGACGCTTCCACCTAAGTGAAACTGGGTCTAAGGTGGGCGCAATGGTCCGCCGTTTCCTCCGTCCAGCGCTGGTTGCCCTGCTTGCCGTCCTGCCACTGCTCGGCCTGCTTGTGCTGTGCCGTGCCTATGGTCCGCTGCCGGATCTGGCGTTCTATTTCCCGCCGCCCCCGGCAGACCGGCAGGCCAGCCTCGCCGCGCTGCCGGGGCGGGGCGGAGAGGCACCGCTGCTGCAACAAAGCACGCTCGCTCCCGGCGATGCCATGGCCCGCAATGCTGCGGTGCCGTTCTATTCCGGGCCGGTGCTGCCGGCCGATCCGTTCCGTTTTGCCGGGACCGAGACCGACCGCACCCGCGCCGTGGATTGTCTGGCGCTTGCCGCGATGGCCGAGGCCGGCCCAAGCGACGATGGCCAGCGCGCGGTCATCCAGGTGGTGCTCAACCGGGTGCGGCACCCGGCATTCGCCAAAACGGTCTGCGGGGTGGTCTTCGAAGGGTCCGAGCGGCAGACCGGGTGCCAGTTCAGTTTCACCTGCGATGGCTCGCTTGCCCGCCAGTACAGCGATCAGGCGTGGGACCACGCGCGGCTCCGCGCGGCCGAGGCGCTGGGCGGACGGGTCTTTGCGCTGGTCGGCAATGCCACGCATTACCACACCGATTGGGTCTATCCCTATTGGAGCCCCAGTCTGGTCAAGCTGGCGCGGGTGGAGACGCACCTGTTCTTCCGCTGGCCGGGGTACTGGGGCAGCGATGCGGCGATGCGGGTGCCCTATCGCGGGGGTGAGCCCGATGTGGCCCAGCCGCTTGCCACCGAAGCCGCGTCCGATGCCCAGCCCAGCGCCCAGCCCACGGTAGCCCCCGGCGCACCAGCCATTACCGGCGGCAGGCTGACCATGCGCGACCCCACCGGCAAGGCCAATTTCGTGACGCTCGATCCTGGTTCCGGCCCAGCCGAGGCGACCGCGCTGGCGCGCAAGCTCTGCGCGGGCACCACCACCTGCCGGGTCATGGCCTGGGCCAGCGCGGCCCAGATCCCCGCGACCTTCCCCCTGCCGCGCGAGGCGCGCGCCACATTGCTGTTCAGCTTCACCCGCGACCCGGCGGGCAGCGAGATCGCGCTCTATGACTGCACGCGGATCGCCGGGGTGGAGCGGGATCAGTGCATCCCAAGGGCGCGCTAAGGTCGTAACGATCCTCCCCCTCTGGGGGAGGGGGACCACCGAAGGTGGTGGAAGGGGGCGAACAAGCAAGCGCGCGGTAGCGCGCAGCCGCTATCGCGGCTTTCCTCGCTCAGCCCCCCTCCGTCTCGCTACGCGAGCCACCTCCCCCAGAGGGGG
>CAZKAX010000164.1:0-4547 GCA_964550775.1 uncultured Novosphingobium sp. | reverse complement strand
CGCCCGGCGGTGAAGCGATCGAACCGCAACATGTCCATCACCCCCACCGCGGGGCTGGCCGCCGCGAACAGATCAGGCCGCTGGTTGACCACCGCGCCGACCAGCAAGCCGCCATTGGATCCGCCCTGGATCGCCAGCCCGCCGCGCGGCGTGATCCCTTCGGCGATCAGGTATTCCCCGGCGGCGATGAAATCATCGAACACGTTCTGCTTGTTGTGCAGCCGCCCGGCGTCATGCCAATCCTTGCCGTATTCGCCCCCGCCGCGCAGGTTGGCCAGGGCAAAGGCCCCGCCCGCTTCCAGCCAGGCCATCCGCGCCGCCGAAAAACTGGGGGTCAGCGCAATATCGAACCCGCCATAGCCATAGAGCAAGGTCGGCACCGCCTGCCCCGCCGCCGTCACGCTGCGCTTGCGCACCAGGAACATCGGCACCCGCGTGCCATCCTTTGACGCATAAAAGCGCTGCTCGATTTCATAGTCGGCGGGATCGAACCCCAGCCTGGGCAGGGCAAAGGGCTGAGTCTTGCCGGTCGAGCTGTCATACCGGAACACGGCGCTGGGCTGGTTGAAGCTGGAAAAGCTGTAGAACGTCTCCGGATCCCCCGGCCGCCCGGTAAAGCCCGAAGCCGCCCCGATCGCGTTGAGTGCAATGGTCTGCACCCGCCGCCCGTCGAGCGAAACCATCTCCGCCATCGATGCGGCGTCTTTCAGGTAATTGAGGATCAGCTGATTGCCCACGATCTGCGCGCGTTCCAGCGTCTCCTCGCGCTCGCGGATCACGTCCACAAACCCGCGTTCGGGATGCTTCAGGTCGGTCGCCACCACTTTCAGCCGGGGCGCATCCTTGTTGGTCACGAACCACAGCTGGTTGCCCATCCCTTCGATCAGGCGCCAGTCATGCTCCAGCCCCGCCACCAGTGGCTGCGCCGCCCAAACCTTGGGCTTGCCCCGCCGCGCCAGCGGGATGACATGCAGTTCAAACCGGTTGTCGGTGCCTTTGGAGGTGGTCACCAGCACCCAGCGCTGATCGTGGGTCACTTGGGCAAAATGGCTCAGTTCGGGCCGATCCGGCGTGGCATAGACCAGTTCGTCCGCGCTTTGCGGGGTGCCGATGCGGTGAAACCGCACTTCCTGCCCGGTGTTGAGCTGTTGAAAGGCCTGACCTTCGCGCGGCTCGGGAAAGCGCGAATAGAGGAAGCCGCTGGACCCGATCCACGCGATATTGGTGAACTTGGCCCACTTGATCTCATCCGCCAGCACTGTGCCGCTGGCCGCATCGACCACCCGGATCGTGCGCCAGTCCGATCCGCCATCCTGCACCGTATAGGCCAGCAGCGTGCCGTCATGCGCCGGTTCCCAATCGTCCAGCGCGGTCGCGCCGTCATTGGCCCAGCCATTGGGATCAAGCAGCAGGCGCGGCGCACCGTCCAGCCCGCTCCGCACGAACAACTGCGACTGGTTCTGCAACCCCGAATTGCGGGTATAGAAATAGGCCTTGCCCGCCTTCACCGGCAGGCCGAACCGTTCGTAATCCATCAGCTCGCGGATCCGCCGGGAAAACCATGCCCGTTCCGGCAGCCCGGCCAGATAGCCCTGCGTCACCGCATTCTGCCGTTTGACCCAGTCCGCCACTTGCGCATCGCTGCGTACGTCATTTTCCAGCCAGCGGTACGGATCGGCGATCCGCTGCCCGAACTGTTCTTCCACCACGGGGCCGCGCTGGCTATCGGGATAGGTGATCGGTTGCATATCCTGTCCCCGGGCATGAGCCGCGCCGCTCAGCAGCAAAGTGCCCAGCAGGACACGGATCAGGCGGCTCATGAATTTCTCCCCAAACGCATTGGCCCAAACGAAAAGGCGGGGCCAAGCCTAGTGCTTGCCCCCGCCTTTGCAATCGGCCCGTCGACGAGCGACGTTGCGGCGCGACTTATTCGTCTTCGGCGGTGAACACCGGGCCCGAATCCTGGCCCTTGGCCGAGACATCGCGGTCCACCAGTTCGATCACGGCCATCGGCGCAGCGTCCGAAGCGCGGATGCCGGCCTTGATCACGCGGGTGTAGCCACCGGCGCGGTCGGCGTACCGTTCCGCCAGAGTGCTGAACAGCTTGACCAGCTGGGCATCGTCGAGCAGCCGGGCGTGGGCCAGGCGGCGGTTCGACAGGCCGCCATGCTTGCCCAGCGTGATCAGCTTTTCAACATAGGGGCGCAGTTCGCGCGCCTTGGGCAGCGTCGTGGTGATCTGCTCATGCTTGATCAGCGCGGCCGCCATGTTGCGCAGCAGCGCCTTGCGGTGGCTGGAGGTGCGGTTGAGCTTACGGCCGCCGTATTTATGACGCATGGTATCTGTCCTTCGTTCGTAGGGGGCCCGTATCAGGTAGCCCGATCCTGGCCGGATTAAGGGTCCGGCCGTTCCCTGGGTTTCGCTCTCGCCCCTTCAGGGGAGAGATACGAAGGCTTGGCAGCTTGCTGCCTAGCCGAAGTTGAGAGGGGCAAGGGGAGCGCACTCCCCTCTCCCAACCCTCTCCCCTCAAGGAGAGAGGGCTTAGCCTGTTAGCCCAGCAGTTCCTGCTCAAGCTTCTTGGCCATTTCCTCGATGTTTTCAGGCGGCCAGCCGGGGATGTCCATGCCGAGGCGCAGGCCCATCGAGCTCAGGACTTCCTTGATCTCGTTGAGGCTCTTGCGGCCGAAGTTCGGCGTGCGGAGCATCTCGGCCTCGGTCTTCTGGACCAGGTCGCCGATGTAGATGATGTTGTCGTTCTTGAGGCAGTTGGCCGAACGCACCGACAGTTCCAGTTCGTCCACCTTCTTGAGCAGGTAGCGGTTGAGCTGGTTGGTGTCGCCTTCGTCGGACGGGGCCGAAGCGGCCATGCCGATCATCGGCGAACCGCCCACCGGCATCGCATCTTCGAAGTGGACGAACAGCGCCAGCTGGTCCTGCAGGATGCGCGCGGCATAGGCCACGGCATCTTCCGGGGTGACGGTGCCATCGGTTTCGACCGACAGGCTGAGCTTGTCATAGTCAAGCTCTTGCCCGATGCGGGCGTTGTCGACCTTGTAGCTGACCTGACGAACCGGCGAGTAGAGCGAATCGATCGGGATCAGCCCGATCGGCGCGTCAATCGGACGGTTGCCGACGGCGGGGACATAGCCCTTGCCGGTGTCGGCGGTCAGTTCCATGTTCAGCGTCGCACCTTCATCGAGGTGGCAGATCACGAGGTCCTTGTTCATCACCTCGATATCGCCGGTCACCGCGATGTCGCCCGCAGTGACTTCACCCGGGCCGGTGGCCGAAAGCTGCAGCCGCTTGGGGCCTTCGCCCTGCATGCGCAGCGCGATCTGCTTTACGTTCAGCACGATGTCGGTGACGTCTTCACGCACCCCGGCAAGGCTGCTGAATTCGTGCAGCACGTTTTCCATCTTGATCGAGGTAATTGCGGCGCCCTGCAGCGAAGAGAGCAGCACGCGGCGCAGGGCGTTGCCCAGCGTCAGGCCGAAACCGCGTTCGAGCGGTTCGGCGACGAAGGTCGCACGGCGCTTGGGGTCGTTGCCCGACTTCACCTCGAGGGTGTTGGGCTTCTTGAGTTCCTGCCAGTTCTTGATGTTGACAGTCATGGAGGTCCCCTAATGCGTTTTTGGCCCTAAGGCCTTGTTTTGGCGGAAAGGCCGCTGCCCCAGCTGGGACCGCGGCCGAACCGAAACTGCGACGGGTTGTGGCCCGCCGCGGTGCAATCGATCAGACGCGGCGACGCTTTGACGGGCGCACGCCGTTGTGCGGGATCGGCGTCACATCGCGGATCGAAGTGATGGTGAAACCGACCGCCTGCAGCGCACGCAGCGCGCTTTCGCGGCCCGAACCAGGGCCCTTCACTTCGACTTCAAGGGTGCGCACGCCGTGTTCGGCGGCCTTCTTGCCGGCGTCGTCCGCAGCCACCTGGGCGGCATAGGGGGTCGACTTGCGGCTGCCCTTGAAACCCATCATCCCGGCGCTGGACCAGCTGATCGCATTGCCCTGCGCATCGGTGATGGTGATCATGGTGTTGTTGAAGCTGGCATTCACATGCGCGATGCCGCTGGTGATGTTCTTCCGCTCGCGGCGCTTGATGCGCTGGGGTTCGCGTGCCATTTTTTTCGTCCTACTCGAATATCGGGAAGGGAAAGCAGTAAGCCCGAAGGCCTATGCTTACTTCTTCTTGCCGGCGATCGGCTTGGCCTTGCCCTTGCGGGTGCGGGCGTTGGTGTGGGTACGCTGACCGCGAACCGGCAGGCCCTTGCGATGGCGCAGGCCGCGATAGCAGGCCAGGTCCATCAGGCGCTTGATGTTCATTGCGGTTTCGCGACGCAGATCGCCTTCGACGGTGTGATCAGCGTCGATGGTTTCGCGGATGTGCAGGACTTCCTGGTCGGAAAGGTCCTGAACGCGGCGGGTATGATCGATACCCAGCTTGTCCGCAATCTGCTTGGCCTTGTGGGCCCCGATACCGTGAATGTAGGTGAGCGCGATGATAACGCGCTTGTTGGTGGGGATATTGACCCCGGCAATACGAGCCA
>CAZKAX010000163.1:0-4701 GCA_964550775.1 uncultured Novosphingobium sp. | reverse complement strand
CCAGAATCATTGTGTCGCGACCGGCTTCGATCCGCTTGGCGATGGCGATTTCGCCCTCGCGGCTGAGCAGTTCGACCGCGCCCATTTCGCGCAGGTACATCCGCACCGGATCGTCGGTGCGTTCGATGGTTTCCTTCTTCTTGATCAGGTCCGGGCGTTCGCCAACCGGATCCGGCTCGTCGACTTCATCGACTTCCTTCTCATCCGGGTCGACCGCATCTTCGTCGCTCTCGACAATATTTACGCCCATTTCGTTGAGCGCCGAGGTGATATCCTCGATCTGATCGGACGACATGTCCTGGGGCAGCGCTTCGTTCAGTTCGTCATAAGTGATCACGCCGCGACGCTTGGCGCGCGCGATCAGCTTCTTGACCGAAGCATCGTTGAGATCGATCAGCGGGGCGTCGCCGCCTTCCTTGTCGCTGCCGTTGAGTTCTTCGTCCATCAGTCCGCCATTGTTCCGTCGTTGGGCAGCGCTCCCCCCGGAGCGCCTGCTCGCGCGCTGGCCATTTGCCTGAGACGCGAGTCGAAATCCAGTTTTCTCTTCAACAGCCGTTGCTGTTCGGCATAGGCCCCTTCGGAAAGGTCGCGCTCGAACTGCCGGGTAGCCTCGGCCAGCGCCTGTTCCAGCGCGGGCCGTTCGACCAGCAGACCTACCGCCTGGGCCAGATCCTCGCGGGCCTGATCGGGCGGTGCCGCTTCAGCCAGAAAGCCAAAGGGCAGTGCGGCATATTCGTCGGGATGAGGGGCTGCCATACCCCGCTCGGCCAATATGGTGGCAAGTGCGTCAGATTCAAGCGGTGCGCCATCGTCGACCGCATCGGCCAGCGCGGCAAAGCGCGGATCGGCCAGCGGGGCATGCCACAATTGCTCCCCGTGGCGGGCAAGTTCGGCTGGAAAGCGCAGCAATCCGGCCAGCACCGCAGCGGACAGGGCATCGCGCGTGCCGCCGTCCACTGCGCGGCGCAGGCGGCGCATCTGAGCCGGATCGGACCGCGCCGGAGCAGGAGCGTCGCGTCCGCCGCCGGGCCGCCATTCGCGCTGCTCGCGCCGGGGAAAGGCATAGGCAGAAAAGCGTTCGAGCAGATCGCGGCGGTAGAGTGCCTGAATGTCCTTGTCGGCAATCGTATCGACATGGGCCATCAGCCGTGCCTTCAGCCCGGCCTTGTCCTCGGGCGAAGTCAGGGGGGCGGCATCGCGCTCATGCTCCCACAGCACATCGAGCAGGGAAGTGGGCTGGGCGAGCAATGCTTCCAGCGCCCGCACCCCGTCACGCTTGATCAGGTCATCGGGGTCAAGCCCGGCGGGCAAGCGCACGATCCGCAGCGAATGGGCCGGGCGCAGCATCGGCAGGGCGCGGGTGATTGCGCGCATTGCCGCACGCTGTCCGGCGGCGTCGCCATCGAAGCAGAGCACCGGGGTCTCGACCAGACGCCACAGCATTTCGATCTGGCGCTCGGTCAGCGCCGTGCCTAGCGGAGCGACCGCATCGGCGATCCCCGCTGCCGCCAGCGCGATAACGTCCATATAGCCTTCGACCACCACGATCCGCCCGGTCTGGCGGCTGGCAGGCCCCGCGCGGTGCAGGTTGTAGAGCGTGCGGCCCTTGTCGAACAGCGGGGTGTCGGGGCTGTTGAGGTATTTGGGGGCGTCGGTTTTCTGGGCGTCGAGGATGCGCCCGCCGAACGCGATTACCCGCCCGCGCGCATCCTCGATCGGCAGCATCAGGCGGCCGCGGAACCGGTCATAGGGATCCTTGTCCTCAACCGCGATGCGCAGCCCGGCTTCGATCAGCCTGGCCTCCGGAACGTCCTTGAGCGCGCCCTTCAGCGCCTGCCGTCCTTCCGGCGCATAGCCAAAGCCAAAGCGCTGCACCGTATGCGCATCGAACCCGCGCGTGGCGAGATAGGCCCGCGCCCGCTCGCCTTCCGGCCCGGCCAGTTGTGCCATGAACCAGTCCTGCGCGGCTTTCATCACCTCGTGCAGCCCGCTCTGCTGCTCGGCCTGCTGCGCGGCGCGCGGATCCGGGGCGGGGACTTCCATCCCGGCCTCGCTGGCCAGTTCCTTGACCGCGTCCATGAACGACAGCCCGCGCTGGTCGGTCATCCAGCGGATCACATCGCCATGCGCCCCGCAGCCGAAGCAGTGGTAAAACCCCTTGGCATCGTTGACGGTGAAGCTGGGGCTCTTTTCGTTGTGGAACGGGCAACAGGCCTTGAATTCATGCCCCGCCTTGGTCAGCCGCGTGGTACGCCCGATCACTCCGGACAGGGTGACGCGGGCGCGCAGTTCGTCAAGCCATTGGGGGGAAAGGGCCATCAGCCAAGGGCAGCCTTAACCAGCCCGCTGGCTTTACCCATGTCGAGCTGGCTGCCATGCTTTGCCTTCAGCGCGGCCACAACCTTGCCCATGTCCTTGATGCTTGCTGCACCCGTGTCGGCGATGATGGCGGCGATGGCGGCCTTGACCTCGTCCTCGCCCATCAGTTGCGGCAGGAATTCCTCGATCACCGCAAGTTCGGCCTTTTCCACTTCGGCCAGTTCCTGGCGGCCGCCCTGTTCATAAAGCGTGATCGATTCGCGGCGCTGTTTGACCATCTTTTGCAGCACATCGACCACCAGCACGTCATCATCGGGCACCGAACTGGCGGTTCGGAGTTCGATATCCTTGTCCTTCAGCTTGGCGAGGATGAGGCGGACGGCGGAAAGGCGGGCTTTGTCGCCGCCTTTCATCGCCGCAACCTGGGCGGCCTTGATCGAATCGCGGATCATGGTGTCCTTCAATACGTTTGCAGTTGGGGAAAGCTTGGCTCTACCCGAAAGATTCCGCCTTTCATAGGTTGACGCTGCCCGATCACCTCTCTAGCGGCGGTGCCTTAGCGACATTGCTGGAACCGACTGTACGGAGCGCCCCTACCATGGCTGACGCCGCCACCTCGCACGCGCCGCAACCTGCCGGCGCGACGGGAGTCCTTGTGCTGGCCGATGGCCACGTGGCCTGGGGCCGCGGATTCGGTGCCGAGGGTGAGGCGGTGGGCGAAGTCTGCTTCAACACCGCGATGACCGGCTATCAGGAAGTGATGACCGATCCCTCCTATGCCGGGCAGGTGGTGACGTTCACTTTCCCGCATATCGGCAACGTCGGCGTGAATGATGAGGATCTGGAAAGCCACGTCGATGGCGCGGTGGGCTGTGTGGTGCGCGAAGATGTGACCCGGTCCAGCAATTTCCGCGCAGCCAGCGAATTTGGAGCCTGGTTGGCCAGGCTGGGCAAGATCGGCCTGTCGGGCGTGGATACCCGCGCGCTGACCCGCCGCATCCGCCTGTCCGGCGCGCCCAACGCGGTGATCGCCCATTCGCCCAGCGGCAAGTTCGATATTCCCGCCCTGATCAAGCGCGCGGCGGACTGGCCGGGGCTGGAAGGCATGGACCTCGCCCGCGTGGTCAGCCGCCACGAGGTTGAGGGCTGGGAAGGCGGCGTGTGGACGCTGGGCAAGGGCTATGCCCGCTCACCCCGCGATGCGCGGCCCCACGTGGTCGCGATGGATTTCGGCGCGAAGGACAACATCTTCCGCAATCTGGTCAAGGCCGGGGCGCGGGTGACGGTGGTGCCGGCGCAGACCCCGCTCGATGGTGTTATGGCGCTGGAGCCGGACGGCGTATTCCTCTCCAACGGCCCGGGCGATCCGGCGGCGACCGGCTCTTACGCCGTGCCGGTGATCCAGGGCCTGCTGGAACGCGACATTCCGGTGTTCGGGATCTGCCTTGGCCACCAGATGCTGGCGCTTGCGGCGGGGGCGCGGACCACCAAGATGCACCAGGGCCACCGCGGCGCGAACCATCCGGTCAAGCGGCTGGAAGACGGCGTGGTCGAAATCACCAGCATGAACCACGGCTTCGCGGTCGATAACACCGCACTGCCGGACACCGTGGAGGAAACCCACGTCTCGCTGTTCGACGGCTCGAACTGCGGCATTTCGGTCAAGGGCAAGAAGGCGTTCGGGGTGCAGTATCACCCCGAGGCATCGCCGGGGCCGATGGACAGCTTCTACCTGTTTGAGCGCTTTGTGGGAATGTTGGAAGGCACATCTGATGCCCGGTAACTTTGCGTCGAAAGCGGGAAGCTTGGCTGCGCTAATTGGCGCGTGGTCGGTTGCACAGGCACAGTCGACTTATAAGGTTGATGGTCGGCCCGATCAGATCGTCGCAAAAGAAGGCCAGCTCAGTATCAGAAAGATGCCAAGCGCTGATCCTGCTACGGTCAAGTTGGTCGCAAAAGTGCCTACCACCAAGGGGACCGGCACTTGCATTATCCAGTTCAGCAGATCCCCAGAGCAGGATTTGTTGCGAGTTGATAGTCGCGCGCGGGCCGCTTTCGAAGCAAACGGACTTCCTGCGCCGGTAACGGGTGTCAGCTCAGATTGGGAACGCCAGTTCCGCAGCATGAAGGACGATACGCTTCTGACTATCGTCTATTATGAACAGCGCGGGACGATTCAGGTGCTCTACAAGACCTGCAACGCAATCGGTCAGGCTTTGATAGCCGTCCAGTATTCAAGATTCTAAGGCCGGAACGCTGATTAGCCATGCCCAAACGCACTGACATCTCCTCGATCCTCGTTATCGGCGCTGGCCCGATCATTATCGGCCAGGCTTGCGAGTTCGACTATTCCGGCACCCAGGCGATCAAGGCGCTGAAGGA
>CAZKAX010000162.1:0-4811 GCA_964550775.1 uncultured Novosphingobium sp. | reverse complement strand
CAGGCGATCAGCAACCGCGTGATGGTGCGGTTCCTGCTGTTCGCGCTGTCCAGCCTGTGCCTGATGGCGCTGACGCTGCACCTGCTGCTGGCAGTGTTCCACAACTGATCCCGGTGCGCCCCCCGCTGTGCGGCGGGGGGCGGCCGATCAGAACATCTTGCGCAGTTCCAGCTCGATCACCCGCCCGCGCGGATCGATGTAGTCAGGCTGGTAACTCAGCGGCACAGCGCCGCTGGCGTCAGTGACTTTCTGGCGCGAATCGAACAGGTTTTCGAACCGCAGCGAAAGCCGGGCGCCTTTCGCCAGCTTGCTCTGTTTGAACTGCTGGGAAAGGTCAGCGAACAGGTTGACGTTGAGTTTGGTCACGCTGCCGAACCGCAAGTCGCTGCCGCCTGAACGGACATGGGTGGGCGCGGCCCAGGTGCCGTTCATGAACATGCCGAACCCTTTGTAGAACGCCCCGCCATTCAGATCGACTGCATGGCGCGGGGTTCCGGCGCTGGTCAGGGCATCGCCGACGAGCAGATCGAGCAAGGGGCCGCCCGGCGCGATCAGGACCGTGCTGGTGAACTGGGCGGTGTGGAACAGGCCGAGCGACCAGCGCCCCTGCCCGTCGCCACCGCCCATCATCCGGCCCATCATGCCACCGGGGCCGCCGCCGCCACCTCTGCCCATACCCATGCCGCGCGGCGGGCCGCCCATGCCGCCGCCGCCACCGCGCGCATTGGGGTCGGCCTTGCCGAGCTTGCCCGACAGGTTGAGCCCCCAGCGCAGCCGCGATCCGTCCTGCCGGGCCAGAGTGACCGGACGCTGATCGACCGAGACGATCCGCCCCGCCGTGTCGCGCACCACCCGCCCGGGAAAGGCGGCCTCGATCGCCGGGGTCAGCAACGGGAAGCTCGCCGTCACATCGTTTGAGCGGTTGCGGAAGTATTCGACCACGAGGTTCGACCCGGCCATGAACGGCAGGTCCCAGTTCGCCGCCAGTTTGAGATCGCGCTGGCGTTCCTTCTTGAGCGCCGGATTGCCGCCGCCGATCACGGTCACCAGCGAGGTCGTGCCGCGGGTGAAATCGAACAGGGGCACGTTGAAAGTCCGCGTCTGCGGATTGCCAAGCTGGCTGATCGCCGGGGCGGACTGGTTGACGATATAGCTTGCCTGCAGGCCCAGCCCTTCGATCGGAGCCCAGGTCATCCCCGCGCTCCAGCTGCTGGTGCCGCCAAAGTCCGACATGTCGGTCCAGTCCGCACTGAGGTTGAGCGCCAGGTCGCCCACTTGCGGCAGAACCCGCTCGCGGCGGCTGGTCAGTGGCAGGGCAAGGTTGAACCCGCCGATCAGGCGTTTGCGCAGCAGCGCTGTGGCGGTGGTGCCGGCAGCGCGCTGGTCCATGCTGTCATAGCTCAGCCAGGTATAGCCGCCCTTGACCGTCAGGCTGGCCTGCCCGGCCGGCAGCCGCAGCGGGCGGCCGGTCAGGGTGATCAGGCTGTCGATCCGGTCGCTGTTGGTCCGGGTCAGGTCCTGCCCCGCCGGGCTCAGCGTAGGCAGAGGCCCGGTCGCCGCCAAGGTCCCCGCTGCGACGGCTGCGATCAGCGGCGCGGTGTCGGCGCGGCGGTCGATCCAGCTGGTTCCTTCGGCATGGGTCGCATCCAGCGTCGCGTCGAGCTGCCACAGGCCGATGAAGGTATTGAGCCCCGCCCCGCCCTCGACCGTCGTGGTCCGGCTGCGGCGCTGGAGCGGATCGGGCAAGGTCCGCAGCGTATTGGCATCGAGCTGCACCGTATCGAGCCCGGAGTACCCGTTGCTGGTGGCCCGCGCGAAAGCGGCGTTGGCGCTGATCTGGCCGTCCGTGCCGCCATTGCCCAGCCCGCGCGACCAGGTGAGGTTGACGCCGAGGTTGCGGGTCTCGGCAATCAGCGTGCGGTTGGCGGCGGGGTCCGGATCGCTGGGGACGGTGCGGACGATTGACTGCACCAGCGGGCGTTCGGCTTCGGTCAGCGGGCTGGTCCGGTCGGCGGTCAGGGTCAGCGAAAAGCGCTGCGAGCCCTTGAGCTGCATCGCGGTCGCCTCAATCTCCCCGCTCGACCAGCCGCCGCGGGTCGGCAGGGCGTATTCCGCCTCAACCCGCTTGCTGGAAAAGTTGTCCTTGAGGATCAGATTGACCACCCGCGTATCAGGCGGAAAGCCATAGCGCAGCCCCACTTCCTCGGGAAGCACTTCGATCCGCCGGATCGCTTCGGGCGGGTAATTGCGCATTTCGCGGAAATTGGTGATCCGCTGGCCGTTGACCAGCATCGCCGGGTGGCCGCCCCCGCCCCGCCCCCGGCCGCTGCCGGTCTGGGGGGCAATGGCCGCCAGCACATCGTTGATCGACGAGGCACCCAGCGCCGCGACGGCGGTTTCATCATAGACGGCAACCGGCGGCTGCGGCGCATCGACCTGGCCGCGCACGCGCTCTGCCACGACCAGGATCTCGTTCGCTTGCGGGCGCAGTTCCTCTGCCTCGGCCGAAGGCGGTGCGGGCTGGTCCTGGGCAAGCGCGGGCGACGCGGCCAGCGCGGCGATCAGGGCAAGCAGCGAAACGGGGGATTGGGCTGACATTGTGCTCCGGCAAGTTACTGGCGTCATGCGCCTTTGGCTATCCCTCCCAGCCCCCCAGGGGGCGTGGCCGATAGTCGCCGCCAAGGCAAGAGCGCAGCGGGTAACAGTTTGTCGCAAGGCCCCACTGAACGCCCAAAACGCCAAAGGCTTCCCTTTTGCGCGCTTCGCCGCTATGGCGCGCCGCAATGAAGCTGAACACTAACGGAAACTGAGCACGGATGGCGAAGGAAGAACTGCTAGAGATGCGTGGCCAGGTGGTGGAACTGCTGCCCAACGCCATGTTCCGCGTCCGGCTGGAAAACGACCACGAAATCCTGGGCCACACCGCCGGCAAGATGCGCAAGAACCGCATCCGCGTGCTGGTGGGCGATGAAGTGCTGGTCGAACTGACCCCCTATGACCTGACCAAGGGCCGGATCACCTATCGCTTCATGCCCGGTCGCGGCGGCCCCGGCCAGTTTGGCTAAGCCCGGCGGGTGACGGCGCCTGCCCTGATCCTTGCCTCTGCCAGCCCGCGCCGCCGCGAACTGATCGCGCGGCTGGGTGTGGAACCCAGTGCGGTGTCCGCTGCCGACATCGATGAGGAACCGCGCCAGGCCGAAGTGCCACGCGCCTATGCCCGCCGCATGGCCCGCGAAAAGGCCGAAGCCGTGCCCGGCGGCAATGCCCATGTGCTGGCTGGTGATACCGTGGTCGCGCTGGGCCGCCGGATCCTGCCCAAGGCGGAGGATGAGGCCACCGCGCGCCGCTGCCTGGCCCTGCTCAGCGGCCGCCGCCACGTGGTCCTTTCCGCGATTGCGCTCAAAAGCCCAGACGGCACCCTGCGCGAACGGCTGAGCGAAACCGTGGTGCGTTTCAAGCAACTGTCTCAGGCCGAAATCGATGCCTACATCGCCGGGGGCGAATGGCACGGCAAGGCTGGCGGCTATGCCATCCAGGGCAGCGCCGAAGGACTGATCGCGTGGATTTCCGGCAGCCATTCCGGCGTGGTCGGCCTGCCGTTGTTCGAAACCCGCGCCTTGCTCAAATCGGCGGGCTTCGCCCTTGGCTGAGTGGCTGATCGAACAAGGCATCGGCGAAGAACGCGCGCTGCTGGTCGATCGCGGCGAAGTGCGCGCCGCGCGGGCATGGTGGCCGGGCAGCCTTGCCAGCGGACAGATCGAGCCCGCCGTCCTGATCGCGCGCAGCAAGGGTGCCCGGCGCGGCACCGCCCGCTTTGCCAGCGGTGAAGAAGCGCTGGTCGATGGCTTGCCGCCCGACGCCAGCGAGGGCGCAGCGCTGCGCCTGAAAGTATCCCGCGCCGCACTGGCCGAACGCGGCCGCTTCAAACTGGCCCAGGCCCGCCCGACCACCGAACCTGAGTGCGCCGCCCCCGGGCTGGCCGAACGGACCGGCGGACGCACCGTTCCCGCCCTGCCCCAGGGTCTGTGGGAAGAGGTGATGGACGATGCCTGGTCCGGCCAGTTCGCATTCACCGGCGGCAGTCTGACCGTATCGCCGACCCCGGCGATGACCCTGATCGATATCGACGGCACCCTGCCCCCGCGCGATCTGGCCATGGCCGCGATCCCCGCGATTGCCCGCGCGGTTGCGCGGCTCGATCTGGCCGGATCGATCGGGATCGATTTCCCGACCCTGTCGGACAAGGGCGATCGCCGGATGGTCGATCACGCGCTGGACGGCGCGCTGGTCGATTGGCCGCATGAGCGCACCGCAATGAACGGGTTCGGCTTTATCCAGCTGGTTGCCCGGCTGGAGCACCCCTCGCTGCTGGCGCTGGTGGCGCATGACCGCGCCGGAGCCGCCGCCCGGCTGCTGCTGCGCCGGGCCGAGGCCGTGCGCGAACCGGGCGCGCTGCTGCTGACCGCGCATCCATTGGTCCGCGCAAAAGTGTTGCCCGAATGGGAAAGCGAACTGGCCCGGCGCACCGGGCGGCAGCTCCGCTGGGATGAACAGCCCGGCCTTGCGCTGCACGCCGCTTTCGCGCAGGCGGTGGCGTTATGACTGCCACCACCCGCAAATGCCCCATGTGCGGCAAGCCCCGCGCGGCGGAGCACAGCCCGTTCTGTTCGACCCGCTGCAAGGACCGCGACCTCGTTCGTTGGCTGGACGATGGCTATGCCCTGCCCGGCCCGGCAGCGCCTCTGCCGGAAGACGACTAGGGTCAGGACCTGTTAAATGCACGTTCGAGGTTTGAGGCCATTTTGTTCAGT
>CAZKAX010000161.1:0-4876 GCA_964550775.1 uncultured Novosphingobium sp. | reverse complement strand
AAAGCGCCAGGTGGTGCCGCCCTTGCCATCGGGCATGTCCCAGGCCTTTTCCATCTGCTGGCGCTGCACCTCGTCCAGGTTGAACACCACCACGTCGGCGCGCTTGCCCGGCGCGATCACGCCGCGATCGGCCAGGAAGAAGTGTTCGGCCAGCTTGCCGGTCATCACGTGGATCGCCTCTTCCAGCGTCATCGACTTGTCGTCGCGGACATACTGGGTCAGCAGCAGGGCATTCTCGCCGCCGCCGCACAGCATCTGCAAATGCGCGCCCGCGTCCGAGATGTTGCCCACGGTCTTGGGATCGCGCATCAGCTCGATCGTCAGCGCCTCGTCCTTGGGGAAGGGGGCCATGTGCACGGTGGACAGGGTGCCGTTGGCCAGGATCCAGTCGGCCATGGCATCGCTGCGGTGCAGGCCCTTGTCATCGGCATACTGCTTCAGCGTGATGTTGATCGGGCCGGTGCCGTTCTCGCTGTCGAACAGGTAGAGGTCCTGCGGGTTCTTGAGCGGGCTGTGATCCCAGGCCTGGGTGTCCCAGCTTTCGCGTGCCCGCGCCCGCCAGTCCGGATCGGCCAGCAGGCGGCGCTTTTCGGCATGATCCTCGGCCAGCACCACCTCGTGCCAGACATAGTCGTTCGACTGCGCGAAGATCAGCGACTTGACCAGGCTGAGCGTGGAGGTGGGCGAAACGTGCGCCACCCCCGGCCAGATATCGACCCCGGCGGCGCGCATCGCCGCCAGACTGGCCTGCATCGCGGGCAGGATCGGCTTCTGGAAATCGAGCGTTGGCACGGCCCCGGCAACCTGCACCCGGATCTTGCGGCCAGACAGCAGGCGCGACAGGCGCTCCATGTTGGCAGGGCCGGTCATCCGCATGAAAGTATCGACGATCACCTGATAGCAGGTTGCCGGATAACGCTCCATCACGTCGAACAGCGCGGTAAACTCGGCATCATCGGCCAGCAGGGTGGGGACGGGGCGGTTCGATCCGTCGTGATCGTGCATGTTGTCCGACAGGCCCAGCGCGCCTGCGCTCAGCGCATCGTCGAGCAGCTCGGCCATCACTGCCACTTCTTCCGGCGTGGCCGCGCGGTCCCAGGCTTCGACCCCCATCGCCGCGATCCGCAGCGGGATATGGCCAACGAAGCTGGCATAGTTGAGCGGCACCTTGACCCGGCTTTCGAACGATTTGCGGTATTCGGACCACTTGTGCCAATCCCATGGCACGAACTGCTTGAAGGGTTCCAGCGGGATATCCTCGAAGAACGAGAAGATCCCCATCACCTCTTCCTTGGCGGCCTGGCTGGGGTGCAGCGGGGCCATCGAGAACCCGCAATTGCCCATGATCATCGTCGTTGCGCCGTAACCCGGCAGCGGATCGAGATCGGGCTGCCACCACATGCTGGCATCGTAATGGGTGTGGCTTTCGATGAAGCCGGGGGTGACATGGCAGCCCGCCGCGTCAAATACACGCTCGCCATTGGCGGTCAGATTCGGCCCGACTTCGACAATCGTGCCGTCTGCGATCCGCACGTCGGCGGCAAAGGCCGGGGCGCCGGTGCCGTCCACCACGGTGCCGTTCTTGATCAGCATGCCAGTCATTCGTGTTCTCCCAATCATCGATTGGCGGCGGGTCGGGTCAGGCCGACTCTCTGCCGCTGCCCGTGGAGGTTACTCCCGGGTGGGGTCGGGAGCGAAATCGGGGCTGGCCAATCGGATCGAATTATGATGAGATATGGATCATGAAACGATCCCAATCGACAACCACCAGCCTGCTCGCCGCGCTGCGCCTGCACTTGCGGCAAGGTGGATGGACCGCGAAACGGCTCGCCGCGCATTTTGCCATCGGCGAGGCGACGGCCAAGCGCTGGCTGGCGGGCAAGGGGCTGACGCTGGACCGGCTGGCCGAGCTGGCCGAGCTCTGCGGCCTCTCGCTGGCCGACCTGACGCGCGAGGCGGAGCATCCCGCCACCGGTCTGGCGCAGGAACTGACCCTGGCCCAGGAACGCGCGCTCTCCAGCGACATCTTCCTCTCGTTCCTGTTCATGACCGTGCTGGGCGGCAACAGCCCGGCCGAGATCGCGGCAGACTTTGCCGTGCCCGCGCCGGTGCTGGAACTGTCGCTGGCGCGGCTGGAACGGCTCGCCCTGATCGACCGCCTGCCCGGCGGGCGGGTACGGCCCCGGATCGACCGCACGATCGTCTGGCGCAAGTCGCCGATGCGGGCCTTGTTCAACGAGAGAATGAAGCGCCAGTTCCTGACCATGGACTTCGCGGCCGAGGATGCGGTGTTTGTGTCCGAAGTTGTGAAGCTTTCCCCGCGCGGCGCGGCAGAGCTGGCGGAAATGCTTGAACAGCTGCGCCGTGATTGTCAGGCTCTGGCCGAGCGTGATCGCGATCACAGCCTGCTGCCGCGCAAGTGGTACGGCATGCTGGGCGCGCTGCGTGAGCTTGATACCAATGAGCTGCAGGGCGCAGCGCGGGAGGGCATATGATGGGACGGCTGGCAGGACGGCGGGCCCTGATCACCGGTGCGGCGGACGGGATCGGGCTGGGCATCGCGCGGCTCTTTGCCCGCGAAGGGGCCGAGGTGGTGATGGCTGACTGGAACCTCGCTCAGGCGGAGGCCGAAGCGGCGCGGATCCGGGGTGAGGGCGGCGCGGCGCGGGCCTTGCATGTCGATGTCTCGGACCATGCGGCGGTCACGGCGATGATGGCGGCAGCCGGGCCGGTCGATATTCTGGTCAACAACGCCTACACCGGCGACGGCCCGCGGCGGCTGGAGCAGAAGGGCGACGAAGTGTTCCAGCGGGCCATGTTGATGACCTTCTGGGCCCCCAAATGGACCATGGAGGCCGCGCTGCCGCACATGAAGGCGCAGGGCTGGGGCCGGGTGATCAACATGGGCTCGCTCAACGGCGTCAACGCCCACATGGGCAGCGCCGATTACAACAGCGCCAAGGAAGCCCTGCGCGCCCTGACCCGCACCGCCGCGCGCGAGTGGGCGCGCTGGGGGATCTGCTGCAACGTGATCTGCCCCGCCGCCAAGAGCGCAGCAAGCCGCCGGATCGAGGCCGTCGCGCCAGAGATGATGGCGCAGATCGAGGCGGCGAACCCGATGGGCCGGATGGGCGATCCGGAAAACGACATTGCCCCGGTCGCGCTGTTCCTGGCGAGCGAGGATTGCCGCTATGTCACCGGCAACACGCTGTTCGTGGACGGCGGCGGGCACATCAACGGCGTGGCCTGGGCGCCCGATCTGGGGGATTAGGGGACAGGCTTGCTTGCAAGCCGCGCCAGCTTTGCCCGCAGCACGGAGGCGTGGACGAAGTACACCTGCGATTCCTGCAAGGGCATGCCCGGTTCGGCAATCCGCGCGAGGTACACGTCGATCGCCAGTTGCAGCGCCTTGGCATTGTCTGGCGCGCCATAGCTGGCCCAGTCGGCCAGCCGCGCGGCGAGCTTGTTGTCGGTTCCGATCAGCTCGCGCGCGCGCTTGTCCACCGCGTCGATCCCGCCCGCCAGACGCAGCGCTTCCTTCGCTTCGTCCTCGAACCGCATCGCTGCGAAGTGGCTGGGCACGTCATCCCACCACCCGGTCCAGCGCAGCGCGACCATGCGGGCGATGTCCTCGGGCCGGTTGTATTGCGGATCGAGTTCTGGGGACTTGGCAAAGCGGTCCGGCCAGTCGAGCGTCGCGGCGATCTCGTCCTTGCGGCGCCCCGCGTTGAGGCCCGCGACGACCTGGTTCGAAATGTATTCGAAGGCTTCTGCATTCAACGCCATGATCCGGCCGATCTCAGCCCCGTTGTCGATCGCGGCAGAGTGCATTGGTAGCAGGTGTTCGGGCTGGTAACCGGCCATCTTGCGGAAAGCGGCCGCCCATTCATCGACATGCCGCATGATCCGCTTGCCGTTGCCGGCATTGGGCAGGAAGCCCTGATAATAGTCCGCCGTGAAAATTGCCTTGCGGCTCGGCAAGGCCATCCAGATCTGCTCTTCGGTCTCGCCCGGAGCGTGATGCAATTCAAACGTTTCACCGTCGATCTTCAGGTTCATTCGATCCCGGAACATGATGTCCGGCCTGGGCAGTCGGTCCACATTGGTCGGCTGCAGTTCGAGCGGCTGGTTGTTGTAGCGCCCGATCGATCCGCCAAGGCGCACTTCCTTGGCCGCCATCGCCGGGAACAGATCGCTGGTCACGGTCTTGAGGCCGGGCCACTTCGCTTTCAGCGCGGGCCAGCCGTAGGCGTGATCGATGTGGACATGGCTGACCACGACATGGGTCAGCGGCTTCTTGCTCAGCGTCGGGATCACTTCGGCTAGCACCGGGCCGATCGAGGCATAGCCGGTGTCGAACAGCACCAGGCCCTTCTTCGTCTCGATCAGTGCGACGTTGACGTAGGGAAACCGCAGAAGCCACATACCCTGACCGTGGCGTTCCACGACCATGGCTTTTTTCGCCAGTGCCACCCGGTCGGGCGAATCCGACAGCATGGCCTGCGCGATCGGGGCCGATCCCGCGCCGCCGAAGCCATCGTTGCGCAGCATGTGCTTGATGACGTCGGGATGCTCGCGCGCGATCAGCACCCGGCCTTCGCGGGCCAGCTTGTCGTCATCGGACAGGGGAAAACCAGGGTCGGCGGAGGCCGCTATCGGCACCATCAGCAACACGGCAGCAAACAGGCGGCGCATCGGTTTCTCCCCTTGTAGATCCTCCCCCACCGGGGGAGGTGCCGAGCAAAGCGAGGCGGAGGGGGGCGGACAAGATTGCGCGCGGTAGCGCGCAGCCGCTGACGCGGCGTTTCTTGCAAGCCCCCCCTCCGTCAGCCCTGCGGGGGGCCCCCGCCCCCGCGGGGGGGGGGTGTTTGAGATG
>CAZKAX010000160.1:0-4962 GCA_964550775.1 uncultured Novosphingobium sp. | reverse complement strand
CCGACGGCAACCTCGACAGCTGCATCGTGCTGCGCACCGGGGTGGTCAAGGACGGCATGTTGCATGTCCAGGCCGGAGCAGGCATCGTCGCCGACAGCGACCCCGCCTATGAACAGCGCGAATGCGAGGCCAAGGCCGGGGCCTTGATCGCAGCGGCAAAGGAAGCGATGCGGGTCGCGGGCCTATCCGGGTTCGGGCAATAGCTTGACCGGCGCGCAGACAGGTTTAGCCTGACTGCCATGCGCAAATTCCTCCTCGCCGCCCTAGTCCTCCTCGCCGCCCCGCTCCATGCCGAGGACTGGCAGAGCAAGGCCAGCGAGCGCGATGTGGTGCTGCGCGATTTCCGCTTTGGCACCGGCGAGACGATGGACGTCAACATGCACGTCACCACGCTGGGCACCCCGCACCGAGGGGCGGACGGGGCGATCGACAACGCGGTGATGGTGCTGCACGGCACCGGCGGGACCGGCAAGCAGTTCTTCCGCCCGCAATTTGCCGATGAACTCTATGGCCCCGGGCAGCCGCTGGATCTCGCCAAGACCTATGTGATCCTGCCCGACAACCTCGGCCACGGCGGGTCGAGCAAGCCGAGCGATGGGATGCGGATGAAGTTCCCGCGCTATGACTATTCCGACATGGTCACTGCCCAGCACCGCCTGCTGACCGAAGGGCTAGGGGTTACCAAGCTCAGGCTGATCCTCGGCACTTCGATGGGCTGCATGCACGCCTTCGTGTGGGGCACCACCCGCCCCGGCTTTGCGCAGCGGCTCGCGCCCTTCGCCTGCAACGCGGTGGAAATCGCCGGGCGCAACCGGATCTGGCGCAAGATGTCGATCGACGCGATCGAGGCCGATCCGGTGTGGAACGGCGGGAACTATGCCAGCCAGCCCGAACAGGGCCTGCGCACCGCGCGCTATCTGGGCCTGATCGCAGGCGGAAATCCGGTCGCGCTGCAGGATCAGTACCCGACCCGCGAGAAGGCCGAGGCCTTTCTCGCCAGCGCCTATGCCGCGAGCGTTGCGGGCGGCGGCGATGCGAACGATCAGATCTACCAGCTCGATTCCTCGCGCAGTTACAATCCGGCACCGCTGATGGCGAAGATCAAAGTCCCGGTGCTGTGGATCAACAGCGGCGACGATTTCATCAACCCGCCCGAACTGGGCATGGCGCAAGATCTCGCCAAACAGATGCCGCGCGCGAAGTTCATCCTGATCCCGGCAAGCAAGGAGACCAAGGGCCACGGCACCCACACCTGGGGCAAGTTCTGGAAGGCCGATCTCGCCAAGCTGCTGGCGATGAAGCCATGAGCGCCAAAATGGCTGATGGGCGCCACACCCTCTACCCGCCGATCGAACCCTATGCCTCAGGCATGCTCGATGTCGGCGACGGCCATTCGATCTATTGGGAGCGCTGCGGCTCGCCCGGCGGCAAGCCCGCGGTGTTCCTGCACGGCGGGCCCGGCAGCGGGATCAGCGCTAAGCAGCGCCAGCAGTTTGACCCGGCACTGTATGACGTACTGCTGTTCGACCAGCGCGGCTGCGGCAAATCCACGCCGTTCGCCTGTCTGGAACACAACACCACCTGGCACCTCGTCGCCGATATCGAGCGGTTGCGCGAAATGGCCGGGCATGAGCAGTGGCTGGTCTTCGGCGGATCATGGGGCTCCACCCTCAGCCTCGCCTATGCCCAGACCCATCCCGAGCGGGTCAGCGAACTGGTGCTGCGCGGGATCTTCCTTGCCAGCCAGCGGGAATACGACTGGCTCTACAAATACGGCGCGAGCGAGCTCTATCCCGAAGCCTGGGCGGAATTCACCGGGCATATCCCGGCTGACGAGCGCGGCGACCTGCTCGAAGCCTATCACCACCGCCTGACCAGCGAGGACCAGCAGGTCCGGCTTGCCGCCGCCAAAGTCTGGTCGATGTGGGAAGGCGTGACCGTCACCCTGCTGCCCGATCCGGACATGCTGGCCGATTTCACCGCCGACGATCATGCGGTCGCCGTCGCCAGAATCGAAAACCACTATTTCCGCAACGATTGTTGGCTGGAAGAGGGCCAGCTGCTGCAAAACGCCCACAAGCTGCGCGATATTCCCGGCGTGATCGTGCAAGGCCGCCACGATTGCTGCACGCCCCCGGCCGCTGCCTGGGCGCTCAAACAGGCCTGGCCGGAGGTCGATCTGCAAATCGTCCCCGATGGCGGGCACCTGTTCACCGAACCGGGCATCACCGATGGTCTGGTGCGCGCGGCGGACCGGTTTGCGGGGAAGTAATCGGGGTTCGGCAGAACCGAACCTTCACTTTCAAATTAGCCCAACCCGCTCTATGGCGCGGCCATGATCCTCGTCATCGACAATTACGACAGCTTCACCTGGAACCTGGTCCATTACCTGATGGAACTGGGAGCCGAAGTGGAGGTGGTGCGCAATGATGCCATGTCCGCCGGTCAGGCGCTGTCCACCGGGGCGCAGGGCTTCCTGATCTCGCCCGGGCCCTGCACGCCCAACGAAGCCGGGGTCAGCCTCGATCTGGTCGGGGCCTGTGCCGATGCGGGCAAGCCGCTGCTCGGCGTGTGTCTGGGCCACCAGTCGATCGGGCAATACTTTGGCGGCAAAGTGGTGCGCGGCGGGCTGATGCATGGCAAGGTATCGCCGGTCAGCCATGACGGCACCGGCCTGTTCAAGGGCCTGCCCAGCCCCTTCATCGCCACCCGCTATCACTCGCTGATCGTCACCGACATTCCGGACAGCCTGGTGGTCAACGCCACCAGCGATGACGAACACGTGATGGGTTTCCGCCACTCAACGCTGCCGATCCACGGGGTCCAGTTCCACCCGGAAAGCATCGCCACCGAACACGGCCACGCGATGCTGGCGAACTTCCTTGCGCTGTGCGGGATCGAGACAAAGGCGATCGCGTGAGGCCCTGGATTGATTCCCGTTGTCGTCACCCTGAACTTGTTTCAGGGTCCATCAGGCCGCACCTCAGCACGGTCACGACACGCGAATCCGCCTCGGTTTGCTGGTTCCGGCGAGCACCGGAGCACGCGGCACGATGGATGCTGAAACAAGTTCAGCATGACGAGTATGTGGGGGCGGCGGCGTGACCCTCTCCCTCTCAGAATCCGAAGCGCTGTTCGGCCGCATGCTCGACGGCGAAATGGCCGACGATGCCATTGCCGCCACCCTGATCGACCTGGCCGAGCGCGGCGAAACCGCCCAGGAAGTGGCCGGGGCTGTCCGTGCCATGCGCGCCCGGATGAAGCCGGTGATCGCCCCCCACGGCGCAATCGACGTTTGCGGCACCGGGGGAGACGGCCAGCACAGCCTGAATGTCTCGACCGCGGTCGCGCTGGTGGTCGCGGCCTGCGATGTGCCGGTGGCCAAACATGGCAACCGCGCAGCGAGCAGCAAGGCGGGCGGCGCGGATACGCTGGAGGCGCTGGGCCTCAACCTGACGCGCGCCTCGGAACTGGCCGAGGCGACGCTCGCGGACCTTGGCATCGCGTTCCTGTTCGCACAGGCTCACCACCCCGCGCTCGCCCGGATCGCGCCGATCCGCAAGGCGCTGGGCCGCCGGACCATTTTCAACCTGCTTGGGCCGCTCGCCAACCCGGCCGGGGTGACCCGGCAACTGGTCGGCGTTTCGCACCCGGATCTGATCGCGCTCTACCGCGATGCGATGCAGCTGCTCGGCATCGAAGCCGCGCTGATCGTATCGGGCGCGGAAGGGCTGGATGAACTGTCGATCGCCGGAACCAGCTATCTGGCCAGTATCGGCCTGCCCGGCTTCCTGGCCGAGATCCGCCCGGAAGATGCCGGGCTGCCCAGCCACGATCTGGCCGATCTGCGCGGCGGCGATGCCGAATACAACGCTGCCGCCCTGCGCCGCCTGCTGCAGGGCGAACCGGGCGCCTACCGCGATGCCGTGCTGCTCAACAGCGCCGCCGCCCTGCTGGTGGCGGGGCAAGTGGAGGACTGGCTGGAAGGCGTGGAGGAAGCTGCCGAAGCGCTCGACAAGGGGCTGGCCAAGGCGCTGCTCGATTGCTGGATTGAGATGACGAAATGACCGACAAACTCGCCGAAATCTGCGACACCAAGCGTCAGGAAGTGGCGCAGCGCAAGCCGCTGGCCAGCCAGGCCGATCTTGATGCCCGCGCCGCCGCGCAAAGCGCCCCGCGGGGCTTCCGCCGCGCGCTTGAGGCCAAGGTCGCAACTGGCTTCGGCCTGATTGCCGAGATCAAGAAGGCCAGCCCCAGCAAGGGCCTGATCCGCCCCGATTTCCACCCGGCCGAGCACGCCCGCGCCTATCAGGCGGGCGGCGCGGCCTGCCTGTCAGTCCTGACCGATGCGCCCTATTTTCAGGGGCATGAAGACTACCTGATCGAAGCCCGTGGTGCCTGCGACCTGCCGGTGCTGCGCAAGGACTTCATGGTCGATCCCTGGCAAGTGGCCGAAGCCCGCGCGATCGGGGCCGATGCGATCCTGATCATCGTTGCCGCGCTGGACGACGGCGTCATGGCGGAAATCGAGGCGGCGGCGATCGAACGCGGGATGGACGTGCTGGTCGAGGTTCACAACGAGGCCGAAATGGAGCGCGCCGCGCGGCTCAATAGCCGCCTGATCGGGGTCAACAACCGCGACCTCAAGCGCTTCGTCACCGATCTGGCCACCACCGAACGGCTCGTCAGCCTTGCGCCGGAAGGCACACTGCTGGTCAGCGAAAGCGGCATCAACAGCCACGCCGACCTGCTGCGGCTGGAACAGCAGGGTGTGCGCTGCTTCCTCGTCGGGGAAAGCCTGATGCGGCAAGGCGATGTCGAGGCTGCTACGCGGGCTCTGCTAAACGGCTGAACCTGCCGCGTTTGTCCAAGCCTGGCGCGGCCTGATGGGCTAGGGTCAGGACCTATTAAATGCACGTTCGAGGCGTCAAAATGGCAAAGATATCGGAGGGAAATGGCCGC
>CAZKAX010000159.1:0-5098 GCA_964550775.1 uncultured Novosphingobium sp. | reverse complement strand
CAAGGCCCCGGCCCGCGCCGCCAATGTCAATTCGCCCGCCGCCGCCGTGGTCCGCCCGCCCGAGGCAAAGCCCGCCCCGGCCAATGACGTGATCGAGATCCCGCTCCACGGGCGGATTGCCGCAGGCGTCCCGATCGAGGCGCTGGAAACCTCGGCCACCCTGCCCGTCCCTGCCGCCCTGCTTGGTGCCGGGGAACACTATGCACTCGAAGTGTCAGGGGATTCGATGGTCGAAGCCGGGATCCTCGATGGCGACTATGCCCTGATCCGGCGCACCGATAATGCCCGCGATGGTGAAATCGTGGTCGCGCTGGTCCGGGGTGAGGAAGCGACGCTGAAGTATCTGCGGCGTGAGAACGGCCGGGTCCGGCTCGATCCCGCCAATGCCGCCTATGAACCGCAGGTCTATGATCCGCGCGAAGTGGTGGTCCAGGGTAAGCTGGCCGGACTGCTGCGGCGCTATCACTGATCCTGTTTGCCCCGCTCCGGCGGGCTGACAACTGAAGCGTCCGCAGCCCCGGTTGCGGGCGCTTCGTCGTTTGCGGGGGCGGGATCACGCGGTTTGAACGCTCGTGGTTCGGGCCGCTTCCACCAGCCGTGCTCGCCCTGCCCTTGCGCCACGCTGGTGAGGGTGCCGCGCTCCAGATCGATCGCCAGTCCGCCGCTGCGCTCCAAATAGCGCCGGTCCGCCTTGAGCCAGCGCGGGTGGCAGGAGCGCGGCAGATAGCGGTCCGAGATTACCAGATCGACGCGTTCGCAGGCCGCGGCCAGCTCGCGCTCGGGGATCATGTCCGACCCGCGCGACAAGAGCAGCTGCCAGTTCCGCCCGCCCCGCTGCAGGCGGATCGCGCAGAAATCGCGGTTGCACTGTGCCCCGGGCCATTCATCCAGCACCCGCGCCTCGCCGTTCATACCGGCCAGCTCGGTCAGGGTCTCCAATGCAAAGCCCGCACGTGCCGGGCGCAGGACCAGCAGTTCCGGAGCCTCACCCCCGATCCCGACATGCCGCCCGTCGCCTGAAATCAGCAAGTCCGGTGCGCGCAGGCTGGCCAGCGATGCCGCCCCGATCAGCGCCGGGATCAGCCCCAGCAGCCGCACCCGGCCCGACCACAGCGCCAGCCACAGCCCGCCCGCCACGAACAGCAGGAAGGCCCCCCGCCCCATCGCCGGCATGGTCGTCACCGCCCCCGGCATCGCCGCGGTCCAATGCGCCAGGGTAAGCAGCAGTTCGAGCGACTTGCCCGCCAGCCACCAGAACGGCGCGCCCATGCCGGCAAGGTCGAACAGCAAGGCCAGCGCGATCAGCGGCATCGAGGCCAGCGTGGTGAGCGGGATCGCGACCACATTGGCCAGCGCGCCATAGACCCCGGCCTGATGGAAATGGAACAGCCCGATCGGCATCAGCGCCAGTTCGATGACCACCCCGGTCAGCAGCAGCATGGCCAGGTTGCGCCCCTGCCGCGCCAGCCAGCCTTCCTCACGCGGGGCCAGGAACGCGCGGATCGGCCCGGCGCCATGGACCGCAATGATCGCGATCACCGCCGCGAAGCTCATCTGGAAACTCGGCCCGACCAGCGCCTCGGGCCAGAACACCAGCACCAGGAAAGCCCCGGTCGCGACCATCCGCATGCTCAGCGCCTCACGCCCCAGCACCAGCGCCAGCAGCACCAGCATGGCCCCGATGCAGGACCGCACCGTCGGCACTTCCGCCCCGGTCAGCAAGGTATAGCCAATCCCCGCCAGGGCCCCGGTTCCCGCCGCCAGCAAGGGCACCCGCACCCGCAAGGCCAGCCACGGCCACAAGGCAAACAGCCGCCCGGCCAGGGCATAGACCGCCGCGATCACCGCGCTGACATGCAGGCCGCTGATCGAAAGCAGATGGGTCAGGCCGGCATTGCGCATCGCCAGTTCGTCCGCTGGAGCAATCGCGCCGCGATCGCCGCTGGCAAAAGCCGCAGCGAGCGTTCCGGGCGATCCATCGAGGTTTGCCCGGACATGCCGCGACAGCGCGCGCTGGGCCTGCCCCAGACCGCCGCCATCGCCGCCGGGCCGCACCAGGGTGACCTTGCCCAGCACCGATCCGGTCGCGGCGATCCCGCCAAACCAGGCGACCCGGGCGAAATCATACCCACCCGGCAGCATTGGTGAGGCGGGGGGCATCAGCCGCACGCGCAGGCGCACTTCGGCCCCTTCGACCAGGCCGATCAGGTCTGCATCGGCATCCAGATTGACCCGCGCGCGGATTGCCCGCCCGGTCCCCGGTTCGCGCGTGGCGAGCAGCAGCCGCACCCGGTGATCGGCCGGCTGATCGACCCGTTCCAGCACTTTCCCATTGACCATGGCGACCAGCGGCCGGTCGATCGCGCGCACCCCGACCAGCGCGGACTTGGTCCAGACCAGTCCGCAGCCGAGCAGCGCCGCCAGAGCCAGCGCGGCAAGGGCCTGACGCAGATAGGGAAATGGCCCGTGCTCGCGCATCACGGCCAGGCTCAATCCGGCCAGTGCGGCCATACCGGCGACGAACAGGATCCACTGGCGCGGGGTATCGAGCGCGAACCAGCTGGCGATCCCTGCGGCGAAGGCCACCACCAGCCAGGGCGCGCGATCAAACCCGGCGTGTTCAAGGAAGTGTTCCAACCGCGCAAGGCCGCTTGCCAACGGCGCGCGGTTGCGCCAATGGCCATGTTGCAGTGCAGCGCCAGACAGCGGATCACTGTCCATGGGCACGGGCGGTGGCGCGCTGTTGGCCATGGCGACACAAGAACAGGATGGATCGGCGAATGGCAAGTGGCAGCGTGACAGGCGGAGCAGCGGCAACGGGCCGCGACGTCGTGACGCGGTTTGCCCCCTCGCCCACCGGGTTCCTCCACATCGGCGGCGCGCGCACCGCCCTGTTCAACTGGCTCTATGCCCGCCACCACGGCGGCAAGTACCTGCTGCGGATCGAAGATACTGACCGCGCCCGTTCCACCGAACCGGCGATTGCGGCGATCTTTGACGGGCTGGAATGGCTGGGCCTGATGGGCGATGAACCGGCGACGTTCCAGTTTGCCCGATCCGATCGCCATGCCGAAGTGGCGCACAAATTGCTGGACGCGGGCCACGCCTATCGCTGCTATCTGACCAGCGAGGAATTGCAGGCCCGGCGCGAAGCCGCGCAGGCCGAACGGCGGACCTTCCGGCTCGACAGCGAATGGCGCGATGCCGATCCTTCGACCTGGCCCGAAGACCTGCCCTATGTGGTGCGGATCAAGGCCCCGCGCGAAGGCGAGACCACGATCCAGGACGAAGTTCAGGGCGAAGTGACCGTCAGCCATGCCGAGCTGGACGATTTCGTCCTGCTGCGTTCGGACGGCACCCCAACCTATATGCTGGCCGTGGTGGTGGACGATCACGATATGGGCGTGACCCACGTGATCCGCGGCGATGACCACCTCAACAACGCCTTCCGGCAGCTGGTGATCATCCGGGCGATGCACGGGGTAGAGGGCGGTTGGCCTGATCCGGTCTATGCCCACGTCCCCCTGATCCACGGGCATGACGGGGCCAAACTGTCCAAACGCCACGGTGCGCTGGGGGTTGATGCCTATCGCGATGATCTGGGGCTGCTGCCCGAAGCGATGTTCAATTACCTGCTGCGGCTGGGCTGGGGCCACGGCGATGACGAAATCATCAGCCGCGATCAGGCGACCGAATGGTTCGATATTGCCCATGTCGGCAAAAGCCCGTCGCGCTTTGACCTCGCCAAGCTGCAGAACCTCAACGGGCATTACCTGCGCGAAGCGGACGATGCCCGGCTGGCGGGGCTGGTCGCGGTGCGGATGGCCGGAACGGTCAATCTGGACCTGCTGGCGCGGGCCATGCCGGTGCTCAAGGTGCGCGCCAAGGACCTCAACGAACTGGCGGCGGGGGCGGCTTTCCTGTTCGCCGAACGGCCGCTGACGATCGAACCCAAGGCCGAAGCGCTGCTCAGCGACGATGCGCGCGCGCTGCTTTCGCAGATTCACGCCCGGATCGATGCCGAAACCGTCTGGACAAGCGAAGGTCTGGAAGTAAGTCTCAAATCAATGGCTGAAGAGCTCGGACTCGGGCTTGGAAAGCTTGCGCAACCCCTTAGGGCCGCGCTAACCGGGCAAACAACTTCCCCGGGTATATTCGATGTACTGGTTCTGCTTGGGCGGGACGAAAGCCTGGCGCGGATAGCCGCCCAGGCCCGGTCCGCCTGAAGTCAGGATCCCTGTCAGGAGTAAGTAGGGTGGGCAATCAGGTTAAGGTCAACACCGGCAGCGGTGAATTCGGATACCCCGTGCTGTCGGGCAGCGTCGGTCCCGACGTGATCGACATCCGCAAGCTCTATGCCGAAACCGGCATGTTCACTTATGACCCCGGCTTTACCAGCACGGCCAGCTGCGAAAGCGCGCTGACCTATATCGACGGGGACGAAGGCGTGCTGCTGCACCGCGGCTATCCGATCGGGCAGCTGGCCGAACAGTCCAGCTTCATGGAAACCTGCTACCTGCTGCTCAACGGCGAACTGCCGAACAAGGGCGAGCTGGCGCAGTTCAGCCGCACGATCAGCCGCCACACCATGGTCCACGAACAGCTCGCCACGTTCTATCGCGGATTCCGCCGCGATGCGCACCCGATGGCGATCATGTGCGGCGTGGTCGGCGCGCTCTCGGCGTTCTACCATGACAGCACCGACATTTCGGATCCCGAACAGCGCAAGATCGCCAGCCACCGGCTGATCGCCAAGATGCCGACGATCGCGGCGATGGCCTACAAGTATTCGTGCGGCCAGCCGTTCATGTATCCGGACAACAAGCTGTCCTACACCGGCAATTTCCTGCGCATGACCTTCGGCGTTCCGGCCGAGGAATACGAAGTGGTGCCGGCGGTTGAAAAAGCGATGGACCGGATCTTTATCCTCCATGCCGACCACGAACAGAACGCATCGACCAGCACGGTGCGTCTGGCCGGTTCATCGGGCGCCAACCCGTTTGCCTGCATCGCGGCGGGGATCGCCTGCCTGTGGGGCCCGGCGCATGGCGGGGCCAACGAAGCCGCGCTCAACATGCTCAAGGAAATCGGCACGCCG
>CAZKAX010000158.1:0-5162 GCA_964550775.1 uncultured Novosphingobium sp. | reverse complement strand
TGCTCGATACGATGTTCGACATCCCGACCGAACAGGGCATCGCCGAAGTGGTGGTGGACAAGGATGTGGTCGAAGGCCGCAAGGAACCCGTGCGGGTGCTGGGCGCAAAGGAAGAAGCCGCCTAGAGTCTGTTCCACTTACGTGGAAGCACCACCGGCCCGCTCCCGCTCCCAGCCGCCCAGGAGAGTACCCTGAATGGGTGGCCGGGAGGGGGAGTCGGCTGGTGGTGCCTGTTCAGTTTTACTGAAACAGACTCGAGTGCGCCCCTTCAATTCGCCTGGTGGAGGAATTCCTCGCCGTCGCGCATGACGGTCAGGTCTTTCTGAACGCTCGACTTGAGCCGCCAGGCACCGTCGATCAGCACCCAGCTGTCATCCGAAATCACGATCAGCCCCATCTGGTGCGGCTGGCCATCAGGGCCGGTCCGGGTCGATTGGGTATCGACCTTGTTCTGCACCGCCGCGCTGGTGCCGGTGATCGCGGCGGACAGCACCTCGCTCTTGCGCTGGGCACCACCGGCCGCTCCGCCGCCCAGCCGTTCGAACAGGGTCACCAACCCGGCGGCGTCATGGGTGTCACCGCGAATGTCGGTCATCTGATAGTCCGGTGCCACCACCCGGGCGACGGCGGCGGCATCCTTGGCCTGCATGGCCTGCGTCAGTTCTGAATAGCGGGCGTTGAACAGCGCCTTGAGGTCTTCCTGGGCGGGGGCCATGGCGGACAGGCTGGTCAGGACCAGTCCCGCGGCAAACACGTGCAGGCGTTTCATCGGCGCTCTCCTTTGGCCCGCGTTTGAAGCACAAAACTGCCCGCGGGTTAAGCGGCATGCGGTGAAGTGCGGGTCAGTGGCCGTGCGCGTGATCGTGCCCGGCATCGCTGCCATGGCTGTGCTTGCCGTGCAGCGCGCAGTCCTCTGGCCGTTGTTCGATCTGGATCGTCGCGTGGTGGATGCCAAAGCGCTGCTCCAGTTCGTGCATCACGCCGTGGAGAAAGGCATCGCCGGGGTGCCCATCGGGCATCACCAGGTGGACGGTAAAGGCGGTCTCGGTCGTGCTCATCGGCCAGATGTGCAGATCGTGCACCGCGCCGACACCGGGCTGAGCAGCCAGGTATTCGCGCACCGCTGCATCGTCGATATGGCCCGGCACCGCCAGCAGCCCCAGCCGGATCGCATCGCGCAGCAGATCCCAGCTGCCCCAGGCCAGGCCCACGGTAATCACCAGGCTGGCGACCGGATCGATCCAGTCCTCACCCGTCAGCTTGATCGCCAGACCCGCAAAGACCACGCTGGCGCTGACCACCGCATCGGCCATCAGGTGCTGGAACGCGGCGCGCAGGTTCAGGTCGCTTTTGCTGCCGCGGGCGAACAGCAGCGCCGATAGCAGGTTCACCGCAATCCCGGCCGCCGCGACTGCCATCATCATCCCGCTGGCCACTTCGCGCGGTTCGAACAGGTGCCGCATGGTTTCCACCAGCACCGCACCCAGCGCCACCCACAGCAGCGCCGCATTGGCGATCGCCGCCAGGATCGAAGTGCTTTTCAGCCCATAGGTATAGCGCGACGATGCCGGGCGGGTGGCGAGCACGCTCGCCCCCCAGGCCAGCAGCAGCGACAGCACATCGCCCAGGTTGTGCCCGGCATCGGCCAGCAGCGCAGTCGATCCGGAGATGAACCCGGCGGCCACTTCGGCCACGACGAACAGCGAATTGAGCACCACCGCGATCCCGAAGGCCAGCCCGTGGCTGCCCGGCGCGGGGTGATGGTGGTGGCCATGCCCCGTTGCATGTGCATGATCGTGATGATGGTGCCCGCCCATCCAGGCCTCATAGCACGGCAGGGGCCGGGCTTAGCAAGCGTTGCACAAATGCCGCAGTGCAGCACAAATCGTTACCGGCCGATTTCGCCCATTCCGCCTGAAATCGGCGGATTCGGGCGATTTGCGCACGATAATTACGTGAACGACTGCAATCAGGAAATCTCCTTACAGGAATGTCAGTGGGCGCAGGGATCGGCGAAATTTCGGTCACAAGTTTGCAACATTGGGATGTTTAGCGGGCCGCACGGCGCTTGTATGAGCGTCGCCAGTCGGCGCAAATCAGCGATTCGCTGTGCGCTCGTGCTGTATGTTTCTGGTCCTGCATTCACTTGGGTCTGACCATTTCTTGGGCCATCATAACAGGGATACCTATCGCCATGCGTTTCACTTCCGCCCTGACCACCGCCGCCAGCAGCTTTGCCGTCGGCGTCGCCATGCTTCCCGCCGCCGCCTATGCGCAGTCGGCCGGTTCGGTTGACTTCGAAAAGGAAATCGTCGTCACCGGCGCCAGCAACCGGACCGTGGCCGTGGGCGGTGTTGCCGCTCCCGATGCGGCCAAGGCCAAGGCGGTGCTGACCAACGAAAACATCATGCGCGGCAATTCGGGCCAGACGGTCCTGAACGCGATCAACCAGGTTCCGGGCGTCAGCTTTCAGAACAACGACGCCTATGGCTCGTCGGGCGGCACGCTGAACATCCGCGGGTTCGATTCGACCCGCATCAGCCTGACCGTTGACGGTATCCCGCTGAACGATTCGGGCAACTATGCGGTTTTCTCGAACCAGCAGATCGATCCCGAAGTGATCGACGAAGTGAACGTCAACCTGGGCACCACCGATGTTGACAGCCCGACCGCTTCGGCCGTCGGCGGCACCGTCAACATCCGTTCGAAGACCCCGGATCACGATTTCGGCGTGATGCTGTCGGGCTCGGCGGGTCAGTTCAACATGATGCGCATCGCCGCCAAGATCGAAACCGGCGATCTTTCCAGCACTGGTCTGCGTGGCTGGTTCCAGGCGAGCCGCGCCACCAACGATCTGCCCTACAACCAGTACGGCAAGGTCAACAAGCAGCAGTACAACGCCAAGCTGTACCAGCCGCTGGGCGCTGGCGGCGATTTCATTGCCCTGCGCGTCCACTATAACCAGAACCGCAACAACTTCTTCGGTTCGCTGCCGCTGCGCACCGACCTGACGCAGAGCCTGACCAATGCGGCGGTGCGCCCGGTTGGCCCGAACAGCACCAATCGCTTCCCGCGCAATGCCGATGAACGTTTCTATCTGATCAACTATCCTTGCCAGGTCGACACCCCGCAGGGCGGCGTTGCCGACACCCCGGCGCCCGCGCCGACCAACGGTGCCAGCTGCGGCACCGAATTTGACCGTCGCTACAACCCGTCGAACACCGGTAACATCGGTCTGCAGCTCAAGCTGCACCTCAAGGACGACCTCGTCCTGAACTTCGAACCGAGCTACCAGTACGTCAAGGCCAACGGCGGCGGCACGGTGACCGGCAACGAAGGCCGCCGCGACATCGATCCGCGCGGCGTCAACCCGTTGCTGCCCGTCAGCACCACCAACCCGGCGCTGTCGAACTGCGGTTCGCTCAGCCCGACGGCGTCGATCGCTGCCGGCACCTATTGCACCGTCGGCTACATCGGCGGCACGCCGTTCTTTGGGCGTGACGTGAACGGCGATGGCGATGCGCTTGATACCGTGACCGTGCTGGCCCCCAGCCAGACCCAGACCCACCGCATCGGCTTCACCGCCGGTCTGCGCTGGGAAATCGACGACGCGAACACTCTGCGTCTGGGTTACACCTATGACCGCGCGCGGCACCGCCAGACCGGCGAAGTTGGCCTGCTGCAGATGAACGGCGAACCGATTGACGTGTTCCCGGTCAACCAGGGTGAAAAGGATTCCGGCGGCGCCGTGCTCGAAAAGCGTGACCGTCTGTCCTATGCGATCCTGCACAAGCTGTTTGCGGAATATCGCGGTGAATTCATGGACGGCAAGCTGGTGGTCAGCACCGGCGTGACCGCCCCGTTCTATCGCCGCAACCTGAAGCAGAACTGCTTCACCACTTCGGCTGGCGGTTTCCTTGACTGCTTCACCGAAGGCGCGGCGACCAACAACATCTACTCGGTCCTGAACCCGGCCGCAGCCCTGCCGCAGCGCCGGATCTTCAACTACAACAAGGTTCTGCCCAGCCTGGGCTTTGTCTATCACGTGACCGACCTGATCAGCACCTTCGCGAACTTCTCGCAAGGGATCTCGGTCCCGGGTACCGACAACCTCTACAACTCGTTCTTCTTCCCCGCCGCGACTGCCGGGATCAAGCCGAAGGCGGAAACCACCGAGAACTTCGATCTGGGCCTGCGCTTCCGCTCGGGCAAGATGCAGGGTTCGGTCTCGGGCTTCTACAACCAGTTCCACAACCGCACGCTCAGCGCCTATGATCCGGTGCTGGACCAGAACGTGTACCGCAACCTGGGCAATGTGAAGAAGTATGGCTTTGACGGCTTCCTCTATTACCAGCCGAACGACATGTTCACCTTTGGCGTCAACGGCAGCTGGCTGAAGTCCAAGATCCGCGACAATGTGCAGGTTGGCGAAAACACCGACGGTACGCCGATCTATGCGCTGACCGCCGGCAAGCGTGAATCGGGTTCGCCCAAGTGGACCTATGGCTTCCTCGCCCGCGCCAATATGGGCCCGGTCGAACTGGGCGTGACCGGCAAGCGCACCGGCCCGCGTTACCTGTTCGATGACAACAACGGCATGATGCAGGGCACCCTGATCCCGAACGGAGCGAAGACCAGCACGGGCGGCGCTCCGGTGCTCACCGCTGCGCAGATCGCCGGTACCGGCGCGATCTATGGCGACACGGCAGCGGCCTATTGGCAGCTCGACCTCGACGTTCGCGTCAAGCTGGACTTCATCAAGCTGGGCCAGAGCTATCTGCAGCTCAACGTCTTCAACCTGACCAACAGCTACTACGTTGGCGGTTTCGGCGGCGGGCTGAGCCAGATCGGCACCTACAACAAGACCACCGGTACGGCTGCTTATGCCAACCCCGGCTTCGTCCAGATCGGCGCCCCGCGCACCGTTTCGGGCTCGGTCGTGATGAAGTTCTGATCCCGCCGGATCAGGCAAGCTATTGGGGGGAGGAGTGCCTTGGCGCTCCTCCCCCTTTTGCTTTGTGCACTCAATTGCCGGTATCCTTGAACTGGATCCTGATGCGGATCCATTGATCCGCCCACTTCGCACGGCGAACCTCTTCACGCAGTCGCATCTGGCCCGTCCGGCTGAACCCGGCCGCACCAAACCCGTGCCCGGCCGGACT
>CAZKAX010000157.1:0-5241 GCA_964550775.1 uncultured Novosphingobium sp. | reverse complement strand
ATTTCGAATGCCTCCACGAAACCAAGCTGATCGTCGACCTGCTCTATGAAGGCGGCATCGCCAACATGCGCTATTCGATCAGCAACACCGCCGAATATGGTGACATCACCACCGGCCCACGGATCATCACCGCCGAAACCAAGGCCGAAATGAAGCGCGTTCTGGCCGACATCCAGTCGGGCCGCTTCGTGAAGAACTTCGTGCTCGACAACCGCGCCGGTCAGCCCGAGCTGAAGGCCGCCCGCAAGGCCGCCGAAGCCCACCAGATCGAACGCACCGGCAGCGCCCTGCGCGCGATGATGCCGTGGATCGGCAAGAACAAGCTGGTCGATCAGGACAAGAACTGAGGCTATTCCGGGAGGGGCAGAGGGCGAGTGCGTCGGCGCAATACTGGCGCGGCCTGAAACCGGACTCGCTGCTCCCCCTCCCCAAGCATCCCATTCCAGCGGGAACGGGCTGTCGTCCCTTGCCATAGTCTTTTGCATTCTTGCGGCGCGCAGGTATCCTGTCCGCCGCCGCAGAGGCGCGAACAGACGGGGCGACTATGAACCGCACATTCCTTGCCGCAGCCAGCCTAGTCGCATCGGCGGCATCCACCGCAGCCCTTGCCCAGACCTCGCCGGTCGAAAATCACGTAAAATGCCTGACTGCTGAGACACCCAAGGCGCAGCGTGAGGCGGCAGCGGCAGCGGCGACGCGGCAATTCGAAGGCAAGGCCGGAGCTGCGCAAGAATTCAACGCCGCCGTATCGACGCTGGTTGATGATTGCGCGCGCCGGCATGGCTGGAACGCGGCGCTTGTCAGCCTGTCGCAGAACTATCTGTCGCTGCTGATTCAGGAAGTGGTCCTGGCCGACGGGCTGCGCGCCGCCGGGATCGACAGCCGGGCCCTGACCGCCTTCGGTCAGGCGCTGCCCGATGCCGACCGCAAGCCATTTTTCGATCTCACCACGCCCCTGACCGAACCGTTCCGCGCCCGGATCGTAACCCAGTTGAGCGCCGCCGGGATCAAGTCTGACAACCCGGCCGTTACCCGCGCCCTGACCAACTATCTTCACCTGACCGGCGGGCTGGGCGTTGCGGAAGATCGACTGGCACAGGCCGTGGGCAGCTCGACAGTCGCGGCAGCCCCGGCCAAGGACCCCCGCCCTTGCCTGTTCGATGAAGCCCCTGCTGCCGAGCGGGCACGGCGCGCCGATGTGGCAGCGCGCAAGCAAGGCTGGGAATGGGCGGAGGAGGCGATTGACAATGATGCAGTGGCCCGGTGCGTCACCGCCAAGGGCTGGAGCGTTGCATCATCCAGCGCGATGAAAGCAGTCATTTTCTATGACCGCCACGCACAAGCGGCTGCAAAGGTGGTCCGGCCAATGGGGTTCAACCTCGATTGGGTCGACAGCTATCTGCAATCGCTGGACCCGCGTGAACAGAAGAAAATCCGGTCTGACCCGCCATCGGGGCCCTATTTTTCCAAGACGCAATGGCCGCCCATCGCCGGACGGTTCGGGCGCCCGGTGACGAGCGATGCGGAACGGACGGCTTTGTGGATCTACATCGGTTACCGACGAGAACTGCTTGACGCACTCCGGGATTTTTCGGCGGTTGCGGTAACTCCACCCGAAACGTTCCTGACCAGCGGCTGGCAATTGCTGCCAGTGATCGAGGCCAACCGCCCGGTGTTCAGACCGCGCGAACTGACCAAGGACGAGCGCGCCGAACTGCGCACGATTGCCGCGCTTTACCTGGGCCCCAGCAAAGCCGGTTCAAGCACCGTTGCGCAGCTTCAACGCCTGCAGCAGCTGGGCGAAACCGGCGACAAGGCCGCAATGATCGCCGCGCGCGATGCGCTGGCAAAAGGTCCTCCGGCCGAACTGCGGGACTTTTACTACAAGATGCGGGTTGACGGTTCGATGCTGTGGCAGACCACCAGCATATTGGCCGCGATCTGGACCGCGCACATCTGGCAGCGCCATGGCTATGACGATAGCAGTCGCAAATACATGGCGCCTTGCATTGGCGGTCTGGCACCAATCCAGGGCTTCAAGCGTAACCAGGTGCGCGCCATCCTGCGCTTTGATGGAACGGTCGCTGGCGTCAACGGCAATGGCCAGGTTGTCGACGATGCAGCAGAGGCCTGCGGTTTTACGCTGACTGGCAAGCTGAAATCCGCGGGCGGCGCAAATGGAGCGCCCATCCTGGACAGCACTGACAACAATGGTTTCCGCCGAGAATTCTTCATCACCGGCGCGCGGTTTAATCCGGTCATGGGCGACGCCGCATTTATGGAGGCCAAATTTCAGGCCCACCTTCGCCAGCGTGTTGCGGGGCTGCTATTCGATGACAAAGGTCGTGACGTCTCCCAGACACCATCGATGGTAATAGCGGGACCCTGGTACCGGAAATATGCCACCGACACCGGGCGGACCACGCAATTGCTTGATGCAGACGCCCGCTTCAGCGCCAAAATCCGCGAAGAGCGGAGCCAGGCGCGCGCCCGCGCGGAACAGACCTGGGCGCAGGCCGTTGCAACCTACAACGCCAACCGTACGTTCGACCGCGTTGAAAAGCTGAAGGGCGTCGCGTCGGACCTGGGACTCGAATATTGGGGTCGCTTCACGGCGCTGGTGCCCGATTGGGACCGCACAACTGCCAGCGCCGCAAGCGGGGCCTATGGCAGCGGATCGGCTTCCGGATCGCAGCAGGTGCAAGTCCGCACCTATGATCAGAACGGCAATTACACTGGATCGACCACGACATCAGCGGTGTGGGCCGACATCATGAAAATGTCGTCCGGACCGCCGCGTTAAATCATCTTCCCGAACGCTTCGCGCAGCTCCTTCACAAACAACTCCGGCTGTTCCCACGCGGCAAAGTGCCCGCCTTTGGGCATCTGGCCCCAGTGGACCAGATTGGGGAAATTGCGCTCCGCCCATTTGCGCGGGGTCGGCAGGATTTCCTTGGGAAAGGCGCTGACGGCGACCGGCAAAGTGACCGGCTGGGGCGCAAAGGCGCCAAAGCTTTCCCAGTACAGCCGCGCAGAGGAGGCACCCGTCGCGGGCAGCCAGTAAAGCATCAGGTTGTCGAGCATCGCATCGCGGCTCAGCGCGTCCTCTGGCTTGCCCGCATTGTCGGTCCAGGCCCACATCTTTTCATAGATCCAGCCCGCCAGCCCGACCGGGCTATCGACCAGCCCATAGCCGACCGTCTGCGGACGGGTGCGCTGCTGGGTGGAATAGCCGGAGTCCCAATCCTGATAATGCTTGAGCGCGGCCAGCGCCTTCACTTCATCGGGGGCTGGGTGCTCTAGGTCCTCGGGTAGAGGCCGCCCGATCGGCATGTTGAGGTGGATGCCCAGACAGCCCGCCACCTGCTGCACCCCGATCGCGGTGGTCACCGCGCTGCCCCAGTCCCCGCCCTGCGCGACCCAGCGGGTATAGCCCAGCCGCGCCATCAGTTCGCCCCAGGCCAGCCCGATCTTGCCCACGCCCCAGCCGGTGCCCGTAGGCTTGCCTGAAAAGCCGAAGCCGGGGAGCGAGGGCGCGACAACGTGGAAGGCCTGCCCGCCATCGGCCGGATTCGCCAGCTCCTCGATCACACCCATGAATTCGATCACCGACCCCGGCCAGCCGTGTGTCATGATCAGCGGCAGGGCGTCGGGGCTGTTCGAGCGGACGTGCAGGAAGTGGATGTCCAGACCCTGGATCTCGGTCACGAACTGCCCCAGTCCGTTCAGCCGCGCCTCGCACCGCCGCCAGTCGTAATCGTGCCGCCAATAGGCCACGAAGTCCTGCAAGGCGCTGAGCGGCGTGCCTTGCGACCAGTCCTCAACCGTTTCCTTCTCCGGCCAGCGGGTCTGGTCGATCCGGCGGCCCAAATCGTCGAGCTGGTCCTGCGGGATGGCGAGCGTGAAGGGGCGAATCTGGGTCATGGCGCGCAGGCTATGCCAAGAATGCGATTGTGTTAATCGCCCGCTTAAAGATAATTGCGCCGCGATCGTCAGGGAGACAGCATTTGGTCCAGCCGCAACTTGCCGGGGTAAAGGTGGTGGACCTGACCACCGTGGTGTTTGGCCCCTATTGCACGCAGATCCTCGCCGATCTGGGGGCCGATGTGATCAAGGTCGAAAGCCCGGGGATCGGCGATGCCTTCCGCTGGTCGGCCGCACCGGCAAAAACCCCTGGCATGGCCCCCGGCTTCATGGCGGTGAACCGCGGCAAGCGTTCGATCGCACTCGACCTGAAGGCCAAGGCCGATCTGGCGGTGATGCACGACCTGCTGCGCGATGCGGACCTGTTCGTGGTCAATGTGCGCGGCAAGGCGCTGGAGCGGCTGGGGCTGGATTATGACAGTGTCCGCGCGCTCAACCCGCGGCTGATCTATGTCCACTGCGTCGGCTTTGGCCAGTCCGGGCCCTATGCCGATCTGCAGGCCTATGACGATGTGATCCAGGCCGCGACCGGGACCGCCACCCTGCTCCCGCGCGTCGATGGCGATCCGCGCCCCCGCTACCTGCCTTCGCTGATCGCGGACAAGGTGGCTGGCCTCCACGCCGCCTATGGCGCGATGGCCGCGCTCTATGCGCGGGAGAAGACCGGCAATGGGCAATTGCTGGAAGTGCCGATGTTCGAGGTGTTCTCCAGCTTCATGATGCTGGAACACCTGGGCGGGCAGACCTTCGATCCGCCCAATGCCCCGGTCGGCTACGCCCGGCAGGTCGATCCGTATCGCCAGCCCTTCCCGACCAAGGACGGGGCGATTTCAATCGTGATGTATTCCTATGACGCGTGGGACCGCGTGTTTGCGGTGCTGGAGGACCCTAACTTCATCGCGCAGGAGAAATTCAACGTCAAAGGCGGCCGCGCGGTGCATCAGGACGAGCTTTACCAGCATGTGGCCGCGCTCACCCCGAACTTTTCGACCGCCGAATTGCAGGCCCGCTGCGACGCGGCGCAGCTTCCGGCGCAGGCGGTGCGCGATCTGTCCGAAGTGATCCACGATCCGCATCTTGCCGCCGTGGGCTTCTTCCGGCGGCGCGAACATCCCAGCGAGGGGGTCTGGTTCGAGCAGGCCCAGCCGGTGCGGTTTGCGGGTTGTGCCGACAGTCCCGGGCGGATGCCGCCTTTGCTGGACGAGCATGGCGCGGAGATCAGGGCGGAGGTGGCGGGGCGAAGCAAAGCTCGTGATTAATCCCGCTACACCATACAAATTCCCGTTCGTGTCGAGCGCAGTGGGGACACCCAGCGCG
>CAZKAX010000156.1:0-5256 GCA_964550775.1 uncultured Novosphingobium sp. | reverse complement strand
CTGACCGTGCTGGTGCTGGGCGAAAGCGGCACCGGCAAGGAACTGGTGGCCGAAGCGATCCACCAGCTCGGCCAGCGCAAGGACGGCCCGTTCGTGGCAGTCAACACCGCCGCGATCCCTGCCGAACTGATCGAAAGCGAGCTGTTCGGCCACGAAAAGGGCGCGTTTACCGGTGCGGTCGCGCGGCATATCGGCAAGTTTGAGCAAGCCAACGGTGGCACCCTGTTCCTTGACGAAATCGGCGACATGCCGATGCAGGCCCAGACCCGGCTGCTGCGCGCGCTGCAATCGGGATCGGTCCGGCGGGTTGGCGGGCGCGAGGAGATCAAGGTCGATGTGCGGATCGTCGCCGCGACCAACCGCGATCTGGAACCGATGATCGCGGCGGGACAGTTCCGCGAAGACCTGTTCTACCGGCTCAACGTGGTGCCGATCACCCTGCCGCCGCTGCGCGAGCGGGCCGATGACATCCCGGCCCTGGCCCGCCATTTCCTCCAGCTCGCCGCTGCCGAAGGGCTGCCGCGTCACCAGCTGTCGGATGAAGCCGCGGTCTTGCTCAGCCGCCAACCATGGCGCGGGAATGTGCGCGAACTGCGCAATTTCATCTACCGCCTGGCCCTGTTGGCGCGCGAAGAAGCGATCGACGCGGAAAGCGCTGCCACCTTGCTTCAGCAAGCCGCGCGTGCCGATGGGGAAGGGGGGGCGGCCGGCGATTTGGCCGGATCGGTGGTCGAATGGCTTGCGCTCAACCGCCCGGCACCTGGCACGGTCTATGATACGGCTCTGGCCGCATTTGAACGGCCGCTGTTCATCGAAGTGCTGCGCGAGACCCAGGGCAACCAGCTGCGCGCCGCGCAAGTGCTGGGGATCAATCGCAACACGCTCCGCAAACGGCTTAGCGATCTGGGCATCGATCCGGCCGAACTGCACCGCTCGCTCTGATTGCCCCTTGCAAAGTTGCAACAGCAGTGTTGTAACCATGCAACGATGAATGCCCCGAGGACCAAGGCCCCGCCACGTTGGTGGAGGCGCGTGCAGATTGCCGCGCGGCGGGCCAATTTCTTTGCGATCATGGAAGTGGTCTCGGTGGTCAGCTTCCTGCTGATGACCGGGCTGACCTGGTATGTCCTGGCCTCTCCGGCGCAGCGCAATCAGGTGATGCCGACCAACCTGACTGCCAGTCTGCTGGTCGGCACGCTGGTTCCGGCCATGGCGATCCTGGTCTTGCTGGGCCGCCGTCTCGCGCTGCAACGCGCGGCGGAACATGCCGGCGGGGGCGGGCAGCTGCACGTCCGGCTGGTGTTCTTCTTCTCGCTGATTTCCGCGATCCCCACGCTGCTGGTGGTGATCTTTGCATCGGTATTGTTCCAGACCGGGGTCGAATTCTGGTTTTCCGACCGGTCGCGCGGGATGCTGGAAAACGCCAACAAGCTGGCGCGCGGCTATTACGAGCAGACCCAGAATGACATGAAGTATTCCTCGCTGGCGATGGCGGCGGATCTGGGGGACTTCCTCAGCCGCAAGGCGCCGGTCAGCCAGGAATTCCTCAACTACTACCAGTTCCAGATCACCAACCGGAACATCAACGAATCAACCATCCTGCAAAAGCTGCCCGATGGCTCGCTCAGCCGCGCGGCCTTTGCCCGGGGAGACAATCCGCTGGCTGAACAGGTTTCGGTCGATGTGGTGCGCCAGCTTGATCGCGGCGCGGACATCGTGATCGATGCCAAGCCCGACAAGATCGAGGCGGTGACCCCGATTGATAGACGCAGCGGGATCTACCTTTACACCGCGCGCAAGTCTGACTTGCTCAGCCTCAGCCAGGGGCAGCGCGCGCAGAATATCGTGCGGGCCTATGACCAGTTGACCAAGCGCGCGCGGATCCAGCAATTGCAGGTCAACGTCGCGTTGTTCGTCGCTTCGCTGGCGCTGGTCGGGCTGTCGATCTGGTTCGCGCTACGCTTTGCCGACCGGCAGGTAAAGCCGCTTTACGATCTGGTCGATGCGGCGCGGCAAGTGGGGGCTGGCAATTTCTCGATGCGGGTCGAAGGGCGCACCGGGGCCGACGAAATCGGCCTGCTCAACCGCGCGTTCAACCGCATGACCCAGCAACTGGAACGCCAGACTCAGGCATTGGTCGGGGCCAACCAGCAGCTTGATGAACGCCGTGCCTTTATCGAAGCCGTGCTTGAATCAGTGACCGCCGGGGTGATTTCCACCGCCGATGACGGGGTGATCCAGCTGATGAACGGATCCGCGCTCAAGCTGTTGCTCGACAAGGACGCCGTGCTGGAACCCGGCGCGCGGCTGGCCGATGTGGCCCCGGCAATCGCGGCGCTGACGGCAGAGGGCAAGGACGGCGGGATCGTCCAGTATGCCAAGGGCAGCGATCTGCTGACCCTGGCGGTCCGGGTTGGCCGTGAAGGCGGCGGGCATGTGGTGACCTTTGAAGACATCACCCGCCAGCTGGTTGATCAGCGCCAGGCCGCCTGGTCCGATGTGGCGCGGCGGATCGCGCATGAAATCAAGAACCCGCTGACCCCGATCCAGCTTGCCACCGAACGGCTCAAGCGGCGCTATCGCAAGCTGATTACCGCCGATGCCGAACTGTTCGATGAACTGACCAGCACGATCATCCGGCAGGTTGGTGATCTGCGCAAGATGGTCGATGAATTCTCCAGCTTCGCACGGCTGCCCAAGCCGGTGTTCCGGGGCGAGGATCCGGTCGATCTGGCCCGGCAGGCGCTGTTCCTGCAGGAAGTGTCGCGCAGCGACATCAACTTTGCCTTTGCCGCCGATGCCGACATCGGGATCATCGCCTGCGATCGCCACCAGTTTGGCCAGGCCATGACGAACGTGCTCAAGAACGCGGTCGAAGCGGTCGAGGCCCGGCAGAAGGGCGCCGCTGCCGATTACCGGGGGCGGATCACGCTTACTCTCAAAAAGCAGGATGAAGACATCCTGGTGATGATCGCGGACAACGGCGTGGGCCTGCCGCAGGACCGCGACCGGATCGTCGAACCCTATGTCACCACGCGCGAAAAGGGCACCGGACTGGGGCTCGCGATCGTCAACAAGATTGTCGAGGAACACGGCGGCGAGATGAACTTCGCTTCCGGGGACCCCGATGGAACCATTGTCACCATGCGCTTTGCACGTGACCCGCTCGGCAATGAGCGGGCCAGCGAAGCTGCCGAATAGAGTACGGGAACAACAAAATGGCGCTCGATATCCTGATCGTCGATGACGAACGCGACATTCGCGAACTCGTGGCCGGCGTGCTGAGCGATGAAGGCTATGAATGCCGCACCGCCGGAGACAGCACCACCGCGCTCGACATGATCGACCAGCGCCGCCCCAGCCTGGTTCTGCTCGACGTTTGGCTGCACGGCAGCCCGATGGACGGGCTCGAAGTGCTTGACGCGATCAAGAGCCGCGAGCCGGAGCTGCCGGTGATCATCTTTTCCGGCCACGGCAACATCGACACCGCGGTTTCCGCGATCGGGCGCGGGGCGATGGACTTCATCGAAAAGCCGTTCGAGGCCGAACGCCTGCTGCTGCTGGTCGCCCGCGCGACCGAGACCGAGCGGCTGCGGCGCGAAAATGCGCGGCTGCGCGAAGGGTTCGTCACTTCGGATGAATTCACCGGCAATTCCAGCGCGATCAACCAGGTCCGTGCCACGCTGAAACGGGTTGCCAACACCGGCAGCCGCCTGCTGATCTCAGGCCCGGCGGGCGCGGGCAAGGAAGTCGCCGCGCGGCTGCTCCACAGCTGGAGCCCGCGCGCGGGCGGGGCCTTTGTCACGGTCAATTCGGCGCGGATCACGCCCGAACGGTTCGAGCAGGAGCTGTTCGGGGAAGAGCAGGGCGGCAAACTGGTCCGTGCCGGGCTGCTCGAAATGGCCGATGGCGGCACGCTCTATCTGGATGAAGTGGCGGACATGCCGCTGTCCACCCAGGCGCGGATCCTGCGGGTGTTGACCGAGCAGGCCTTTGTCCGCGTGGGCGGGCACCGCCAGATCCGGGTGGACGTACGGGTGGTGTCCTCCACTGCGCGCGACCTGGAAAAGGAGATCGGCGAACGCCGCTTCCGCGAAGACCTGTTCTACCGGCTCAACGTGGTTCCGGTGACGATCCCTTCGCTGGCCGAACGCCGCGATGATATTCCGATGCTGGTCGATCACTTCTTCGCCCGCTTCGCCACCGATCAGGGCGTGCCGCCGCCCGAAGTCAGCATGGAAGCCATGGCCGCGCTGCAAAGCTATGAATGGCCGGGCAATGTCCGCCAGCTGCGCAATGTGGTGGAACGCACGATCATCCTGACTCCGCGCGAACGGATTGCCCGGATCGATGCGGAAATGCTTCCGGCCGAGGTGCTGAACGGCCGCATGTCGGGCGATTCGGGCATTTCCGCGCTGATGGGCGTTCCGCTGCGCGAGGCTCGGGAGAATTTCGAGCGGGAGTATCTGCGGGTCCAGATCCGGCGCTTTTCGGGCAATATCAGCCGCACGGCCAGCTTCATCGGGATGGAGCGTTCAGCGCTGCACCGCAAGCTCAAGCTGCTGGGCATGGTCGACCGGCGCGAGGACGAGGAAGAGGAGGAAAGCGCCTGAGCGGGCATTTCTGCATTGCAGCATAGCCTCGATCGGGGTAGCCTTCCTGAATAACTGCGGCTTGCCTCCTTGCGGGGCGGCCAGAATGCGGACCGCAGAAGCGGCCGCCAACAACAAGGAGCCAAGTCATGACCTCCCGCACACTCACTGCCCGTCCGCGCTCGGCAAAGGCCGAAGATGATGCCGATGCCGGTGAAAACACCCCCGTCGCCGCGCCGCTGAATGGCGGCAGCGCCAAGGGCCAGAACCTGCAGGACCAGTTCCTCAACCTGCTGCGCAAGCACAAGGTGCCGGTCACCATGTTCCTGGTGAAGGGCGTGAAGCTGCAGGGCATCGTCACCTGGTTTGACAATTTCTCGATCCTGCTGCGCCGCGATGGCCAGTCGCAGCTGGTTTACAAGCACGCCGTGTCCACCATCATGCCCAGCCAGCCGATCGACGCGGGCCAGTTCGGCACCGCCGACAGCAGCAAGAAAGTGCGCCTGTTGCAGGACGTGTTCCTGTCCAGCGTCCGCAGTTCGGGCGTTCAGGTCACCATGTTCCTGGTCAACGGCGTGATGCTGCAAGGGCGCGTCGCGGCCTATGACCTGTTCTGCATGCTGCTGGAACGCGAAGGCTATGTGCAACTGGCCTACAAGCACGC
>CAZKAX010000155.1:0-5373 GCA_964550775.1 uncultured Novosphingobium sp. | reverse complement strand
GGCATCGACCAGGAACTGGTCGCGCAGCACGGTCTTGAACTGGCCGGTGTTCATTTCGGGGACGAGGATCTTCTCGTAACCCCGCAGAAGATCGCCGAGATTTTCCGGCAGCGGCCAGATGTGGCGGACGTGGATGTGGTGCACATCGAGGCCCTTGGCCCGCGCCCGGCGAACCGCCTGATGGATCGGGCCATAGGTGCTGCCCCAGCCGACCACGGCGAGCTTGCCGCTGGTCTCGCCCAGCGTGACTTGCTGCGCCGGGATGCTCTTGGCGACACCATCGACCTTGGCCTTGCGGGCATTGGTCATCGCCTGGTGGCTTTCGGGCGAATAGTCGAGGTTGCCGGTGCCGGGGTTCTTCTCGATCCCGCCGATCCGGTGGGTCAGGCCCGGCGTGCCCGGCTTGATCCACGGCCGCGCGCCCTTTTCGTCGCGGGCATAGGGCAGCAGGGTGCCATCGGGGCCGTTGCGTTCCGCGAGGTACTTCACCGGGAACTCGGCATAAGTGCTGACATCGGGCACCGCCCAAGGCTCGGCCGCGTTGGCAATATAGCCGTCGGTCAGCAGGATCACCGGGGTCATGTATTGCGTCGCGATCCGCACCGCCTCGATCGCGCAATCGAAGGCATCGCCGGGGCTGCAGGCGGAAATCACCGGGATCGGGGTATCGCCGTTGCGGCCATAGACCGCCTGATAAAGGTCGCTCTGCTCGGTCTTGGTCGGGAGGCCGGTCGAAGGCCCGCCGCGCTGCGAATTGACGATCACCAGCGGCAGTTCAGTCATCACTGCAAGGCCCATCGCCTCGGTCTTGAGCGCGATACCCGGACCCGAGCTGGAGGTGACGCCCAGATGCCCGGCGTAAGAGGCGCCAATCGCAGCGGCAATCGCGGCGATCTCATCCTCAGCCTGGAAGGTGGTGACGCCGAATTCCTTGAGGCCGACCAGATAGTGCAGGATCGAGCTGGCAGGCGTGATCGGATAGCCGCCAAAGAACATCGGCAAATGCGCCAGCTGCGCACCGGCTACCAGCCCCAGCGCGACCGCTTCGGCCCCGGTGATGGTGCGATAGAGCCCGGCCGGAGTTTCGACCGCATCGACATGGCTCTTGTGCAGTTGTCCGCCGAGTTCCGCGGTTTCGCCATAGGCGTGCCCGGCATTAAGCGCGGCAATGTTGGCCTCAGCCAGGGTCGGGTTCTTCCTGAATTTGTTGTTGAGCCAGTCGATCAGCGGCGCGCGGTCGCGGTCGAACATCCACAGCGCCAGGCCGAGCGTCCACATGTTCTTGCAGCGCAGCGCGTCCTTGTTGCCGAGCCCGAACGGTTTGACCGCCTCAACCGTCAGCGCACTGATATCGAAGGCCAGCACCTGCCACTTGGCGAGGCTGCCATCCTCGATCGGGCTGACCTCGTACTTGGCCTTTTCGAGATTGCGCTTGGTGAACTCACCCGTATCAGCGATGATCAGCCCGCCCGGCTTGAGCGCGCCGACATTGGTCTTGAGCGCCGCCGGGTTCATCGCCACCAGCACGTCCGGAGCATCGCCAGCCGTATCGATCGCGGTCGATCCGAAGTTGATCTGGAACGCCGAGACGCCGAACAGCGTGCCCTGCGGCGCGCGGATTTCCGCTGGAAAGTCCGGGAAGGTGGCAAAATCATTGCCCGCCAGCGCGCTCGAGAGGGTAAATTGCCCGCCCGTCAGCTGCATGCCGTCGCCCGAATCTCCCGCAAAGCGGACGACTACGGCTTCTGGGTGATTTGCGGTGGATGTATCTGCTTCGGCCAATTGCGTTGCCATCTGTCTTCCTTAGTCGGGCTGACTCTGCGCCCTCGTCAGGTCCCCTAGTCTCCCGGGGCTGCCGTGCAATCAAGAAAACCTGTCATGCGGCAAAGACCACAAGAGAAGCGCCAAGGCGGCTAGTCAAGTGGCATTCCGCAATTTAACCTCACGATTAAACAGCCACGAGAGGATATCCCCATGAGCGATTCGCCGACCCTCATTCGCGAGGACGTCCAGGGTTTCCTGGCTCTGGTCAACAGCCTGCCCGCCTCCGAAGCGCTCGATCCGGCTGAACAACGCGCCGGATATCTTGGATTGAAGGCCATGACTGAGGCCGATCCCCGCCCCATGGCTGTGATCAAGGATCTGACCTGTCCCGGCCCGGCCGGCCCCATTCCGGTGCGGTTCTATGACGTGCGCGAAAGCCGCGATCCGTCGCCGGTGATCCTGTTCTTCCACGGCGGCGGCTTTGTGATTGGCGATCTCGATACGCACAATGCGCTCTGCACCGAACTTTCGGCTGAACTCGACCTACCGGTGCTGGCAGTGCATTACCGGCTGGCTCCAGAGCACCCCTTCCCCGCCGCGCCGGACGATTGCGAAGCGGCTGCGCGATGGCTGGCCAACAGTCCGAAAGAACTAGACCGCAAGGTCACCGGCCTGGTCACGATCGGCGGCAGCGCCGGGGGCAACCTCGCCACGGTCACCGCCCGCGCGCTGTGCGACAAGCCGGCGGCCGCGCCGATGGTGTTGCAGGTGCTGCTCTATCCCGCCACCGACGAGAGCCAGGACGGTTCGATGGAGCGTTTCGCGGAAAAGCATCTGCTAACCAAGGTAGCGATGGACTGGTTCTATTCGTTGTACCTGCCCGAAAGCGGCAATCCCCGCGCCTTTCCGATTCACGCCAGTGCAATGGGTCTGTGCCCAGCGATCGTCGCCACCGCAGGCCTCGATCCCTTGCAGGACCAGGGCCGGCGGATGGCGGCCAAGCTGGTCGATGGAGGGGTCGATACGCTCTATCTCCATATCGCCGGAATGACGCATGACTTCTCGACCACCCGCAAGGCCCTGCCCAGCGCGGCGGCGGCCACCGCCAAGGTGATTGCGGCGATGAAGTTGATGTTGATGAAGGTTTAGGGCTAAGGGGCGCCGATGAGCGATCCCTTTGCCAACCTTCCCTATCGTCCCTGCGTCGGCGTCATGCTGGTCAATGCGGCCGGCGAGGCCTTTGTTGGCCGCCGGATCGACACCCGCGGCCAGCCGGCCGAGGGCGGTGATTTCTGGCAAATGCCGCAGGGCGGGGTCGATGACGGCGAAGACCTTCGCGCCGCCGCGCTGCGCGAGCTGTGGGAGGAAACCGGGGTTGAGGAACAACATATCACCCTGATCGCCCAGACCCGCGAGGAAGTGCTTTACGACCTGCCCGATGATCTGATCGGCAAGTTGTGGAAGGGACGCTATCGCGGCCAGCGCCAGCACTGGTTCCTGGCCCGCTTTTCCGGCGACGACGCCGATATCCATCTGGAACGGCACGATCCGCCCGAATTCGAAGAGTGGAAATGGGTCGACCCGCTGCTGCTGCCAGAGCTGATAGTTCCGTTCAAGAAGCGCGTCTATCGCGCTGTTCTGGAAGAGTTTAGAGAGTTGATTTGATCCGGTTTCTCGCCTTTCAGGGCAGGAATTAGTTCGCGCTCACTTCAGGCTTCGCTTCAACCTGATCGGCGGTCACCACCTGCGGCGCCGGGCCGCGGCTGATGGCGGCGGAGAGTTGCTTGGCCGGCGCGCATGTAGTGTTGCCGCACAGTTGTTCCAGCCGAGTGAGGTTGCGCCGGGCTTTTTCGACCGCACCTTTTTCAACCAGCGCCTCACCCTCACCGGCGATCGCGTACTGGTTGGTGGGATCGAGTTTCAGCGCTTCGCGGTAATAGTGCAACGCCTTGCCGTGCATGCCCTGCTTGCGGGTTGCCTCACCCAGGTTGAGGTAGATCGCAACATGGCCGGGCTGGATCGCCAGTGCGCTTTCAAACGCATCGACCGCCGCCTCGATCCGGCCTTCACCCAGTGCTTTGCGCCCGTCGGCCACCAGCGCGGCCGCGCGCGGATCGAGCGGAACCGGCGGCGCGCTGTGCCCGGTGCTGGCAGTAACCGCGACCAGCAGCGCAAGCGCGAGGGCGGCGGGAGTATAACGCATGATCTGCTCCTTGAGCGTAGCCATTTGTCCCGGCTCTATCATGGCGAAACAAAACAGGCGATGAAAAAGCCGTCGGTGCCATCTGTCGATGGGGACAGGCGCCAGCCCTGCCCGCGCGCAATTCCGGCGGGCAGTTGCAGCAGTTCAGCGCGCCATCCGGAATGCCGGGCAAGAAAGCTCTCGGCCTGCTCCGCGCCTTCAGAATCCAGCAGTGAACACGTTACGAAGGTAACCCGCCCGCCGGGCCGGACCAGCGTGGCGGCCAGATCCAGCAGCCGCGCCTGAATAGCGGCATAGCGGGAGATCTCGCGCGGTGAGAGCCGCCACCGCGCCTCAGGATTGCGCCGCCAGGTACCAGTGCCGGAACAGGGCGCATCGACCAGCACGGCATCGGACATCCCCGCCAAATCAGCCAGGGCAGCCGCTTCATGTTCAGGATTGAGCAGCCGTATCTCGATCTGACTGGCCCCGGCGCGCTCGGCCCGCGGAGCGAGACGCGAGAGGCGGGTCCGATCAGTATCACAGGCGATCAGCCGGCCACGGTTTGCCATCGCCGCTGCAAGAGCGAGCGTCTTGCCCCCTGCTCCGGCGCAGAGATCGATCACGGTCTCGTCAGTGCCGGCCTCAACCGCCAGACAGGCGATCTGCGATCCACCGTCCTGCACTTCGATCAGGCCTTCGCTATAGGCATCCCATTGCTCAACCGGGGTGCCAGAGGGAAACCGCAGGCCTTGCGGCGCGGCCAGCGGTTCGCCCGGTTCTGGCAATGTGATTGTCGCGCGATCGGCCTTGAGCGTATTGACGCGAACGTCGAGCTGAGCGCGGTCCAGCAGCGCCGCCGCCTGTAAGCCGGCCACGCCGCTGCGTTCCAGTTCCGCCGCGAGCCAGGCCGGAGCAACCCCGCCAGCCGCGATCGGTTCACCTGTTTCGATCGGCGCGGGTCCATGGCCTTGACCATCGAACAGCGGCAGGATCGCGGGCTCGGCCTCTGCCAATCGCAGCATTGCTGCCCGGCCGCTGGCGGGAATATCCCCGCAAGCGCGGATCGCACCATAGACCAGTTCGCGCACCGCACGGCGATCCTTGCTGCCAGCAAAGCGGCGGGTCCGGAACCATTCGGCAACGATCCGATCGGCGCTGGCCCCGCCGCTCTTCGCGGCGGCAATGACCAGATCGAGGATTTCGATCCCAGCCTGGACGCGGGCCTGCGGGGTCACAGCTTGTAGTTCGGAGCCTCGCGGGTGATCGTCACGTCGTGAACGTGACTTTCCTTGAGCCCCGCGCCCGTAATCCGCACGAACTGGCCGCGGGCCGTGAGGTCTTCGATGGTGGCGCTGCCGGTATAGCCCATCGCCGCCTTGATCCCGCCCACCAGCTGGTGGATCACGTCCTTGGCCGGGCCCTTG
>CAZKAX010000154.1:0-5441 GCA_964550775.1 uncultured Novosphingobium sp. | reverse complement strand
GACGACCAAGGCCTGGTTCGGTGGCGGCGGCGATCTTAACCCGCCGATTCCTTATGACGAGGATACGGCGGACTTTCATGCCGCTTACCAGGCGGCCTGCGATGCCCACGATCCGGAATACTATCCTAAGTTCAAGGCTTGGGCCGACGAGTACTTCTACATCCCTCACCGCGGCGTCCATCGCGGCGTGGGAGGGATCTTTTACGATCACCTTGAATGCGCCGACGATGCCGGGTTTGAGGCCAATTTCGCCTTCACCCGCGATGTCGGGGAAGCCTTCCTGGCATCCTTCCCGATGCTGGTCCGGCGCCGGATGGGCATGCCCTTCACCCCGGCCGACAAGGCCCGGCAGCTCGAATGGCGGGGCCGCTATGCCGAATTCAACCTGGTCTATGACCGCGGCACGCTGTTCGGCCTGAAGACCGGCGGCAACATCGACGCCATTCTCATGAGTCTGCCGCCTGTGGCGGAATGGGCCTGATGAGCCTGCCGCCCGAGGCGGTGTGGTCTTGACCTGCGCGTATTCATGCGCATAATTCTTGCGCATGAACGCTCCGCCAAAAATTTCGCGCAAATCGACCAACGTTTCGCTTCCTGCTGATCTGGTGGCCGATGCGAAGGAATTCGGCTTGAACCTCTCACGAGCGTGTGAGGCCGGGCTTGAGGCTGCATTGAAAGAAGAGCGCAAGCGCCGGTGGCAAGCAGAGAACGCTGTTGCGATCGATGCATGGAATGAGTGGACTCGCAAGAATGGGTTACCACTGGCCCGGTTTCGGCGGTTTTGATGGCGCAATTCGATGTGTACCAACTTACTACCGGTGAACTTGTAGTCGATTGCCAGTCTGACACTGTGGACGGTTTCGATACTCGCTTCGTCGTGCCGCTATTCCCACTGAATCAAGTTGCTGCACCGACACGGGGGCTCCACCCGATCTTTGAGATTGACGGGCGAAGCTTTGTCCTCGCGACGCAATTGGCCGCAGCAGCAGATCAGAGCGAAATTGAGCGATGCGTGCAATCACTGGCCGAACATCGCTGCACCATCCTCAATGCACTCGATTTCCTGATTACCGGGGTCTGAGTAAAACGCCCTTGCCCTTTGCCCCTTTCCCCCGCCACATAGCCGCCTGATGCTGCGCCAGTACGAACTTGTCGAACGGGTCATGGCCTACGATCCGGAAGCGGACGAGGCGATGCTGAACCGTGCCTATGTCTATACCGTCCAGAAACACGGCAGCCAGAAACGCGCCAGCGGCGATCCCTATTTCAGCCACCCGGTCGAAGTGGCGGGCTTGATGACCGAGCTTCGGCTCGATCAGGAAACGATCATCACCGCGCTGCTCCACGATACGGTCGAGGATACCCTGGCCACGATCGAAGAGGTGGAACGCCTGTTCGGCCCGGACGTCGCCAAGCTGGTCGATGGCGTGACCAAGCTGTCCAAGATCGAGGCAATGAGCGAAAAGGAACGCGCGGCGGAAAACCTGCGCAAGTTCCTGCTGGCGATGAGCGAGGACATCCGCGTGCTGCTGGTCAAGCTGGCTGACCGGCTGCACAACATGCGCACGCTGCATTACATCAAAAGCGCGGACAAGCGCGCGCGGATCGCCCGCGAAACGATGGAAATCTATGCCCCGCTGGCCGAGCGGGTGGGCATGTATGAGTACATGCGCGAAATGCAGCTGCTCGCGTTTGAACAGCTTGAACCCGAAGCCTATGCCACGATCACCGGGCGGCTGGCGCAGATCCGCTCCAGCGAAGGCGGGCAGGTCGATTCGATCGCGCTTTCGATCAAGCAGGCGCTGGCCGAAGCCGGGCTGAAAGTGGAAGTTTCAGGGCGCGAAAAGCACCCCTATTCGATCTGGAAGAAGATGGCCGAACGCCATGTCAGCTTCGAACAGATCACCGACATCATGGCTTTCCGCGTGCTGACCGAGGAAGTGTCCGATTGTTACAAGGCGCTGGGGGTGCTGCACACCACCTGGCAGATGATCCCGGGGCGGTTCAAGGACTATGTCTCCACCCCCAAATCGAACGGTTACCGCAGCCTGCACACCAGCCTGATCTTCGAAAATTCGATGCGGATGGAAGTGCAGATCCGCAGCCACGGGATGCACCAGACCAACGAATTCGGGCTGGCGGCGCACTGGGCCTACAAGCAGGAAGCCCGTCCCGACGGGCAGGTCGGCTGGCTGCGCGATCTGATCGAAATCGTCGATGCCAGCCACGATGCGGAAGAACTGCTCGAACACACCCGCATGGCGATCTACCAGGATCGGATCTTTGCTTTCACCCCCAAGGGCCAGCTGCTGCAGCTGCCCAAGGGATCGACCCCGGTCGATTTCGCCTATGCGGTCCATTCGGACCTGGGCAACTGGGCGGTCGGCGCCAAGATCAACGGTCGCCACATGCCGCTGCGCACGGCGCTGAACAACGGCGATGTGGTGGAAATCATCAAGAGCCGCAAGGCCAGTCCGCAGCTGCCCTGGCTCGGCTTCGTCGTTACCGGCAAGGCCCGCGCCGCGATCCGCCGCGCGGTGCGCGCCAAGGAGCGCGAGGAACTGGCGGCGATCGGGCGCAAGCTGTTCGAAGACATCGTTGAACGCATGCCCAGCAAGATCGGCAAGAAGGCGATCCGCGACGCCTGCAAGCGACTGGGGCTGGGCAGCGAGACCGAACTGATGGCCGCGATCGGCAGTGCCAAGCTGGATGACCGGCAAGTGATGGAAGCCCTGATTCCGGGCAGCGCCGCGCACTTACCCGAACCTGAAAAGTGGCCGGGCCAGGAACGCGCGATCTCGATCCGGGGGCTGACGCCGGGGGTCGGCTTTCACCTCGCCGAGTGCTGCCATCCGGTGCCGGGTGACCGCATCGTCGGGATCCGCGTGCCTGATCGGGGAGTGGAAGTCCATTCGATCGATTGCCTGACGCTGGCCAGCGGGGTCGATGCCGATTGGCTTGACCTGTCCTGGGGCGAACGCACCAGCGGCGCGCTGGGCCGCCTGCGCATGGTGCTCTACAACCGCCCGGGCACACTGGCCGAAGCCGCCGGGATCTTCGCCGGCAACCGCGCCAACATCGCCAGCCTGGAAAATTCCAGCCGCGATGAATTGTTCAGCAGCTATGAGGTCGATCTCGAAGTCAGCGACCTCGCCCACCTCACCCGCATCGTCTCCTCACTCCGCGCCAGCGATGCCGTGGCAGAAGCGGAACGGATCTGATGGCGCTGAAACAGATCCTCCCCATTTTTGCGAAGCACAAATGGGGAGGGGGACCGCGCCCGCAGGGCGTGGTGGAGGGGTAAAAACCTCGCCGCAAACCCCCTCAAAACTCCAGCACCACCTCCACCAGATCACCTTCGTCCAGCCCCTCGGCCTTGCGCACTGCAGCCTTGACCGGCAGCATCCAGCCCTCGCTCTTGCTGGGGAACACCGATGTGGCAAACCGGCTGTCCCCGATCCGCGCCTTGACCTTGACCGATCCGAACCCGCCGATCGACTTCTCCAGCCGCCGCATCAGCGCGGTGCCGCTCAGCGCCTCACCGGCAGGGCCATCGATGGTGATGAAGAACCACGCCGCCGGGGCGGTGGGGCTGGTCCAGCGCCACAGCTTGCCGGTGTGGGTCACGCTCTCGCTCAAAACCATTTTCCTGCACGCCCCCGATTTGTCATGGTCAGGCTGCTCTTTGACATTGCACATCGCAGCGCCGTTTCAGTCCGCCTTGACCTTGCGCACCGGCACCGGGATGTTGCAGATGTCCGCGCCGCCCGCCGGCCGGATGAAGAACGGATCGCGCCGGTTGGCCCGCGCCTCGGCGTATTTTGCAAAGCTCTCGCTCTCGGTCGACAGGTACTGATAGCCCGGCAGCCCCGACACTTCGCTGCCCAGTCGGATCGACTGGATCGGCACCTGCTCCGCCCGGCTTTCATAGACCCCCAGCGGCCCCGTCCCGCGCGGCAGGCTGGACAAGTTTTCGATCCCTTCGATCACCCGTCCAACCAGCGCAATGTTGCGGTCCAGATGCCGCGGGGCATGGCCGATCACCGTATAAAGCTCCGCGCCCGAACCGGTATCCGGCGACATGTTCCGCCCGACGCCGACCATGCCGTAGCAGTGGATGGGGAAGAACTGAATTTTACTCGGATCTTTGCGGCTTTCGCCACTTCTTCCAATTGGCCAGCCCGAAATGAAGCCAGTCATACCATAAGGATCACGCCAAAACGACCGGGCGGCGTTGGCTGTTGAAGTGACGATGATGTCACCCTTACCTCCGATCCTTGGTGGAGTTGTTAGCTGTTTGGTTTTTGACGCAACATCTGTCCAGCTATAGTTCCCAGTCTCAGCATTCTTTGCCGCCGAAACTGCAAGTGCCAAAAGGTTGACTGAGTAATTTGACTGATCAATTTCCGCCAAACCATCCGGCAGCTTGCGCGCCTTGGCCTTGTCCTCCCCGTCCGGATCGCCCCACTGCGCAACGTAATTGTCCTGCACCCGCGTCACCGCGAGGCCATCCCACCAGTGCGCCGCGGCGAGCTTGCGGATGTTGCCGATCCACCCTTGCGAAAACGGCGGCGGCATCAGCTGGATCACCACCCGGCGCGCCTTGCCGGCAGCATCCGGGGCAAGGTCCATCACCAGCAGGTCGGACGGAGCGATCGCGGTCCAATCCGCATGGGGCGCGGCGGCGACGATCTGGGACGGGGCGGGGTACTCCGCCTTGTCCTCGGCCCGAAGCGGGGCGGCGGCAAGCAGGGCGAGCGGGATCAACACTTTGCGCATCGCCGCACTGTGCCAGCCTTGAGTGGAGCGGTCTAGGCCTCCTGCTCCAGCGCCTCGATCTGGGCATCGCTTAGCCCGAAATGGTGCCCGACCTCGTGCACCACCACATGCGCCACCAGATGCTCCAGCGCCTCGTCCCCCCGCGCGATCCATTCATCCAGGATCGGCGCGCGGAACAGCCGGATCCGGTCAGGCATGGTCCCGCTGGGGGCGAGGTGCTTTTCCCCCACCGGCACCCCTTCATACAGGCCGGTCAGTGCGAACGGGTCTTCGATCCCCAGCTCGGCCAGCGTCTCCGCATCGGCAAATTCCTCCACCACCAGCCGGACCCCGGCCAGATGCGCGGCAAACGGATCGGGCAGCCGGGCCAACGCGGCAAGCGCCAGCGCTTCGATCTCGGCAGCGGAAGGGGCCAGGCCAAACAGACGTTTCATCCGCCGCATCGTGCCAGAGCGCGAACCCTTGCGAAAGAGCCGCCACCCCGCTAGGGCGCGCCTTCCAGTGCAATGCGGAGCGGTGGCCGAGTGGTCGAAGGCGCTCGCCTGGAAAGTGAGTATACGTCAAAAGCGTATCGAGGGTTCGAATCCCTCCCGCTCCGCCATCTATGTCATCCCAGGAAAGCCCGGCTAGTCCCTGAAAGCCGCAGAATTCTGCGATTTTTC
>CAZKAX010000153.1:0-5588 GCA_964550775.1 uncultured Novosphingobium sp. | reverse complement strand
AACTGGCGCACGCCTATCGCGACATGGTCCGCGCGCTGACCGACATGAAGCTGCGCCAGTCTGCCGAGCGGCTGGGCAACCTGATCCTGCAACATGAGCGCAGGCAGGGCCGGACCGGCAAGCTTCAACTGAAGGCTGAAAAGCGTCTGCTCGCCTCGCTGCTGGGGATGACCCCGGAAAACCTGTCGCGCGCCTTCGGCGTGCTGAGCGGGCACGGCATTACGGTCAGCGCTGCGCAGATCACGATAACCGATCGCGCCGCGCTCAAAGCCTTCTCCCGCCCGGACCCGGTGCCCGACGACCAGTGCTGATCAGAGCGTCGTCTCGATCTGGAACCACAGCTTGGTGGTATCGGTGGCAAAGCCATCGGCCTCGTAACGGGCCAGCTTCGCGGTCAGGGTGAAGCGCTTGCCCAGTGGATAGCTGGCCAGCGCGTTCCATTCCCGGCCATAGGCGATCCCGCCAGTGGTCGATCCGTAGTCGTGCCACACCGCACGGAGCGTCAGGCCGGCCAATGGCCCTTTCCCCGGCACCTTGTAGGCTGCATCGAGGTAGAAATCGCGCAAGCCGCTTGCCGGGGTGGACAAGAACTTGTCAGCCCAGCCGTTGAAGGCATGCAGCGTCGCCAGCGGGGTTAGCAGGCCAACCGTGCCATTGCCCTCCAGCCGCTCGTAACCGGCCTTGAGCGATGCCGGGCCGATTTTCACCCCCGGCTCAACCAGCCAGTAATCGAGCGAGAAACGGCGCGGGTTGGCCCCGCGATCGTGCTGGCGAGCATATTCGACCGCGTAGAGGAACGTCCCCTTTCCTCCGACCGGCAGCTCGCCAGCCATCCGCACACCCACAGTGCGGCTGCTGCTGGATGGTTGGGAAGGTACCTCCAGCCAGTAGCCATAGGCCGAGAGCGTGCCGACGTCCTTGATGGCATAGGCCGCACGGACCCCGTGAATGTCCGTGTCGCGCCAGATGCCCTGCGGCGAATCCGGGCCGAACACCCGGTTGACCCGCCAGGCATACAGGTAATCCAGACTGGCGCCCCTGGCCGGCTTGGCGGTGACCCGGACGGCATCGAACGTCTGATCGTTCTGCCGCCAGCCGACCGAACCGATCCAGCGCTGGTTGTCGAAATTGACTGCCTGTCGCCCGCCGACCAGTTCCAGTTCGGCCTTTGGCCGCCAGCGCAGGTAGGCCTGGTTGAGCAATATGTCGGAAGGGTCGGCCACAACGGGATATGCGGTCTTGCCGTTGACCGTATCGTTATAGCTGGTCTCGCCCAGCACCGCGATCGCCTCGCCTTCGACCACGGCACTCAAACCATGCCATTCGGCGGTCTTGATCCCGGCCCTGACCCGCAACGTCGAGGCTGCGGCCTGTTCGGCCAGACCGTCCTGATCGACCAGTTCCAGCCGGTAGCGGATATCGGCATAGGGCGATACCGCCTGCGTCTCGGCGAGAGCGGCAGTGCTGGCCAGCAATGCGGCGAGCGTCAGGGCCGTGCGGCAAGCTGCTTGATTCATGTTGGCCATTTCTGCTTGTCAGCGGCACTTGTAATTGACTTTCATCAACGAATGGTTGGCTGTTCCCGCGCAAGGCAGGCCCATGGACTTTGCTCTCTACACTCTGGCCCGCTGCCTCCATGTCGCCGCGATTGTCGGCTGGATCGGCGGGGTCTGGTTCGTCACGCTGGTCGTCATGCCGGCCATTTCCCGTAGCGAGGCACCGGCGGCCCGGCTTGCCGCTTTCCACCGCATCGAACAGGGCTTTGCCCCGCAGGCAAAGTTCTGGGTGTTGCTGGCGGGGGCGAGCGGCTTCTGGATGACTTATCAGGCGGACCTGTGGATCCGCTTTGCCGATCCTGCCTTCTGGTGGATGCATGCGATGCTGGCGCTGTGGACCGTCTTTGCTGTCATGCTGTTCTTGCTCGAACCGCTGTTTCTGCACCGCCGCATGGCCCAATCCGCCACGCCAGAGGCCGACTTCGCCCGGATGGTGACAGTGCACCGGCTGCTGTCCGCCCTCGCCCTGGTCACTGTGCTGGGGGCAATGGGCGGGGCCCATGGGCTGATCTGATTACCAGCCCCGCCCCGATCCTGTTTGCTGCGCCGCACCGGCTGGTATTCCTTGCCGGCAGTCTGAGTCTGGCCGCCATGGCGCTGTGGTGGCCGATGCAGCTGGCCGCGCTCCACTTTGGCTGGCCGGAGCCGCCAGCCGGAAGCCTGCCCGCCGCCCTGCTGCACGCCCCTGCGCTGCTGCTGCAGACCTATCCGGCCTTCATCTTCGGATTTCTGCTGACTGTGTTTCCGCGCTGGATGAGCCAGCCTGACTTGATCGCGCGCCAGTTCGGGCCGGTTTCTGGCGGACTCGCGATCGGCATGACGGCCAGTGCCATCGGCCTGTGGACCGGGGCAGACACGCCGGTCCGGATCGGCTTTCTGATCTGCGCCGCATCCTGGGCGCTCGGTTTAGTGGTGCTGGCCGCAGTGGTCCGGGCAAACAGGCGATCGGGTAAGCCGCCCTGCTGGCACGCCGTGTCGGCACTCGCCGCGCTGACGATCGGCCTTGGCGCCCTGTTGCTGGTCTGCGCATTCCTGATCGCTGGCGATCCCCGCCTGCTGCGCTGGGGCAATGTGCTGGGCCTGAACGGTTTCATCCTGCCAGTTTTCCTGACCGTTGCACATCGCATGGTGCCCTTTTTCGCTGGCAACGTTGTAAAGGGATATCAGAGCTGGCGGCCTGACTGGCTGCTGGGGGCAGTATGGGCGCTCCTGGCCGCGCGGATCGCGGGGGAACTTGCGCTGGTCCCGGCCCTGTCCGCGCTGGCCTGCGCCGGGCTGGCCGCCTGCACCGGCCTGATGGCATGGAAATGGTGGCCGCGCGGCCCGGCGCCTGGGCTTATGCTGGTGCTGATCTGGGGCTTTGCCTGGGCCCCGCTTGGCTTTGCGCTCGCCGCAATGGCCTCCTTTGGCCTGCCGCTGGGCCTCGCCCCGACCCACGCGTTGGCCCTGGGCTTTGCAGCAAGCCTGCTGGTGGCCATGGTGACCCGCGTCACGCACGGCCACTCTGGACGCCCGCTGGCCATGGTCCCGCTGGCTTGGCTGGCTTTTGCCGGAGTCCAGCTGGCCGCAGTCGCGCGGATCATGTCCGCAATTCAGGCTGAGCCCGGCTGGCTGCTGGTGATCGCCGCGCTCGTCTTTGCAATCGGCCTGCTGCCCTGGTTGATCCGCAACGCCCTGATCTACCTGCGCCCGCGCCTTGATGGCCGCAACGGCTAAGGATGCCAAACATGGACGATCGGCAACAGATTACCCCGCTCGAAGCGCTCGAACTGCTCAAGGAAGGCAACCGCCGGTTTCTATCCGACGCACCCTACAATCCACCCATGGACCGGCTGCACCGGCTCCACCTGGCGGCGGCCCAAAGGCCCTTCGCGGCCTATCTCAGCTGCTCGGATTCCCGCGTTCCGCCCGAACTGCTGTTCGAACGCGGGCTGGGCGAATTGTTCATTGTCCGCAATGCCGGCAACACACTTTGCGCCACTGCGCTGGGCAGCCTTGAATTTGCGGTCACCCAGTTGCAGGTGCCGATGATCGTGGTGATGGGCCACGAAGCCTGCGGTGCGATCCGCGCGGCCGTGTCGGTGGCCCGTGGTGAAACCGCCTACAGCAGTAATGTCTCGAAGGTGCTGCAGTCGTTGCTCCCGGCCGTGCTTGAAGCCGATCCCTGGGCGGAAGACCTGTGCAACGCCGCCGCCCTTTGTAATGTCCGCAAGGTCGTGAAGGAGCTGCAGAAGGAGGCATCTCCCGCACTGCTCGATCCACAAGCGGCAGGCCGTTTACTGGTAGTCGGTGCCTACTACCACCTCGATTCCGGACGAGTAGAATTTCTGGACCAGTGAAGACCGCACCAGGCGGTGACTGTCATCCTCATGCGCCGTCTGGCTGCAGCCCCATCGGAAATGTCTTTCGTTCCCGCGCTGACAATTCAGGGGAAGCATTGAAACCGATTCCGCAGTTGGCTTGCAAGCACACCGTACGCAGTGCCACTGCTTGAATTACTCATTTGAAAACATGAATTTGGTTGGAATTTTGAGCCTGGTGTCCAAACGATTTGACGGCAAAGTACAATTTGCAAACGAAATCGTCTCGTAGTCATGTATCTGAAATTGCGTCTTTATTTTCGAATCTGAATGAATTGTCGCAAATTGCATCGAGCGCAGGGCATATACTGGCGCGACATGCCTCGAAGACCATGGTTCGGCACTGTTGTCATCACCATCAGCGGTTCTGGCTGGTACAGTAAATGGCCCAGTCGGCCATCATGACGCGGCGCATGTCGAGGTAGTTGGTGCGCCGATAGGCGGCCTCGACCTTGTTGGCGACAGTGTGCGCCAGGGCCGCTTCAGCGACCTCTCCCGGGTAGCTGGTCTGCTCTGCTGCCCAGTCGCGAAACGCTGAGCGGAAGCCGTGCACCGTGTAGGGAATGTCGGCGCAACGCAGGATCTTGAGCAGGGTCATGTCGGACAGTGGACGACGCACATCGCGTCCCGGGAAGAGCAGGTTGCCGCACGGGGCATGGTACTGCCTGGCGCGCTCCAGTACGTCGATCGCGGCCACAGAGAGGGGTACGACATGTTCCTTGGCCACCTTCATTCTGGAAGCTGGGATGGTCCAGAGTTTTGCTTCCAAATCGATCTCGTTCCACGCGGCGCCGCGTACCTCTCCGGACCTTGCCGCGGTCAGGATCAGGAACTCTAGGGCCAGCCTCGGCACGCTCAATCGGGCATGCAGATGGGTCAAGAATAAGGGCACTGAATCATAGGGCATAGCAGCGAAATGCCCGTCTTTCTTGGGCTGCCTTGGCAGCACCCGGTTGACCGAACGCATCGGCGCTTCAGTGGGCCGCATGCCGCTGGCATAGGCCCAATCGAGAACCACGCCGATCCGCTGCTTGACCCGCCGGGCGGTCTCCGGTTTGTCCAGCCAGATCGGCAGCAGCACTTCGCGGATCAGTGGGCCTTCAATGTCGTTGACGAGGCGATTGCCCAACAAGGGGAAGGCATAGTTCTCCAGCGTGGTGATCCACTGGTCCTGGTGCTTGCCGTTCTTCCAGCTTGCCTTTTGTTCCGCATGAACCCGCAGCGCCGCGGCCTTGAACGTCAGAATCTCCAGCTTGCGCCGCTTGCGCTCGGCCACGGGATCGATCCCGCGCTGGATATCGCGGCGCAGTTCGAAGGCCGCATCGCGGGCTTCCTTCAACGAGACCAGAGCCAGAGAACCCAGACCAATATCTCGCCGTCTGCCGTTCACAGTAGCGCGGAGCTGCCAGTTGCCTTTGTTCTGTCCCGTCAGCTCCAGATACAGGCCGTCGCCGTCACTGTAGCGCCCGGGTTCCTTGAGGTTTCGAATCTGCAGTGGCGTGAGCCGGCCCATGATCGATCATCCTGTTCCGCCCCCTCAATCTCCCCCACACTCCAAGCCGGATCTGGGGAGATCATTGAGAACAATATAAGAACATAGCAAGCGCGATCAAGACCGAAAAATCGCAGAATTCTGCGGCTTTCAGGGACTAGCCGGGCTTTCCTGGGATGA
>CAZKAX010000152.1:0-5677 GCA_964550775.1 uncultured Novosphingobium sp. | reverse complement strand
GATCGATCAGCGCCTGGTTGCCATCGCGCAGGTCGGTGGAAAGCCAGCGCGGGGCGCTGGTGATCTGGCGGCTCGGCCACTGGCGGTCGGGCAGGTTGATCGGCGGGAAGGGGCGGTACTTGACGCCCGGGTTCTTCAGCATGGTCATGTTGGATACTCAATCTGGCTTGTGCGACGGTTCAGCGGTTTTCAGCTCCCTTGAGCGGCGCTGTGTGCCGCATCAGGCGCACACCAGCTCACGCCCAAGGGCGGATAAGTCGCAGGGTAAGGCCAAGTGCGAGAGTCATGGTGTCAGCCTATGGCGGGGCGTTTCGTGGTTGTAAAGAGCGGACATGGCCTTGCCCGGGCGGCGCGGTTCAAACCGCCCGTTCCCAATTGATCGGTGCAATCCGGCGGATCACCACACCCCACATCACGGCCCCGGTCAGTGCCACGGCGGCGCTGAACAGGAAGGCGATGCGGTAATCGCCGGTGGCGTCGATCAGCATGCCGGTCACCAATGGGCCGACAACGCCTGCAAGGCCGCCCGCACCGTTTTGCAGGCCCATCCATTTGCCTGCGGCGGCAGGACCGGCCAGCGTCTGTCCGGCGGTGAAGCTGCCGATCGGGCCCAGTCCGATTGCCACGGCGTAGCCCGCCAGTCCGGCCACCGCGACTTGCGTATTGCCCAGCGCGCAAGCCAGCATGCAAAGGGTTGCGACCAGCGAGGAGGCGACCACCACCGCCTTGCGCACCGCTGCCGGATCGCTGCCGCGTGCGATCAGCCGGTCAACATAAGGCCCGCCGATCAGGTTGATCAGCGCCCCCGCCAGATAGATCGCACCGCCCAGCCAGGCCATCGCCTGCAGCGAAAAGCCCTGTTGCTTGACCAGGTAAAGCGGCAGCCACGACAGGACGAGGAAATAGGGATAGTTCGCGCAAAACATGCCCAGCACTGCCCCCCAGGTTTCGCGCTCCTTCAGCATCCGGGCATAGCCGGGTGCGGGAGGCGTTGACCGGGGCAGGGTCAGGCGCTGCTGCGCGCCGCGGGTCATGGCCAGCCAGGGCACCAGCCACAGCAGCGACAGCGCGCCGAACACCAGGAACAGCGCCTGCCAGCCGAGCGCCGCAACCAGCAGCCCGCCCAGCAGCACGCCTGCTCCGTTGCCCAGCATCAGCCCGGCGCCGACCAGCCCGTTCGCCGCGCCCAGCCGTTCCGGGGGGAGGATGCTGGCCAGCAGCTTGGACGTGGCGGGAAAGCCCGCGCTTTCGCCCAGGCCCAGCAACAGCCGCAGCGCGAGCAGCGCGGTGAACCCGCCTGCCAGCCCCGTCAGCAGCGTTGCCAGCGACCAGGTGGTGAGCGCCAGAGTCAGGGTGCGGGCCGCGCCAATCCGTTCGATCAGGGTGCCTGCCAGCACATGGCCGGGCACATAGGTCCAGAAAAAGGCCGAAATCAGCAGCCCGATCTGGGTGTTGGTCAGCGCCAGCTGATCCTTGATCAGCGGGGCCGCGATGGCAAAGTTGCCGCGATCAAGCGCGTGGATGAACACCGCCAGCGCGGCCATCAGCACCAGCGCATTGGTGCCCCGCTGTGCCGCGCTCACTTCCGTCATGCCGGTTCCTTCCCCCGCCAACGCCTGCTCGATCCGTCTGCGCTGCTGCGCTGTTCATGGCAATGGGCGCAGCATTGCCCGGCGATGTAAAGCGCAGACTGGCGCGCCTCTGCATCCAGCGGGCGGCCGCAGCCCTGGCAAGCCTCGAACGATCCGGGGACCAGGCCGTGCCCCACGGTCACCCGTTCATCGAACACGAAGCATTCGCCTTGCCATTCGCTCTGCTCTTTCGGCACTTCCTCCAGGTATTTGAGAATCCCGCCCTGCAGGTGATAAACCGCGTCCACCCCCTCGGCCTTCAGGAATGCAGTCGATTTTTCGCAGCGGATCCCACCGGTGCAGAACATCGCGACCTTGCGCTTGCCATCCGGGCCCAGCAATGCGTCGCGGTTCTGGCGAAACCATGCGGGAAATTCGCGGAAAGTGCGCGTGCCGGGGTTGATCGCCCCGGTGAAGGTTCCTGCGACGATCTCGTAATCGTTGCGAGTGTCGATCACCAAGGTGTCAGGATCGGTGATCAGGGCGTTCCAGTCCTTCGGGCTGACATAATGGCCCGGGGCGAGCGGATCGATGTCGGGCTGGCCCATCGTGACGATTTCGGCCTTGAGCCGGACCTTCATCCGCTTGAACGGCAGGGCGGGGGCGCGAGAGTATTTGACCTCCAGCGCGGCGCAGCCCGGCACTTCGCGCAGCGCGGCGATCACTGCGGCGATGCCGGCATCGCTTCCGGCGATGGTCCCGTTGATCCCTTCGCGTGCCAGCAGCAGGGTGCCCTTGGTATGCTGCGTGCCGCAGAGTTCGATCAGCCGGAGCCGCAGCGCCGGGAGATCATCCAGCGGGGTGAAATGGTACAGCGCTGCAACGCAGATCGGGAGCGAATCCGGGGTCATCGCCGCGCCATAGTCCACGCGGACCTTCGATGGCCAGCACCAGTCTAGCTTTGCCCCAGCACCGGCCCCACCACCGAAATCCGTTCGGCATAGCGGCTGTTGGGAAAGTAATCCCACACGGCATGGTGCTGGGTCGCGACATTGTCCCAGATCACCAGCGTGCGATCTTCCCATCGCACCCGGCACTGCGCGGTCAGAGTGCTTTCGATGTGCTGGAAGAACATTTCCAGCAGATGCCGGTTTTCGACATGCGACAGCCCCTTGATCCGGGTGGTGAAACCCCGGTTGACCCACAACAGCTTTCGCCCGGTCACCGGGTGGCGGATCACCACCGGGTGGACCGTGCAGTTGAACTGGCCCTGTTCCGGTTCAAAGCCATAGACCTGGCGATAGGGAAAGGCCCCGTCGTGGACCGCACTCAGCCCTTCGGCCAAAGTCCTGACTGCGGGGCTGAGCCGGTCATAGCATTCGTACATGCTGGAAAAGATCGTATCGCCGCCGCCGCCCGCCGGGGCCTGGTGCATGTAGAGCAGGCTGGCGGCGATCGGATCGGGATCGCAGGACACATCGGTGTGCCAGGCCTCGCCCGCGGTCATTTTCGATTCGGCGGTGGTGCGGACCGGATAGACCTCTTCATCGTCCGCGCCGCGCGCCTTGTTGAGCGCATGGCGGTGCAATTGCCCGGTGCCAAACAGCCGCGCGACCGCCTTGTGCGCCTCGCGGCTCAGCTGCTGGTCACGGAACACCAGCACCTGCCGTTCAGCCAGCCGCTTGCGCAGCGTGGCGATCAGCGCATCGTCCAGCTGGTTAAGGTCAATCCCGGTCACTTCGCTGCCGATCACCGGGCCAAGCTGCACTTCGGTCCAGGCCATGCTTCGTCTCCCATCGGTTGCAAGCGTGCTGCGCCCTGCCAAAACGGACCATGGCAAGCAGCGCTGGGCGATGCTAGAGCAGGGTGACCCGATATGGGTCAGCAAGGGAGGCAGGCGTGGCGCTGGCAATCGATCATGCGGCGGCAGAGGCGAAGTTGCGGCTCTCTGGCTTCATCGTCGCCAACCATTTCCTGGTCGCCAGCGAAACGCTGCGCCGCGCCTTCGGCCTGTCGCATGAAGACGTGCTGCTGGTGCTGACCGTGGCGCTGGGCAACGTCCAGCGGATGTTGCGCAGTCCCGACGATGGCGGACTGGCTGTGTCCGACGCGCTGGTCGATCAGGACCGGATCGTCCCCGTTTCTCGCCGCGCACTGGCCCGGGCGACCGGCCTGCCGCGCGAAACGGTGCGGCGGCGCAGCAATGCATTGCTGCAAAGCGGCGTCCTGCTGGAATGGGAGCAAGGCCTGCGCACCGCACGGCGGCTTGTCCTGGCCCCCGCAGTGCGCGCGGCGATCCATGCCTTGCTGGAACAGTTCGCGGGCACTGCCCGGCTGCTGCTGCGCGAAGGGGTATTGGTCGATCCGGCCTAGGCCCTTGCCCAGCGCGGTCTGGCGGGCAATAGAGGTTCCAAACTGCAACCGATCAGCTCCGGAGCGCCGATGTCCAGTTCCTTCGATTCCGCGCGGCTTGCCCGCATCGATGCCTTTGTCCAGGAACGCTACCTCGATACCGGCAAGCTGCCGCATGCGCAGGTGCTGGTCGCGCGCGGGGGGGAGATTGCGCATTTCAGCTCGCTTGGTCCGGCGCGCGAAGGGGCGGGCAAGGCGATTGATGAAGGATCGCTGTTCCGCATCGCCAGCATGACCAAGCCGATCACTTCGATCGCCTTCATGATGCTGGTGGAAGAATGCAAGGTCGCGCTGGATACGCCGGTGGCGGCTGTGCTGCCCGAATTTGCCGATCTGGGCGTTTACAACGGCGGCGGGGCCGGGGTCCCGTTCCTGACCAAGCCGTGCGAACGGCCGATGCAGATGGTCGATCTGCTGCGCCACACTAGCGGGCTGACCTATTCCTTCCAGAACCGCAGCAACATTGATGCCGCGCACCGCGAGCTCAAGCTGGAAAACTGGCATGGCGCCTATGACCTTGACGCGATGGTTGCCGCGCTGGGCAAGCTACCGCTTGAATTTTCGCCCGGAACCGCCTGGAACTATTCGGTTTCCACCGATGTGCTGGGCGCGGTGGTGCAGCGCCTGTCGGGGCAGCGGCTGGATGAGTTTTTCGCGGAGCGGATCTTCAAGCCGCTGCAGATGCACGACACCTTCTTCAAGGTGCCAGAGGACAAGATCGACCGGCTTACCGATTGCTACACCTTCATTCCGGGCAAGGGACGGGTGATGTATGATCGCGGCGCGGAAAGCGCGTGGAGCCGCCAGCCGGTGCAGTTTTCGGGCGGCGGCGGGCTCGTGTCTACCGCGCTTGATTACCACCGCTTTTGCCGGATGCTGCTGAACGGCGGAGAGCTGGACGGCGTGCGGATCGTCGGGCGCAAGACGCTGGAACTGATGACCGCCAATCACCTGCCGGGGAACGGCGATCTGGCCACCATGTCGCGCAGCCTGTTCAGTGAGGCGACCAATGCCGGGGTCGGGTTCGGGCTGGGCTTTGCCGTGAACATGAGCCCGGCGCTGAACCTGCTGGCGGGTTCGGCGGGTGAGTTTTACTGGGGGGGGATGTTCTCCACCGCGTTCTTCGTGGATCCGGTCGAGGAGGTGACCATGGTGTTCATGACCCAGCTGTCACCATCGAGCACCTACCCGATCCGGCGCGAGCTCAAGACCCTGATCTATTCGGCGCTGTCATGAGCGAGGGAGCGAACGACCCGCTGTATCAGGCGATGGGGCTGGTGCGCGTTGTTACCATGGATCCGGCCGGGCGATCGACGCTGGAATACCGCGCGCGGCCGGAAATGTGCCATTCGGGCGGAGTGGTGCAGGGCGGCTTCGTTACCGGCTGGATCGACGCAGCCATGGCCCACGCGGCGATTGCCGCCAACGGGCCGGGCGTGACGCCGATGACGCTGGAACTGAAAGTCAGCTTCTTCGCCCCCGTGCGGCCCGGGCTGGTGATCGCCGAAGGCTGGGTGGAGCGTGCAGGGCGCAAGACTTGTTTCTACGAAGGCCACCTCAAGGATGAGAACGGCACAGTGCTGGCCAAGGCGACCACCACCATCCTGCTGGCGGATCGTTCGCGGGTAGAGGCGGCGGCGAAGGCGGCCTTGAGCGGTTAGGTCTAGCGGCCATCAAACCCAATTCCGTTCGTG
>CAZKAX010000151.1:3323-5745 GCA_964550775.1 uncultured Novosphingobium sp. | reverse complement strand
GATCGTGATCGGGAGGGAGTCCCCCTCTCCCCTCCCTCTCCCCTGAAGGGGAGAGGGCTTATTCAGGCCGGCTCCAAAACGATGTGGCCAATGGCCGTGTTGCTGCACGGGATGTGGTAGTGGCGGTGCAGGCGCTTGACGCGTCTGCCCAGCGCCCCGCGCATGATCAGCCACATCACCATTTCGATCCCCTCGCTGCCGGTTTCGCGCAGGTATTCGATGTGCGGGATGTGGCGCACATCGTCATTGTCCGCTTCCAGCAGGTCGAGGAACTTGTTGTCCCATTCGCGGTTGAGCAGGCCAGCACGCGGGCCCTGCAACTGGTGGCTCATGCCCCCGGTGCCCCAGATCTGCACGTTGAGATCTTCGGGGAAGCTTTCCACCGCGCGGGCAATCGCCTCGCCCAGCGCCCAGCAGCGGTTGCCCGAGGGGACCGGGTAAGTCACCACGTTGACCGCCAGCGGCACGACCTTGCACGGCCACTTGTCGGGCTGGCCGAACATCATCGACAGCGGCACGGTCAGCCCGTGATCGACGTCCATCTCGTTGATGATGGTCATGTCGAAATCGTCGAGGATCAGGCTCTGCGCGATGTGCCAGGCGAGGTCCGCGTGGCCCTCAACGTCAGGCACCGGGCGCGGACCCCAGCCTTCGTCGGCGCTCTTGTAGTGTTCGCCGCAACCGATCGCGAAGGTCGGGATGATGTTGGCGTCAAAGGCGCTGGCGTGATCGTTATAGACCAGGATCACCACGTCGGGCTTTTGCTGGCGTTCCCATTCCTTGGTCCATTCGTACCCGGCGAAGATCGGGCCGAAGTAGTCGTCCTGGGTCTTGCCCTGATCGACCGCGACACCCAGCAGGGGCACGTGGCTGGAGGCGACGCCGGCAGTAATGCGGGCCATATCAGTAGCCTCCCTTGATCGAGCGGTTGCCAATCGGGCTGCGGCCGCCGTTGTTCATCATCTCGCGATATTCCGGAAAGGTGTATTCGGTCATCGTGCTGACCGCCTCGGCGAAGCTCAGCCCGTCGGTGCTGAACAGCTTGGCGAGGTAATAGACGTTGCCGCCCAGATCGAGCAGGCGGTTGTAATCGCGCGCCAGCAGAGCCTCCTTGGCCTCGTCCGACAGCTTCCACTCGTTCAGATAGGCCTTTTCATCGGCCTTGAACCGTTCGCGGTTCTCGGCCTTCATCAGACTCATCGCGAACTGGTTGATCCAGTAGCCCTTGCGGGCGCGCGCCGCAGTATAGACCCGGGTGCCGGGGATATCGTCGAATTCGGCGAGGTATTCGTGGATGTTCTGTTTCACAGACCCCGTTCCTTCAATTGGGCATCGAGCCGGGGGAAGACCCGGCGGGCGTTGCCTTCGAAAATGGCGTGACGTTCGGCATCGGAAATGTCGAGCGCGTCGATGTAGCGTTTGGTATCGTCGAAATAGAAGCCGGTCGTGGGATCGATCCCGCGCACCGCGCCGACCATTTCGCTGCCGAACAGGATGTTCTTGTTGTCGATCACGTCAGCCAGCAGGTTGATCCCCGGCTGGTGGTAGACGCAGGTATCGAAGAACACGTTGTTCATCAGGTGGCTGGCGAGGTCCGGCTTCTTAAGCATGTCGGCCAGCCCGCGATAGCGCCCCCAGTGATAGGGCACCGCGCCGCCGCCATGCGGGATGATGAAGCGCAGGTTCGGGAAGCGGCCGAACAGATCGCCTTCCAGCAGCTGCATGAACGCGATCGTATCGGCGGCGATGTAATAGGCCCCGGTGGCGTGCATCGCCGGATTGCAGCTGCCCGAAACGTGGATCATCGCCGGCACGTCCAGCTCGCACATCGCTTCGTAGAACGGGAACCAGTAGGGGTCCGTCAGCGGCGGATGCTTGAAGTGGCCGCCGCCCGGATCGGGGTTCAGGTTGCAGCCAATGAAACCCATCGTCTCGACGCAGCGCTTCAGCTCCGCGATCGAGCTGGTCATGTCGGCCTCGGGGCTTTGCGGCAGCATGCACACGGGTGCGAAGACATCCGGATAGAGCCCCGCCACGCGCCCGATCAGGTCGTTGCAGACCTGCGCCCACTTCACCGCCACGCTCTGGTCGCCGACATGCGGCGCCATCGCGCTGGCGCGGGGGCTGAAGATCGTCATGTCCGCGCCGCGTTCCTTGATCAGGCGCAGCTGGTTGGCCTCGATCGTTTCGCGGATCTCGTCGTCGGAGATTACAGGATAGGGCGGGCATTCGCTTCCGGCCTTGAACGCCGCCTTCTGCGCCTCGCGCCACTCGTCATGGGCCTTGGGCAGCACGGTGTAGTGGCCGTGGCAATCGATGATCATTGTCATGTCGGGATTACTCCTCCCCAGTCCCGTTCGTGTGGGGGGGGGGGGGGGGCACCGCCGGGGGGGGGTGGACGTGCGGGGGAGCCCACCGGGGG
>CAZKAX010000151.1:319-3313 GCA_964550775.1 uncultured Novosphingobium sp. | reverse complement strand
CGCCACTTCGCGCCCCGAGCGCGCGGTGTCTCGACTTCGCTCGACACGAACGGAGGTTGGGTTGTTTTGGCTGCCTGCCTCTGGCGATAGACCGTACCGCGCGTCATCACCGGGGGTACGCCCAGCGCCAGCAGCGTCTTGGCGCTTTCTTCCATTTCCGCCGCACGCCTGGCCCCGTGCGTGTGCATCCGTTCCAGGTTATAGGCCGCGCGCACGGCCCAGGTCTGGCTCTTTTCGCTGGCGTCAAGCGAGGCGAGCACTTCGTCCGCTACGCCTGCGGCCTCGGCCGCTGCCATCATCTCGTCGGTCAGGGCCTCGATCCCCTTGACCATGACCGAGCGGATCATCTTGATCGCGCTGGCCCGGCCCACTTCGGTGCCGACCACGCGGATGTTGCTGAAGCCCAGCGCGCGGAGCTTGCCTTCGGCCTCATCCGCCGCGCTGCCGGCCAGCAGCAGCGGCACAGCCATCCGCGCGGGATTGACCGGGGCCAGCACTGCCACATCGACATAGCGACCACCCGCTGCCGCAACCGCCTTCGCCGCCGCGCGCTTGGTTTCGGGAGCGACCGAATTGCAATCGCACCACAGCGCGCCCTGCGCGAGGAACGGAGCATAGGTCTGCGCCGCGGGCAGCGCCTGATCGGCGGTAACCAGCGACAGCACCGTGGCCGCACCGGCCAGTGCCGCTTCGGCGCTGTCGGCGGCCGTGACCCCGTGTTCGGCCATGGCGGCGCGGCGTGCGGGCAGCAGATCCCAGCCGCGCGCGCGGTCTCCCCACCCGGCAGCACCGGCAAAGGTGGATCCGGCCTCGCCGAATCCGATCAGGGCAAGCTCGCATTGCATCACGCCGGGCCATGCGCGCGCGGACTGGCCATGCGCCAATCGAATGACTTGTGCGGGTATAGGTAATTGCGAATCCATTCCTCCCCGTTCCGGGGAGGAATTACAGGGCCTGCCCCACCTCGCGCAGCAGGTCCACGAACACGGCCTGCGTCTGCGTCGGCCGCCAGCCCTCGCGCGTCGTGATGCCGATGGTGCGCGTTACCGGGACCGGCGGGGGCAGGGCGGCCAGCACTCCGGCCTGCAGCTCGACCGAGACCTGATCCGGCGAAAGCAGGGTCAGCGCGTCGCCCGAAAGTAGCAGCTGGCGGATCATCATGGTCGATCCGCATTCCACGCCAACGTGCGGCACTTCCCGGCCCATGGTCTGGACCATCGCTTCCCAATAGCGCCGCAGCGGGGTTTCCCGGCCTGGCAGCAGCCAGGGATAGGCAAACATCGCCTCGGCCACATCATGCGCCTGCAACAGCGAGTGTCCGGCGCGCATCACCAGGGCGGGGCGATCCTCGAACACGGCTTCCTGCGCCAGATCGTCGACCATTGCCACTTCGCGCAGCGCGCCCAGCATCAGGTCGATTTCGCCGTGGCGCAACGGTCCGGCCAGCTCGGCATGGCTGCCTTCGTGGACCACCACGTCCACGCCGGGGCAGGCGGCGATAAACCGGGCGATCACCTCGGGCAGCCAGCGCGCGCGCGACAGCGGCATGGCGCCAACCGCGATCCGCCCGCCGGACTTGCCCTGCCATTCGGCCACTTCGGCCAGCCCCGCGCGCAGTTCCGCCATGGCCAGGCCAAACCCGCGTGCGCGGCGCTCGCCCGCCGGGGTCAGGGTCAGGCTGCGCCCGCGCCGGTCGATCAGCATCTGCCCCAAGGCGACCGACAGATCGGCCACCGCGCGGTGCAGCGAGGCCGGACTGATCCCCTCGGCCTCGGCCGCGGCGGCATAGGATCCGGCCCGGACCACCGCCAGAAAGGCGCGCACCTGCGTGCCGGTGACGCGCGGGCTGCCAACATGCTGGATCGCCGCTTCGGCGCGGGGGGCCAGCAGCAGCGCGGGCTCGGTCGGCGTCATCCCCTGCGGGCCGCGCTGGAACAGCGTTACGCCCAGGCTGGCCTCCAGCCCGGTGATCGCTTGCGTGAGCGCTGGCTGCGACAGGTTCACGGCGCGCGCCGCGCGGCTCAGGCTGCCGTGGCGCACAGTCGCGGCCAGCGCGGCATAGTGGCGAATGTTGGGCGGGCGGTCGCTCATCTCGGGCAGCCGATTAGCAAATAGTTATGGCCAGCGCCAACTTCGCATTATCGGTTGGATGCCCCCGCGCGCATGACCGGCTCTGCCAAATTCCGGGAGTGAGCAATGAGCGGTATCGTCGTCCAGAACATCGAACGTGCCCCCCTGTCGGTGATCGACGGGCTGGCCCAATGCGGGGTGGCGACCGTTCACGAAGCGCAGGGCCGCACCGGCCTGCTCGCCAGCTACATGCGCCCGATCTATTCCGGCGCGCGGATTGCGGGCAGCGCGGTGACGATCAGCGCCCCTCCGGGTGACAACTGGATGGTCCACGTTGCAATCGAACAGCTGAAGGAAGGCGACGTCCTGCTGCTCGCCCCGACCAGCCCGTGCGAAGACGGCTATTTCGGCGACCTGCTGGCCACCAGCGCCCAGGCGCGCGGGTGCCGGGGGCTGATTATCGATGCCGGGGTGCGCGACGTGCGCGACCTCACCGAAATGAACTTTCCCGTCTGGTCCAAGGCGATCTATGCGCAGGGCACGGTCAAGAACACGCTGGGCAGCGTCAACGTGCCGGTGGTCTGCGCCAATGCGCTGGTCAATCCGGGCGACGTGATCGTTGCCGATGACGACGGCGTCTGCGTAGTCCCGCGTGCCAATGCCGAAGAGGTGCTGGCGGCTGCGCAGGCCCGCGAGGCCAATGAGGCCGACAAGCGCGCCAAGCTCGCCGCCGGAGTGCTGGGGCTCGACATGTACAAGATGCGTGAGAAGCTGGCCGAGATGGGGCTGAAATATGTTTAGGCCCTCGCCCAAACTCCTTCTCCGCCCGTTCGTGTCGAGCGAAGTCGAGACACCCGGCGCGACGCCAGCCTTTCTCCAAATAGCTCGTCACGAACGGATGTGGGTGTGTTGGGCGCGGGCCTT
>CAZKAX010000151.1:0-309 GCA_964550775.1 uncultured Novosphingobium sp. | reverse complement strand
GGCCCCGGCCCGGGTGCCAACTTCGCCCCAAACCCGCGCCACCGCCGCGGGGGGATGGTGGGGGCTCGACACGAACGGAGGTTGGTGTGATGGGCGCTGGCATTCCCTGCATGTGGATGCGCGGTGGGACGTCCAAGGGCGGCTATTTCCTGAAGGACGACCTGCCCGCCGACGCCGCGACACGCGATGCCTTCCTGCTGCGGGTGATGGGCAGCCCCGATCCGGTCCAGATCGACGGGATGGGCGGGGCCGATCCGCTGACCAGCAAGGTTGCGGTGGTGAGCAAGAGCGAGCGCGAAGGGATCGATG
>CAZKAX010000150.1:0-5747 GCA_964550775.1 uncultured Novosphingobium sp. | reverse complement strand
TGATGTCGACCTTGGCGCCGGTGGTGGCGACGATCTCGCGGATCACCTTGCCGCCGGTGCCGATGATGTCGCGGATCTTCGACTTGTCGATCTGCATGGTCTCGATCCGGGGAGCGTGAGCCGACAGTTCGGTGCGGGCGGTACCCAGCGCCTTGGTCATTTCACCCAGGATGTGCGCACGGCCTTCCTTGGCCTGGTTGAGCGCGGCCGAGAAGATTTCCTTGGTGATCCCGGCAACCTTGATGTCCATCTGCATCGTGGTGATGCCTTCGGACGTCCCGGCCACCTTGAAGTCCATGTCGCCCAGGTGATCTTCGTCACCCAGGATGTCGGACAGCACGGTGAATTCGTCACCTTCGAGGATCAGGCCCATGGCGATGCCCGACACCGGACGGGTCAGCGGAACGCCCGCGTCCATCATCGCCAGCGCGCCGCCGCAGACGGTCGCCATCGACGACGAACCGTTGGACTCGGTAATGTCCGAAACCACGCGGATCGTGTAAGGGAAGTCTTCCTTGCTGGGCAGCACCGCCTGCAGTGCACGCCAGGCGAGCTTGCCATGGCCCACGTCGCGGCGGCTCGGCGCGCCGAAGCGGCCCACTTCACCGACCGAATAGGGCGGGAAGTTGTAGTGCAGCATGAAGTTCGAATACGACAGGCCTTCCAGCCCGTCGATCATCTGCTCGCTGTCCTTGGTGCCCAGGGTGGTGGTGCAGATCGACTGCGTTTCACCGCGGGTGAACAGCGCCGAACCATGGGTGCGGGGCAGGAAGCCGACCATCGATTCGATCGGGCGGACCTGGTTGGTCTTGCGCCCGTCGATCCGCTGGCCGTCCTTGAGGATGGCGCCGCGAACGATATCGGCTTCGACCTTCTTGACCGACTTGATCGCGACCATCTGGGTCTGCGCGTCTTCGGATGCGAAAGCTTCCTTGGCCTTGGCGCGGGCGGCATTGAGCGCGTTCGAACGTTCCGACTTGTCGGTCAGCTTGTACGCTGCAGCAATGTCCTTGCCGATCAGCTTCTTGAGCTTGTCCTTGATCGCGGTGTTATCCGAAACGGCAACGTCCCACGGATCCTTCGCGGCCTTTTCAGCCAGATCGATGATCAGGTTCACAACCTTCTTGCACTCATCATGCGCGAACATGACGGCGCCCAGCATCACTTCTTCGCTCAGCTCGCGGGCCTGCGATTCGACCATCATCACAGCGTTGCCGGTTGCGGCAACCACCAGGTCGAGCGCGCCAGCGGCGGCGACGTCCTGGCGCGGGTTGAGGGTGTATTCGCCATCGACATAACCGACACGCGCAGCGCCGATCGGGCCCATGAAGGGCACACCCGAAATGGTCAGCGCGGCCGATGCGGCGATCATCGCCAGCACGTCGGGCTCGATTTCGCCGTCATAGCTCAGCACCTGGGCGATGACGTTGATCTCGTTGTAGAAGCCTTCGGGGAACAGCGGACGGACCGGACGGTCGATCAGGCGGGAAACCAGGGTTTCCTTTTCGGTCGCGCCGCGTTCACGCTTGAAGAAGCCGCCCGGGATGCGTCCGGCGGCGAAGAACTTTTCCTGATAGTGGACGGTCAGCGGGAAGAAGTCCTGACCTTCCTTGACGCTCTTGGCGGCCGTGACGGCGCAGAGCACGACAGTTTCGCCATAAGTGGCGAGGACCGCGCCGTCAGCCTGACGGGCAATGCGGCCGGTTTCCAGCGTGAGGGTCTTTCCGCCCCACTCCATGGATACGGTTTTGACGTCGAACATTGTATTTCCTTCAGCCCGCAGGCCCTATTGCGTGCGGGTTTTGCTGCCGGGGATTCCGTCCCGGTCCGGTCTGGGGCGCTCCTGGCCCCGTATTGGCCTGCCCGCCGGATTGCGGGGCCAGGTCCAAATGCAAGAAGCGGCCCGCTTGGGGCCGCCTCCGCGTGGTTACTTACGCAGACCCAGCTTCTGGATCAGGGCGTTGTACCGGTCCACATCCTTGCGCTTGAGGTAGTCAAGCAGGCTGCGGCGCTTGTTGACCATCATCAGCAGACCCCGGCGCGAATGGTTGTCCTTGTGGTGCTGCTTGAAGTGTTCGGTCAGCGTAATGATACGGCTGGTCAGGATCGCCACCTGCACTTCCGGCGAACCGGTGTCGCTGGCCTGGCGGGCGTTGTCCTGGATGATTTCCTGCTTCTTTTCGGGGCTAACCGACATATCATTTACTCCGCGACATCGGAAAGGTTGAACCCCCGCGACACGCGGGCTTCACCGGAGGAAACCTCCAACAGCGCAACAGGCACGCGGCCTGCTTTCGCCCAGTAAAGCCCGTCATCGTGGGGCAGCCCGGTCAGAACCCGGCCCTGGCGGACCATGCTTGCCTGTTCCGGACCGAGGTTGAGAGCCGGGATGTCGACCAGCCCTGCCTCCAGCGGCAAGAGTACGTTCTCAAGCGCCGCGCCCTTACCCACTTCGTTCAGTTTGTCCAGCGAAATCGCCTGTTCGATCCCGAACGGCCCGGCCTTGAGCCGACGCAATATGGTGACATGACCGACCGTACCGAGCGCGCGGGCGATGTCACGGGCGAGGCTGCGGATGTAGGTGCCCTTGGACACCGTAACGGTGAGCGTCGCGTATTGCGGACTCTTATCCCATTCGCCGATGAAGCCCTCTTCGAAAGAATGCCACTTATGAATCGTAACCTGCCGAGGTTCGATCGTGAATTCCTCGCCGGCGCGCGCGCGATCATAAGCGCGCTTTCCATCGATCTTTATTGCCGAATAGCTTGGAGGGAGTTGCTCAATCTCTCCAAGGAACTGCCGTTCGGTGATTGTTTCCACCGGCCCGAAACCTGGCATCTCCTCCGAATAGGCAATGACCTCGCCTTCCAGATCAAGCGTGTCAGTCTCGGTCCCGAACTGAACCGTAAACTGATAAGTCTTGCTGGCATCGAGCATCCGCCCGCACAGTTTGGTCGCCTCGCCCAGCGCAATCGGCAGGACGCCGGTGGCAAAGGGATCGAGCGTGCCGCCGTGCCCGACCTTGACCTTGCCAAAGCCCGCCTCACGCAGGTTGCGCTTGACCGCGCCAACCGCCTGGGTCGAACCAAGTCCGTGCGGCTTGTCGAGGATGATCCAGCCGTGGGGCAAAGGTTCAGCTCCGCGCAACCGCGACGGCAAGGTCAAGGTAGTGACCGGTCAGCCATTCGACCGGTGGAAACACCAGTGCGCCCACCACGTTCAGGCTGGGGGAGATCCAAGGCAGCACGACCAGCAGCAGGATCATCACCAGCAGGGCCTGCTGGTGCATTCCGGTAAACTTTTCCGCCAGCGGTCGCGGCAACAGTCCTTCAACGATGTGACCGCCATCGAACGGCGGCACGGGCAGCAGGTTGAACAGCGCCAGGAACACGTTGAGCGCGATGAAATTGGTGAGGTTGAGGGCCGTGAACTGGACCAGAGCAGAGGTTCCCTGCACCCCCTGATATTGCCGCAGCAACAGGCCAAGCAGCACCGCACCGATCAGGCCCATGACGAGGTTGCTGGCCGGCCCCGCCGCAGCGACCAGCATCATGCCCTGCCGGGGATTGCGCAGCCGGGCCTTCATCACCGGGACCGGCTTGGCAAAACCGAACACCGGCAGGCCTGACAGTTTGAGCAGACCCGGCAGGATGATCGTGCCGAACGGATCGACATGGCGCAGGGGATTAAGGCTCAGCCGTCCAAGCTCGGAAGCGGTTGGATCGCCCAGTAGCCGGGCCGTGTATCCGTGCGCCACTTCGTGGAACACGATCGCGATGACCAGCGGGATAATCAGCGATGCAGCTTGCCAGATAGTATCGTTCATAGTCCCAGTCTTTCCCGATCGCGTTCGACGACCGAAAAGATCGCACTGTCGCGCTCATACCCGGTCCAGGTAATCATGTGGTTGCGCAAGACGCCTTCCAGCGTCGCGCCAATCTTGGCACAGGCTGCCTGCGAGCGCTGGTTGCGAGTGTCGACCGAAAAGAACATCCGCTTCAGCCCGCAGGCAAAGCCATGCGCCAGCATAAGCCGCTTCATTGGCGTATTGACCGCGCCGCCGCGAAACCGGGGACGCAGATAAGTATTGCCGATCTCTGCAGTCCGCCAGGCCACATCGGGATTAATCCAGGCCGTCAGCCCCGCGACATCACCATTGACCAGCACGGCGAAAGGCAGCCGCACCGGATTGGCAAGCAATTTGTCAAAGCTTTCGTCAAAATGGCCGGGGCCATAGGAAACGCCGTACATCTCCCAGATCGCGTCATCTTCAGAGCAAGCCGCGCGCATGTGATCGCGATGATGCTCCTCGAGCGGCTCCAAACGCAATCCGTCCTGTTCCAGCACGGCCAGCAGGCCCAGCGGATCTGGCTTCATTCCCACCACCCCAGCGCTTCGGTGAAATGCCTGCGGCACAGCGCGACATAGCGGTCATTCCCGCCGATCTCGGTCTGTGCGCCCTGCTTTACCGCCACCCCGTCACCATCGACGCGCAGGTTCATGCTGCTCTTGCGGCCGCAGTGGCACACGGCCTTCAGTTCGATCAGCGAATCCGCGATCCCCAGCAGGGCCTTGGCGCCGGGGAACAGCTCTCCCTGAAAATCGGTACGCAGGCCATAGCACAGCACCGGGATCCCTGCTTGATCCGCCACTCGCGCCAATTGCCAGACTTGCGCTTCCGAAAGGAACTGCGCCTCGTCCACCAGCACGCAAGCAAGTGGTTCCACCCGGTGTGCGGCAGTGACCCGGTCCCACAGCTGCGTTTCGGCGCTGAACCGGTGCGCTTCGGCGTGGAGCCCGATCCGGCTTTCGATCCCGCCATTCCCGGCGCGGTCATCCAGCGCGGCGGTCCACAGCATGGTCTGCATGCCGCGTTCGCGATAGTTGAAATCCGCCTGAAGCAGCGTGGTCGATTTGCCTGCGTTCATGCTGGAGTAGTAGAAGTAGAGCTTGGCCATGGCGCAACAGATAGGGATTGTGCCGCGAAAGGCCAGTGTGATTGACAGCCAGCTTGCGGACCGGCCATAGCTCGACCCGGGCGCGCAAGGCGCGAAGGAGTGTGTTCTTGCGACGGTTCCGGTATCTGTTTTTGCTGCTGATTTTCGCCCTGGCCCAGCCGGCTATTGGGCAGGGATCGGTGCGCCGTTATGTGGTTGACGATGCCAAAAGCCAGGTCGACGCCAAGGTCGCGTTCCTGGGCGTGGCAAGCAAGACCGCGCGTTTCCCCGACATGAAGGGGACACTCTCGCTCGACATCAACGATTACCAGCAGGTCAGCATGACCGTCGATGTCGATGCCCGCACCCTGACCACCGGGGATTCGGAAACCAGGCGGCTGCGCGGGAGGCAGTTCTTCGATGTGGAACGCTATCCCACCGTCCGGTTCGTTGCACAAAAGCTGGAACTCAAGGGCGATCGCGGCGGGACCGTGACCGGGCTGATGACGGCCAAGGGCGTAACCCGCCCGGTCCAGCTGGTGATCGGTTTTTCGCAAGTGCCCTGGGAAGCCGGGCCGAACGATCCGCTGTCGATTGTCGGCACCACCACGATCGATCGCCGCCAGTTTGGCATGGGGGCCTTCCCGATCCTGATCGGCAACAAGGTCAAGATCACCATCCACGCCCGGCTGGTGCCCGCGCTCTAGGGCCAGTATCTATTCCGGATCGAGGTCGCGCTGCACTTTGGGATCGGCCAGCAGGGCATCGATCTTGCTGGCCACGTCAAAGCTTTCATCGCCCAGGAACTTG
>CAZKAX010000149.1:0-5773 GCA_964550775.1 uncultured Novosphingobium sp. | reverse complement strand
ACGCCCCCTGCCCGACCACCCATAGGGTACGATCAACGGGTGGTCGGGCAGGGGGCGTGGGCCGGCCAGGAACTGCGCATCAGCGCAGCAGGAATCACGCCTCTACCGCCGCGCTGGTCAGCCCCAGGTGGGGCAGGGTCACTGTGCGGCGTCCGCCAAAATCGGTGCGCATCACGATCAGGCCCTGGCGTTCGAAATTTTCCAGCAGACGGCGAATCCGGCCTTCCGAATGGGTGCCATAGACGGTTGCCAGCGCCTCGTCCTCGGGGCAGGGTTCGCCGTCCTGCGCCGCGCGGGCGAGCAGCAGGAACGGGGCGAGCAGGTCTTCGGGGACCGAGCGCGCCAGCCCCAGCAGTTCGACCCAGCGCGGCTCGGCCGGATCGGCGATCCCGGCGAGTGCGATGGCAAAGCGGCGGCGAAACGCGGTCACGTCCATGCCGCTGGCCCGCACCCGGTGCATCCGGCAGCGCACGGTAAAATCCTGAAACAGTTCGGCTGGCGGCACAAAGGTGCAGCCCGGTTCCTGCGCCATATCCGCCAGGATCCGCGCGATCACCGCTTCACCGTCGGGCTCGCTTTCGCCCTCGCCCGGCACAGCGAGCGGCTCGGCCACTTCAGCGATCCGCTCGATCAGCAATTCGGCGCTGGGCACCGGCGGCGGAGCCAGCGGCAGTTCGCGCGGGGCTGCTTCCGCCATCGGCTGGTGCAGCAGCGCGTGAAGGTCGGCCCGCTCCATCTCGGGCAGCGGGGCCAGCGCATGCGACACGGCCTGGCTGCCGGTCTGGACCGTGCCGATCCGTACCGCGACCGGGCGGCGGCTGATCGCGGGTCCCAGCCCCAGGAAATGCCCGCGCTCCAGATCGCGGATCTGTTCGGCCTGGCGGCGTTCCATCCCGAGCAGGTCGGCGGCGCGCTGCATGTCGATATCGAGGAAGGTTCGCCCCATCAGGAAGTTGGAGGCCTCGGCAGCGACGTTCTTGGCCAGCTTGGCCAGCCGCTGGGTGGCGATCACCCCGGCGAGCCCGCGCTTGCGCCCGCGGCACATCAGGTTGGTCATTGCCCCCAATGACAGCCGCCGCACTTCGTCGGTAACGTCCCCGGCAGCGGCGGGGGCAAACAGCTGCGCCTCGTCCACCACCACCAGCGCGGGATACCACTGTTCGCGCGGGGCATCGAACAGCGCATTCAGGAACTGCGCCGCGCAGCGCATCTGCGCCTCGATCTCCAAACCGTCGAGCGCCAGCACCACCGAGGCGCGGTGCTGGCGGATCCGGGCGGCCAGCTGGGCGATCTCTCCGGCAGCATAGGCAGCTGCATCGATCACCACGTGCCCGAACGGTTCGGCCAGGGTCACGAAATCGCCTTCGGGATCGATCACGACTTGCTGGACGATCCCTGCGCTTTCCTCAAGCAGGCGGCGCAAGAGGTGCGATTTGCCCGAGCCGCTGTTACCCTGCACCAGCAGGCGGGTGGCCAGCAGTTCCTCGATATCGATGCTGATCGGGGCTCCGGCAGGGCCGGTGCCGATGACAATCGGAGCGCTCACCCGGTGCTCTTAGGAAGCACCGTGCCCATGACCAAGGGAGCGCTGCACTTTATCCAGAGCTTGCGCATCGGGCAGGTGCAGCTCCACGAATCCCCTTGACCCTGGCCGTGCCGCTGGCTAGAGGCGCCCCCTGATTGCCCGATCCTCTAACGGTAAGAGAGCGGACTCTGACTCCGTCAATCAAGGTTCGAATCCTTGTCGGGCATCCATTCTTCAAATTCTGGTCTGAAATGGGCCGCGCGACCTGCGCGGGTGCGGTTCCGTGCTGTAACGACTGACAGTGGGGTGTACCGCCTTGCCGTAACTCGCTCTAAACCCTGTTTCACTTAGGTGGAAGCATCGGCACGGAGCCTGATTGGGCTCAGCGCGAGGCGCGAGGAGGGAGCCATGCCATCGCATAGTGACCGACGAGCAACGCTGCGCTGGGCCCAATCAGGCCCGCCCTGCGGGTCGCGTCAGGAAACCCGCTGGACAGCGCCCACGTCGCTTGCAGGGGCCACCAGCCCCTGCTGCCCGCCGCGCCTTGCCAGCGGGTTTCCTGACGCGATGACGATGTTTCCACCTAAGTGAAACAGGGTCTAAACCCGCTCATCCCCTTTCCCGGGAAGGAAGGCAGCGATCCATTCAGCCAGGTTGCGCTGGAGCACGGCGGGCAGATCATCCGGCAGGGCAGCGGGATCGAACAGGCCCGTCTCAACCACTTCACGCCCGTCGCAACGCGGGGTTCCGGAAATCCGCCCCCCGATCACGTGGACGCGGTTGATCGTGCCATAGAGCGGTTCATCGACCATCGCGACCGAGCGCGGATCGCGCAGCTCGCAGGTCGTTTCCTCGGCCAGTTCGCGAACCGCCGCTGCGATCGGACTTTCCTTGGCACCCACGCCGCCGCCCGGCAGCATCCAGCGGCGGCTGCCATAGGAATGGCGGACCAACAGCAGCCGGTCCGATTCGTCAAACGCCAGCACCCGCGTGCCGACCAGCCGCACACCGCTGAGCCGCCACCAGCGGCGGCGCAGTTCATGCGCGATCATGTAACCCGCGCGGTGGAGCGGGGCGGGGATCAGGCGAAGCATGTGACGGGGCATCCGGCAAGCTGGCGGGCAGCGGTGAGCAGGCGGGCGACGGGCAGGTCATGATCCCCGCGCATGGCCGCTTCGAACAGCGCGCGCTTGTCCGCGCCGCGGATCACGAACAGCACCCGATCGGTATCCAGCAGCGCCGGGATGGTCAGGCTGAGCCGGGCAAAGGGCGCTTCGGGCGGGAGGGGATCGGGTACCAGGCGGCGGACCGGCCGGGGATCGTCCACCTGCGGATCGGTGTTGGGGAACAGCGAGGCAATATGCCCGTCTCCCCCCATGCCCAGCCAGGTGAGTGCGAAATGCGGCGGGGCGGCATCTTCTGCCAGCGGCACGATCCGAGCGCCGAGCGGTTCCAGCTGCGCGCGGATCCGCCCGGCATTGCTGGCCGGGCTGGCCTCTTCCACAATCCGGTCATCGCCGGGCCAGACATCGATCCGCGCCCAATCCAGCGGACACTGCGCCAGCTTTGCCAGAATCGGAAACGGAGTTGAGCCACCGGGCAGGTTGATCGCAATTCGCCCGGACTGTGCCGCCAATGCCAAAGTCAAATGGCGATGGAGCCAATCGGCGATCGCAAAATCATCTGCTTGTTGGATCAGTTCAACTTGCGACATGGCCCGCCGCTAGCAGGTTGTTTTGCCTAAGTGAACCACCTTACAAACCTATGCATCCGAAATAGTTCAATTTCTTGGGTCGATCTTAACCAAGGGCCGCGAAATTCAAGCTGGAATTAACCCAACCGCGCAGAAATCCCGATCCAGACGGCAATTCCCAGCAAGACCAGCCCGACCGTGCGGCGCAAGGGAGCGAGGTTACGGCGGAGCAACAGGTCGCCGCCCAGCCAGCCCGCCGCCACTACCCCCGCCCCGCCGAGCATCCCGCCCAGGCCAGCAGCGACATTGGCCGAAGTGGCCACGGCAATCGCGAAAATCAGGAACCGCGCCGCATCGGTCAGCTGCTGGGCCAGCAGCACAACGGCGAACGCGCCCAGCGAATGGGTCGGCTCGTCCGGCACGCGGGTCTTGCGGGCGAACAGCATCTCCAGCGCGGCCAGCCCCAGCGCCAGCGCGGCAAACATCTGGCGCTGGACCGGGCCCATCCGGGGCAAGGCAATTCCTGACAGCCAGGCCACCAGCGCGCCGCTGGCCAGGGCGCAGGCCAGCGCGGTGACCAGCGCCATCGGCCGCGCGCCTTGCCGCGCAGACAGCGCCGCGACCAGCACCTGATCGCGCGCACCAATCCCGGCGAGGAACACCGCCAGCAGGGCAAAGAGAAAGCCGGACATGCGCGCTGACTGCGCCCATGCCGCCCGCGCAGTCAAGCCTGCGGCGGCAAAAGCAGTTCGCGGTGCTGCTGGACCGTCGCCAGGATCCACTCCTTGCCCGCCCGGATCCGCGACAGTTGCTGGGTATCGCGGTGGGTAACCAGCCAGAACGAGCGCTCGATCCGCTGCTCTGGCAAGACCGGGACCAGCGCCGGATCGGCATCACCGATGAAGCACGGCAACACCCCGATCCCGGCCCCGGCGGCAATCAGCTGGTGCTGGGCATTGATGCTGGACGAGCGCAATTGCGGCGACAGGCCGGGATGGAATTCATCGAGATAGCGCAATTCCGGGGCATAGATCATGTCCGGAATATAGCCGATCAGCCGGTGCGATCCGGCCAGATCAGCGGGCCTTGCAGGCGTGCCTTGCGCCACAAGATAGGCCGGACTGGCATAAAGCCGCAGCGCATAGTTCGCCAACTTGCGGGCCAGCATCGGCCCGGCCTTGGGCCGTGACAGCATCACCGCAATGTCGGCTTCACGCTTTGACAGGCTTAGGAATCCGCTGCTGGCGACCAGATCGAGCGTCAGTGCCGGGTGCATCGCGGCAAAGTCCGAGACGAAGCGCGAGAGGAACCAGGTGCCGAAACCTTCGGATACGCTGATCCGCAAGGCGCCCGACAGCTGCGATCCGCCCACCACCGCGCCGCCGATTTCATCGATCGTGCCGGCAGCCTGGGCCATGCCTTCCACTTGCACCAGCAAAGCTTCCCCGGCTTCTGTCAGGACTTGGCCTTCGCGGGTCTGCTCGAACAAGGTTGTGCCCAGCCGCCCTTCAAGCCGCCGCAGCCGCCGACCCATGGTGGTGGCATCCAGTCCCATCGCGCGGCCGGCGCGGGTCAATTGCCCGGCACGGGCAATGGCGAGGAAGGCCTGCAGATCGCTCCAGTCAGTTCCCTGCATTATTGCATGTCCATACGGCAAAATTGCACATTGCCTGCGCTCAATATTGACGGCAGGGGTAATCGCAAAGCAGTTTCGAGAGGACAGTTGCCATGCGCATGATCGATCATTTCATCCACGGCGGCACGGCCGGACTGGCCAATGCCCGCAAGCACGCGGTGATGGACCCCAACAACGGCGGCCAGCAGGCCGAAGTCGTGCTGGGCGGCGGCGATGCGCTGGACCGCGCGGTGGCGGCGGCGCAGGCGGCTCAACCCGCCTGGGCAGCAATGAACCCGCAGCGCCGCGCCCGCGTGATGTTCGAATTCAAGGCGCTGGTCGAACGCAACATGGACGAGCTCGCCGCACTGCTCAGCGCCGAACACGGCAAGGTGATTGCCGACAGTAAGGGCGATATCCAGCGCGGGCTGGAAGTGGTCGAATTCTGCTGCGGCCTGCCGCACGTGCTCAAGGGCGACTATACCCACGGCGCCGGGCCGGGGATCGACGTGACCTCGCTGCGCCAGCCGCTGGGCATCGGCGCGGGGATCACTCCGTTCAACTTCCCGGCAATGATCCCGCTGTGGATGGGCGCCATGGCCATGGCGGTGGGCAATGCCTTCATCCTCAAGCCCTCTGAGCGCGATCCCTCGGTGCCGGTGCGGATTGCCGAGCTGTGGCTGGAAGCAGGCCTGCCCGAAGGCATTTTCCAGGTGGTCCACGGCGACAAGGAAATGGTCGACCTGATCCTCGATCACCCGGCGATCAGCGCAGTCAGCTTTGTCGGATCAAGCGACATCGCGCAGTACGTCTATTCGCGCGGCGTCGCGGCGGGCAAGCGCGTGCAGGCGATGGGCGGGGCCAAGAACCACGGGATCGTCATGCCCGATGCCGATCTCGACCAGGTGGTCGGCGATCTGTGCGGCGCGGCCTTTGGCTC
>CAZKAX010000148.1:0-5805 GCA_964550775.1 uncultured Novosphingobium sp. | reverse complement strand
CCTGACATACGGTCAATATGCCAAGCTTGTGAAGACACGCGATGCCGCGATGACTGCGGAAAAGATGGCGGCGATCTATCGGCACTGGATCTATATCGGTTGCGGCGCCGGGCTTGGCGATCCCAACTTTCGCAGGGTGCTGCAATGGCAGGCCGCATATCTGCCACCCGAACACCAGCGCTCCGGATTCTTCATCGGCACCGAAAAGGACTGGAACGCAGCCCGCACATTGCCCGGATTTGACAAGATCAATGTCAAACACATTCCGCTATCCAATTATGCGGAACTGGGCGCGGTGCTCGCCGAACTGGCCGGGGCGGTCTCGATCGCTCCAATCGAACAGTTTGATCCTGCGACGCCGGCAATCGCAGCGCGGTTGCGCAGCAGGCCGGATGATCGCGATGAAATCAAACCGCATTGGGACGAACTTGCACCGGGATCGACTCTGCCGCGCGGCGAAGGCTTCGCAGAGATGGAGCAAGAGCTTGCTGCCGGTCGGGCGGTGCTGATCAAGGACAGCGCGGGCGTAGGCAAATCCATCACCGCGATGCAGCTGGCGCGGGTTGCCCAACTGGCCGGGGCCAAGGTGCATTGGCTTGAGCTTGGCTCGGGGATGACACTGCGGACCTACGTCGAATCGTGGCTGGTCAGTTATGATGGCTTGCTAGTTCTGGACGAAGCCCACACCAATCCTGAGCTCGCCTTGAAGATTGCGCTGATTGCGGCTGAGGCAAATCCGAAATTGCGGATCATCGCCCTGTTCACCAGCGGCGCGGCCAATAGTGACACGGTAACGATCGGGTGGGACGCGCTGCTGGCCCAGCTTAAAGCGGCAGGATTGGTGCAGCGGTCCTTCAGTTTGCGCCCCGGGCAGGATTTCTATGCCAGACTGGCTGTCCATTTGCTTGGCCGCCTTGGCCGCAGCGCGCTGGCCAGCCTGATCGAGCCGGACTGGGCACAGGCCTGGCAGGATGAATACAGGCGACAGGTCCTGCTGTTCTGCGCCGCTTTTCTGGGAAGCCGCCAGAACTTTACGGCGCAGTGGGACGGGGCAGTGCCGCGGGCGATGGCGCTCGACTGGATCAACGATCGTTTCGCGCTGCGCAAGTTGCCCGCGCAGGCGCGCGAAAACCTGGCCTATCTGGCCCGGGTTGGCCGGTTGAAGGATACCCGGTACGGCTGGGTGCCCAAATTGGCCCTGCCGCATCCAGGGGTGCTCCCCGATGGGGCGGCGCGTGATCTGTTGCTGGATACATGGCGCGCATCGATTGATTGCAAACTGTATCGCCTGGTCCAATCGGACGCGCTTGGCGAAATTCTTGAAACCGCCCTGGGTGAAGAGGCGAAAGACAAGGCCGGGCAGCATGATCTGACCGCGCCGAACGCACTCGCCGGGCGGTTGCTGATTGCCCCCGAACTGATCAGGCCGCTTGCCGAGGAACGCGGATTGAGTGTGGCACAGGCGTTTGAGCCGATGCGCACCTATGCCTTTGAATTCGATCAGCGGCTGCAACATGTCTCGATGCGGACCTTTGCGACGGTCCTGACCTATCTGTACAACACCGACCGCAGTCTGGCGCGAGAACTGATCGAGCAGCGCGCGCCCGACTGGTTCGAGGTGGCCAGCCTTGAACAGCGTTCAACCATGGACGGGGCGGGCAGCCTGGCCAACATGCTGTTCAAATGCGGCCAGTCGAATACCGATCAGCATCATTCGGACTATGCCGTGCAGGCCGCGAATGTCGCAACGGCCGTGATCCGGCGGGCCTCGCCGGAGCGTGATTTCCTGACCTATCCTTTCAATCTCAAGCACCTGGCCGAGGTGCTGCGCAGCCTGCCGAAGGATGAGGCCGGGGTCGGCCATTTCATGGACGTGGTGTGGACCCCGCGCTTTATCCTGACCAACCTTGGTCTGGCGAAGGAAAAGCTGGGCTTTTCCGAAGTGATCGGCAACGCCGGTCTGGGCACGAACCTGGCCGCTGCCGAGGCGGTGCGCAGCGCCGGGCTTGAATCCACCTACACGGGCGTGGCGGTAAGTGCGATCAAGGGGCTGAAGGGCGGGCGGGACATGCCCGGCCTGCGCTTTGTCCTCCAGACGCTGGGCACGATCTATCTGCTTGGCAGCAGGAGCGGCGATTTTCTGGCGCGGAACCGGGATATCAGTGCAGGCCTGGCCAAGGTTGACGTGGAACAGCTTGGTCACGCGCTGGGGCGGGGCTGGCTTGAACCGGATCATCTGCCGGATCAGGGACGTTACCAGACCAAGGACTGGCTTGGACTGCGCGCGGCGCTGGAACTGGCCGGCGGGTGGATTCCGATCAGCCGCGAAATAGTGCAAGCGCGGCGCGATCGCTGGAAAGCGGCCAATGATGCATCGACCGACCCCGATGGCCTCGAAACACCCAGCGCCATCGTCGCTGCCAGCATGATTGACTGGCTGGACCGCGCGCTGGCGGCAGGCGGGTCCGACCGGGTCCGGCTCGATGCTACGGACATGGGCCTGCGGACGCTGCGTGATCGCATCTGGGATTTGCCTTGCCGCCAGCGCGGCGCAGCCGGTTCGGCAACCCCCCGCCCGGTCGGGCCGGGCGGGGGCCTCGGGTGAGGGGGGTCCTCACTCGGGGATCTGCCAGCGCACCGCGCCGGTGTAGCTGCCGGGTACCGCCGCACCGGTTTCGTCGCTGGCGGGGTCGAACCTGGCGCGGCGGGTGAGCTTGTCGCAGGTCGCCGCATCCAGCCCCGGGTGGCCGCTGGTGGCGAGCACGCTGCACTGGGTGACCTTGCCCTGCGCGGTCACCTCCAGCCGGAACTTGACCAGCCCTTCGTTGCCTTCGCCAAGGTCGCGGGTGGGGTAATCGTTGGCGGAGACCCAGGCGCCGGGGTTGCCGCGCGGCTTGGCAAAGCGCGGGGCAAAGCTGGCGCGCGGCTCGGGCTCGGCGATCGGCGGGAACTTCGCCTCGGTGATCCCGCCGGTGCCGGGCTGTTCGATCCCCTCGGTCGGGAACGTCAGCCCGCCATCGCCCTTGAGCGCGTCAAACGGGGTTTCCGGCGCGGTCAGCGGGGGCTTGTCCTGGGTCCTGGTGTGCGGCTGCGGCGGCGGGGGCGGCGGTGCCTTGGGCGGCTCCTTGGGGATAAAGGTGCCGATGATCTTGTCCGACACCCGGATGGTTTCCTTCATCGCAAAGCCCTGGATCAGCGCAAAGGCCAGCCCGGCCTCCAGCGCCAGCACGGCGGCGAAAGTCCCGGTCTTGCGGGTGACGGAAGCGGTATCGGCATAGGCCATGGCGGCATCCTCTCAGGTTATGGCGCCCCCCGCTCCCACCCCGAGAGCGAGTCGGCGCTGGTTATGTGTTACAGTATATCATCACAATTCCGCGAGGCAAGCCCTTTCCGTAACGTCACCCACAAGGGCTTGCTTCCCGCCTGCGCGAGGGGCAACACCGGCCCGCGCCGGTGTTGCCCGGTTCCGGCCCCGCCGGACCAACCAAAAAGGAGAGGCCGATGCCCACACTGTATGATTTCCAACGCGCCCCCAGCCCGCGCCGCGCGCGGATCGTGCTCGCGGAAAAGGGCATCGCGCACCAAACGGTGCAAGTCGATCTGGCCACGCAGGAGCAGCTGGGCGAGGCCTACCGCGCGATCAACCCGGCCTGCACCGTCCCCGCGCTGGTGCTCGATGGCGGTGAGGTGCTGACCGACAACGCCGGGATCGCCGCCTGGGCCGAAGCCCACCAGCCCGAACCGCCATTGCTGGGCCGCACCGCGCTGGAAAAGGCCGAAGTCGCCAGCTGGAACAGCCGGATCGAGGGCGAATGCTTCATGGCCATCGCCGAAGTGCTGCGCAACACGTCCAAAGGCATGGTCGGCCGCGCGCTGCCGGGGCCGAACGACTATGCCCAGATCCCCGAACTGGCGGAGCGCGGCCGCGCCCGCCTGCTGCATTTCCTGGACCGGTTTGAAGAACACATGACAGGGCGCGAATGGGTCGCCACCGGCAGCTTCACCCTGGCCGACATCACCGCCGGGGTTGCGCTCGATTTCGCCGCCTGGGTCAAAGTCGATGCCAACGCCGGCCGCCCCGCGATCACCGCCTGGCGCGCCCGGCTGGCCGGGCGGGAGAGCTTTTCGCTTTAATCCTCTTCCGCCAGCAAGGCCTCATTCGCCTCGCGCCGGTCGCGCATGTCCTCGATCATACGGGTGATCGAAGCCAGCACGTCCTCCTCGCTTTCATCCTCGCCGGTCCATTCGGCCCGCAGCCGTTCGTACACCGGATGGCCGGGGCGCAGCGCGGCATAAGTGCCCGCCTCGCTATACCAGCGCCGCGCCCGGCGCTGGCGCAGCAGGAACATCAGCAGCGCATTGTCATGCCGGGTCCAGGTGCCCACCACTTCGCCCTGGCGCACGATCGGGCGCTGTTCTCCCGCAATCGCCCGTTCCAGCGCGCAATCCTCCAGCCGCGCCACCCCGCGATCAATCGCCGCTTCCCACGCCGCCGAAAAAGCCTCTGCCCCCGGCTGATGGCGCAGCCGGTACAGCGCCTCCAGCGAAGCCCCGATCCGCAGCGCCGCCTGCGTCACAATCCCCGTCGCCGCCAGCGCCGCAATAAAGGCCCGCTGCCGCTCCGGCGTAATCGAATTGCGCCGCGGCGCCCGGTGCACATAGGGCGCAAACCCCAGCAAGGGATCGTCCGGCTCAGGCGGCAGATCGGCAAAAGCCGTCCGGCTGGTGCGGCGGCCGGGGCGGGGCGATTTGCAGGTGAGCGCGGTGGCGGCGGGGTGAGGGGTGTTGTCAGCCTGTGGCAAGGGTGGAGCCTCCGTTTGGTCAAGAAAGTTCCCTGTTTGTTCTGACTTGGGATATGACACAGGCGGGGGTGTGTAGGAAAATGGTTTTTTTGGGGGGGCGATCAACAGCTCCACAGCTCGATAGGCTTGCGATGAAGCAGTGATTGGTCAACAACAGCTTCGATGAATATCCCGACCTGATCTACACCAACGGCGTCGATTTCGGAATCATCCAAACTGGAGTCGAATTGGCGAATTCTCGTGGACCGACGAACTGGCGGCAGCTAGAAGGAACAACACGGGAACATGGAACGGGAATTTTTTGACATGGCTACCTCGCCTGTGTCTACTAGCAGCGGAAACAAAGCACTCGCAAAGGCCAAGACTGCCAAGCAAGACGAGTTCTACACCCAGCTGTCCGACATTGAGAACGAACTGCGTCATTACCGAGCGCAGATGCGGGACAAGGTCGTTCTTTGCAACTGCGATGACCCGTACGAGAGCAATTTCTTCCGCTATTTTGCTCTCAACTTCAATGCGCTTGGTCTCAAGAAGTTGATTGCAACTTGTTATGACGGATCGAGCGTTGCGGGTGGGCGTTTGCCCCTGCTCGATATTGAAGGTCTGAAACCGGAGGGGAAGCAACCCTATGCCGTCGAGATCAACAATGTGCCCGATGTTAATGGCGACGGCGCTATTGATCTGACCGATGTTGAGCTGTTGTTAAAGAGTGACGGCAATGTCAGTCACACGCTGAAAGGCGATGCCGAATTTGGCGCGGGCGATTTTCGAAGTGCGGAGTGTGTCGAGTATCTCAAGCAAGCGGATGTGGTCGTCACCAATCCACCGTTTTCTCTATTTCGCGAGTTCGTTTCTCTTGTGGTTGGAGAGAAGAAAAAATTTCTAGTCGTTGGAAATCAAAATCAGGTAGCGACGGATGAGATTGCGGCTCTAATTACAAATGGCGACATTTGGCAGGGAAGCTACAGTGGCGACATGGCATTTCGAGTTCCCGATTATTATG
>CAZKAX010000147.1:0-5845 GCA_964550775.1 uncultured Novosphingobium sp. | reverse complement strand
AGGCGAGGCCGAAGGGCGCCAGGAAAGGAGCACCGTCGGGTCGGCTTGCGCGAACTTAGCAGTCGTAGCGCTTGCGAAATCGATCTCCTGGAAGCTGCCATCCGTTCATTTGTCACCAAGCGCCCACAGGAGTCATAACGAAACGAAGGCATGTGATCGCACATGGGTCGTCAGACCTGCTCTCTCGGCGCATGAAGCTGATCCCAGATGTTTCGAACCGCTCCATTTTTAAGAGGACATACTCTTTCTCATGCGCCGCCAGCGCGAATAGGCGCTGAGGCTGGAGAAGCCCAGCAGTCCGGCGATTTCGGTCAGGTTGTGGCTGCCTTCGCGGCGGTACTGGGCGCTTAGCGCCGCGCGGGTCTGGTCTAGCAATTGCGAGAAGCTCTCGCCCTCTGCCGCCAGCCAGCGATAGAGTGTACGGCGGTCTATCCCGAACAGGTCCGCGACTGCCGGAGCGCTGCAGCGGCCGGTTGGCAGCATCCGCCGGATCGCTTCCGCCACTTGCTGGCTACGCGCCGTGCCGCGTGCGCGGCTCGCGTTCTCGACCAGGCGCTCAAGCTGCTGTCCAAAGGCCGGGTCTGCATCCACGATAGGCAGGTTCAGGTCGTCCGAGAGCATCACGATCGCATTGCGCTCCATCCGGAACACCGGCGTCACGCCCAGGAAGCGGGCGTAAGGGCGGGTGTCAGCCGGGCGGCGATGGCTGAAGGTCAGCATCTGGGGTGACCAGTCCGCCCCCAGAAAATGGCGCAGCATGCGGACAATCGCGGCGACCGCCAGTTCGATGGTCTGGGTGGCCGGGCGCGGCAGGTCGGGAGCCAGCGTCACGGTCAGGATCGCGGTTTCGCCGTCGTCTTCCAATGCGGTTTCCAGCGCTTCGGCCTGCGCCCAGCCCAACCGGGTCAGGCTGATCACCGCGCGGCGCAAGTCGGGCTGTTCGCGCATGATCAGCGCGACCGGCCCGAGCACCGAAAACCGGCGGGCCTGCGCCATCAGTAAGCCGAATGATGGATTTCCGGCGGCAAAGCTGGCGTCTTCGAGCAAGGTGACGATGCTGGCAGTCGGCACCGGCAATTCGCTGTCCCGCAGGCTGGCCGGCGTGATGTGGGCCTGACGCAGCAAGGCATCGAGATCCAGGCCGGCCTCACGCGCGGTGACTTCGAACCCGTCGAGTACCGCACTGCGTGCCATGGGGATGGAATCGTGCGTCATGTCCCGAAATGTTCAATATGTGACCCATTATGTCAAATATGGCCCGCCTGGACCGGGCATGACTCGGCCACAGAACAATCAATGGGAGAGTGTCATGCCAGCAGCGCTTGAAGCCCGCGACTATTCGCAATTTCGTGTCGTCCCCCGCACGCCGGTCATCGGCGGGTGGATCGAGGGCTGCCACCTGTCGGAACTGGACGAAGCCGGCCGGGCCGATCTGCGAGATGCGTTGTGGACCTATGGCGCGCTGTTCGCCCGCAAGCAGAACCTGAGCTTCGACCAGATGAAGCAGGTGGCGCTGGGCTTTGGCGACCGGCTTGAAGAGCACACCTTTGCCCCGACCATGGCGGACGAGGGCCATCCCGAAGTGATGGTGGTCCGCAAGCTCAAGACCGACCACGCCAAGGCCACCACCGACCTGTGGCACCACGATGTGACCGCGCGCAAGCACCCCAACATCATGTCCGTGCTGCAGGCCGCCGAAGTGCCGTTCGGCGCTGACACGATGTGGGCCAGCATGACCTCGGCCTATGACCGTCTGCCCGAGGGACTCAAGCTGTTGTTCCGCAATGTCGAGATGGAGCACGATTCGCTCTATCTGGCGATGCGCCACGACTTTGGCGATCAGGCCATGATCGAAAAGATCGCTGCCAACCGCGAACATTCGGTCCACCCGGCGGTAGTGGGTCACCACGCCACGGGCAAGCCCTGCCTGTTCGTCGGCAATGCCTATATCCAGCGGATCAAGGGCTATGACGCCGAAGTCAGCGAAGCGCTGATCCGGATTGCCAACGACATGAGCAAGGTTCCCGAATTGCAGGTTCGCCACCAGTGGGAACCGGGCGATGTGGCGCTGTGGGACAATGTCGGCACGACCCATTACGGGGTGTCCGGCGACGTCACCTCCAGCAATCGCCTGCTGCACCGCGTCGCGGCCTGGTCGGAAAGCATGGTGCCGACGGCCTGGACCGGGGAGAACGCACCCGCGCTCAAAGCCGCAGCGTGACGGCCGCGCCAGATCGGATTTCGCTCAAGCTGGTCCTGTTCTTTCTGCTGTTGCACATCGTCAACCAGATCGACCGGCAACTGGTGGCGGCCTTTGCATCCGACATCATGCGGGACCTCAGCCTGTCGCGCAGCCAGTTCGCGCTGATCGCTGGGCTGGCCTTCAGCGGGGTCTATGCTTTCACCTCTGTCGCGGCGGGCCTGCTGGCCGACCGGCTGGGCCGGGTCCGCGTGCTGACCAGCGGGGTGGCGGTGTGGAGCCTGTTCACCGCGCTGGCCGGGCTGGCGCAAGGGTTCTGGACCATGCTGGCCGCGCGCCCGCTGGTCGCCGCGGGGGAGGCGACCCTGGTGCCGACCGCGTCCAACATCATCCTCGCCCGCACCCCTGACCGGCACAAGGCAGCCGCCATCGGCCTGTTCTTTGCCGGGATCCCGCTGGGGATCGGCGGCAGTTTCCTGATCGCCGGGCTGCTCGGACCGATGCTGGGGTGGCGCGGCACTTTCCTGATGATGGGCCTGATCGGTATAGCCGCGACCTTTGCCGTATCCCGCGTGCGCGATCCGATGCCGCGTGAAAGCGAGCCGGTATCGATCACCGGGCAACTTGGCCAGTGGTGGGCCGTATTCCGCGCCAACCGCAGGCTGCGCTGGGCATCGCTGGCGATGGTGTTCCTGCACGCCCATGTTGCCGGCAGTCCGTTCGTCCAGCTGTGGCTGCACGATGACAAGGGTATGGCCAAGGCCGATGCCAGCAGCCTCTATGGCCTCATGTTCGTGACCTTCGGGCTGGCCGGGGCGGTTGGCTCTGGTGTGCTGACCGACTGGGCGCAGCGCCGCTTCGCGATCGACCGGGCGCTGTCGAGCCTGATCGTGCTGGCCGCGCTGATCCCGTTGATCGTGGCCTATCGCCTGCTTCCGGCCGGTACGCCCCTGTTCCTGGCGGGCATGGCGGCATCGGTGCTGTTCATGACGATGCTCTACGGCCCGGTTTTCACCGTGATCGAGGCGGAACTGCCGCCGCACCTGAAAGCCACAGCGACCGGGATAAACATCCTGGCGCTCAACATCCTGATGATCGGCGGCCTGGCCATGGCCATCGGCGTGGGCAGCGACTGGCTGGCGGGCGCAGGCCGGGCCGATGCCTGGACCTTGCCGCTGCTGGGGGCCGATCTGATTGCCTTCACTTCGCTGGGCTTCCTGTGGGCCACTTACCGCGCAGGCAAACCTTTTAACACATCGGGCCGCCCGCAAGCTGCCTGATCACTACAACCTTGGGAGAATTACCATGTCCTATTTTGCCAACGCCGTGGGCGCCGCTGTAACCGACGTCGAAGCCCTGCCGTGGATCCCGTTCCTGCCCTATTCAGAAGAGCTCAAGCTCAAGATCATCCGATTGAACCCGGTCAACGGCGAATGGGTATCGTTGCTGCGCGTGCCCGCTGGCATGGAAATGCCCAAGCATTACCACTCCGGCACGGTCCACGTTTACACGCTCTCCGGAAGCTGGGGCTACAAGGAGCACGACTGGACCGCCGGACCCGGCAGCTTCGTGTTCGAAACCGCCGCGTCGGCCCACACGCCGGTGGCCCAGCCGGGCGAGGACGTCGTCACGCTCAACATCGTGATGGGCGACTGGAACATCGTCGATGAAAACGACGCCGTGCTGGCGGTAGAGAACTGGAAGACGATGCTGAAGCGGTATGACGATTACTGCGCCGCAAACGGGATCGCCCCGGTCGACATCACCAGCTTCGCCGGGAACTAACCCCGATGCCGACCGTCACCGATCCCGCCAGCTTTGCCCACCACACGATCGAGGCCAATGGCATCGCCATCCACTATGTCGATGAAGGCACCGGACCGCTGGTGATCCTGGTGCACGGCTTTCCCTATACCTGGTTCGAATGGCGGCACCAGATCGTGGCGCTGGCGCAGGCGGGTTACCGGGTCATCGCGCCCGACATTCGCGGCTTTGGCGAGAGCGGCAAGCCGGCCAGCACCGCGGACTATACGATCCTGCATTGCGCGGGCGATGTCGTGGCGCTGCTGGCCGCGCTGGGTGAGCGGCAGGCGGTGCTGGTCGGGCACGATCTGGGCGCGTGGGTGGCGGCGGGCGCGGCGCGGCTGCGGCCCGACCTATTCCCGGCGCTGGCCCTGCTCAGCACGGTGGTCCCCCCGCGTGAGGCGCAGCGGCCATCCGCCGGCTGGGCCGAGATCGAAGCGCGGACCGGGGGGCGGTTCTATCACCATTACTTCCAGCAGCCGGGGCTGGTCGATGCCCAGTTCGACCGCGATCCGGAGGTCAGCCTGCGCAGCATCTACAACGCGATTTCCGGCACGGCGAGCGAAGCGGAGCGCTGGCGGCTGATCGTCATGCCGGGCGAAACCGCGCTCGATACCATGCCCGATCCCGGCCATGCGCCGGCCTGGCTGGGCGAGGATGCGCTGGCTGAATATGTTCGGCACTATGCGGCAGGCGGCTTTACCCCACCACTGGCTCATTACCGCTGCCGGAACCTCAGTTGGGATCTGACCGCCGCCTGGGCGGGCCAGACCATCACTCAGCCGTCACTGTTCGTCGGCGGGGCGGCGGACCCTGCGCTCACTGCGATGCAGCCGCTCTATGACCGGATGGAGGAAATCTACCCTGGGCTGGTTCGCAAGGTCTTGCTGCCCGGCGTCGGACATAGCGCGCCAGAGGAAGGCCCGGATCAGATTTCGCACGAGCTCATCTCATTCCTCAACAGGATGCTGCCGGGTTTGGATTGAAGTTTCCGGTTCTGTGACTTGGCAGGAGCACCAATGTTGGGATTGCTGGCCTTCGAAGGGGGCGAAGGCCAGCATGCCCTCAGATGTCGGTCCTTTCAGACAGCGTCAGCGCGTCATCGATGTCAACGCCCAGATACCGGACCGTGTTCTCGATGTTGGTGTGGCCTAACAGTATCTGGATCGCCCTTAGATTGCCGGTAGCCTTGTAGATCAGTGACGCTTTGGTTCGACGCATTGAATGTGTCCCGTACTCCCGCTTGTCGAGGCCAATTGTAGAAACCCATTCATCGACAAGGCGCGCATACTGCCGAGTACTGAGGTGACCTAAATAGTCGACCCGACTTGGGAATACGAAGTCGAAGCTCGTTCCGGCGCGTCGATGAAGCCAGGCCTCGAGGCTCCTTCGCGCCTCCGTCATTATCTCGAATTGAACCGGCCGGCTCGTCTTCTGCTGAACAACAGTAGCCCGATTTCGAATTTGCCCGCCAGACACCACGTCGCCAATCTTGAGCTTGACGAGATCACAGCCCCGCAGTTTGCTGTCGATCGCAAGATCGAACAGCGCTCGATCGCGCAACCTCTTGTGCTCATCGAGGTAAAAGCGGATCGCCCAAATATCGCGCGGCCTCAGCGGACGCTTTGGCCCTACATTCTGACCAGCGTTCCAAGGGCGTCGCTCATGCACAGCAAGATCAAGATCTGAATACCCCATGGCATTTCTCCTGTGGCCGGGATGGCCAAAGGGAGTGTGCCGCATCTATGTGCCGAAACGTCCACTATACTCATCGAAGCCTCCCACAGCTGCCGTTCCGGATCGTCCAACGAAACGGCCACACGCTGGAGTGTGTCATCAACA
>CAZKAX010000146.1:0-5856 GCA_964550775.1 uncultured Novosphingobium sp. | reverse complement strand
CCCAGAGGGGGAGGATTTCTCTCGATCAGGCCGTCGCGAAGGCTTCGACCGGCAGCGCCATCACGCTGTCCGCGCCGGTTTCGATCTTGCGGCGGAGCGCGCCAGCATCGGGGGTGAAGCGCTCGCCATAATAGCGCGCGGTGGTCAGCTTGGCTTCGTAGAAGGCCTTGTCCCCGGCCCCCGCCGCCAGTGCCGCCAGCGCGGCTTCGCCCATCTTCAGCCACATGTGGCCCAGCGCGACGATGCCCATGATGTGCATGTAATGGTGCGCGCCGGCCCCGACGTTGTTGGGGCTCGCCATGCCGTTCTGCATGAACCACATGGTCGCGGCCTTGAGCTCGCCGTTAGCGCGTTCCACCCCGGCGGCCAGCGTCGCCAGTTCCGGCTTGGCCTTGGCCGCGGCGCAGGCCGCATCGACTTCGGCGAAGAACGCCTGCACCGCGCGCCCGCCGTTCAGCGCCAGTTTGCGGCCCACGAGGTCCATCGCCTGCACGCCGTTGGCGCCCTCATAGATCTGGGCGATGCGCGCGTCGCGGACGAACTGGCTCATCCCCCATTCCTCGATGTAGCCGTGGCCGCCGAACACCTGCTGCATGTTGACGCAGGTGTCGAAGCCCTTGTCGGTGCCATAGCCCTTCAGCACCGGGGTGAGCAGGCTGATCATGTCATCGGCCAGTGCGCGCTCTTCCTCGGTCGCGGCCTTGTGGCTCAGGTCAACCAGCAACCCACCCCACAGATAGAACGCGCGCATCCCTTCGGTGAAGGCCTTGGCGTCCATCAGCATGCGGCGCACGTCGGGGTGGACGAACAGCATGTCGGCCTTTTCCTGCGGCTCGGCCGGGCCGGTCAAGGCGCGGCCCTGGCGGCGTTCCTGCGCATACTTAACCGCATTCTGATAGGCGACTTCGGCCTGGGCCAGCCCCTGGATGCCAACGCCAAGCCGGGCGGCGTTCATCATGATGAACATCGCGGCCAGGCCCTTGTTCTCCTCGCCGACGATCCAGCCCTTGGCCCCGTCGTAATTCATCACGCAGGTGGCGTTGCCGTGGATCCCCATCTTGTGTTCCAGCGCGCCGCACGACACCGCGTTGCGAACGCCCAGCGAGCCATCGTCGTTCACCAGCACCTTGGGCACGATGAACAGCGAGATGCCCTTGCTGCTTTCCGGCGCGTCCGGGGTCTTGGCCAGCACCAGGTGGATGATGTTGTCGGTCAGGTCATGCTCACCCGCCGAAATGAAGATCTTGGTGCCGGTGATGGAGTAGCTGCCATCCACCTGCGGAACAGCGCGGGTGCGGATCAGGCCGAGGTCGGTGCCGCAGTGCGGCTCGGTCAGGTTCATGGTGCCGAGCCATTCGTTGGTCACCATCTTGGGCAGATACTTCGCCTGCAGTTCCGGCGAAGCCTTCGCCAGGATCGCGCTGACCGCGCCGTGCGTCAGGCCCGGATACATCCCGAAGGCATGATTGGCTGTGGCGACGAATTCCTCGACCACAAAGCCCATGACATGCGGCAGACCCTGCCCGCCGAATTCCTCGGGCGAGGACAGCGTGCCCCAGCCGCTTTCGCGGTAGAGCGCGAAGGCTTCCTTGAAGCCATCGGGCGTGGTTACCGAACCATCGGCATTGCGGGTGCAGCCCTGCTTGTCGCCCACGGGGTTGAGCGGCGCGAGCACTTCGGAGGCGAACTTGCCGCATTCTTCGACGATGGTGTCGATCATGTCGGCGCTGGCGTTTTCAAACGTCGGCAGCGCGGCATACTGTTCCAGCTTGAGCACTTCGTTGAGAACGAACCGGGTGTCGCGCGCGGGCGCCTTGTAAACGGGCATGGGGGTGTCCTTCGCGTGGGATCAGGCGCGGGTGGCGGCCGGATCGAGGTTTTCGATGAGACGGATAAAGTCAGTCAATTCATTGATCGCGGCGTCGATGTCATTGCGCTGCTGCTGCAGCCGTTCCACCTTGTCGCGGCAGCGCTGGATCGTGACCCGGCGCTGCTGGGCCCGGCCATCGCCCAGATCGTAGAGATCGATCATCTCCTTGATCTCGGTCAGGCTGAAGCCGACATTCTTGGCGCGCATGATCCAGGCGAGGCGGGAGCGGTCCCGCTTCGAATAGACCCTGCTCAGCCCGACCCGGGCCGGAGCGATCAGCCCTTCGTCCTCGTAGAACCGGAGCGCGCGGGCGGTACAATCGAATTCCGCCGTCAGATCGGAAATCGTGAACTGTTCGCGCTGCAGCGCGTCGGGTCGATCGAGATGAGCGCCATCGTGCGAGGCGGGTGATGCGCCGAGGTTGTCCATGACCGCAATTCTAGCTTACCTTTACGTAAGCGTCAATTGTCGATCCGGACCAGCCATTCACCGTCCAGCTTGCGGTAAAAGCAGCTGAGCGCGCCCGTGTGGCAGGCCGGATTCTGCGTTTCTGCCAGCACCACCAGTGCGTCCTGATCGCAATCCACGCGGATTTCCCGGACCGTCAGGATATGGCCAGAGGTTTCCCCCTTGAGCCACAACTTGCCCCGGCTGCGCGACCAGAAATGGGCTAGCCCGGTCTCGCAGGTCTTGGCCAAAGCCTCGGCGTTCATGTGCGCGACCATCAGCACTTCCTTGCTGCCGGCATCGCAGACCACCGCAGTCAGCAGTCCGTTCGCGTCAAACCTGGGCAAAAACGCCGTGCCTTGCTCTCTGTCTTCCATTTCATACCCTGCCATGGCGGCTCCTTGTTGCAGGATAACCACATGTGTCGACCAAAATCTGTCCGCGCGCGGCTTCGCACTTTCAATTCTCACCCGATTCGCGGAATGAGACTGCGCGGTTGAAGAGCCGCCCGCCAGTCCGCAAGGCCCTGGTTCAGGGAAAGATTACCACCCGCAACGACGGGTATCTTCATGAGGGTTTGAACGAGGCGGTCAAAGGGGGATCGCCGAACTGCCCATGGCAGCGTTCGCAACAGTTTCGTCACGAGAACGTCCGGAACCTCGGTTCCGGGCGTTTTCGTTTGCGGGTCAGAGCGCTTCATCAAGCACCCGCGCAAAACAGGCCACCACCACTTCCGCAGCCCCCGCCCGCTTGAGCGCGGAAACGCAGGCGTCAGAAGTCGCACCGCTGGTCAGCACATCATCAACCAGCACCACTCTGCCCCCCTTGATCGCGTCGGCCCGTGCCGGGTTGATGGCAATCGCGCCTGACAGCGCCCGCGCCCGCGCCGCCTTGCCCAACCCGCCGAGCGATGGTGTGCGCTTCTGGCGGAGCAGCCCGTCCACAACCAGCTGCCCGCCCCGCATCCGCGCCAGTTCCCCGGCCAGCAGCGCCGCCTGATTGTAGCCGCGCTGCCAGATCCGCCAGCGGTGCAGCGGGACCGGCACGAACAGCCAGTCCGGGCCGACCCGCTCGGCCAGCCGCGCAGCGATCAGCCGGGCGAGCATCGGCGCCAGCGCAATGCGGTGGCCGTGTTTGAAGGCCAGCACCAGCTTGCGCGATTCGGCGGTGTAGAGCGTGCCCGCGGCGATCCCGTCATGCCGGGGCGGATCGGCCAGGCATGGCGCGCAGACCGAACCCTGGGCCACCCCTTCCCCGAACGGGCGCTGGCACTTGGCGCAGCTCGGTTCGCCGGGGATCCGCAGTTCCGCCCAGCACGCCGCGCAAAGCCCGTCCTGCGCCGCCAGCGCCGCGCCGCACAGCGGGCAGCGCGGGGGAAAGACCAGGTCGACGACCGGTGCCAGGGCGGCGGGTACTTGCATGAACCTCCTTACTATCGCTTGCGCCTTGCCGCGGCGCAAGGCAGGGCGCGGCGTGATGAGCCCGCCCCTGATCTTTGCCCCCCAGCGCCGCCTGGCCGCCCGCCGCCGGGCCCTGGCCTTGCAGCAGCGGCCCGATGCGGCGCGCTATCTGCTGGATGACATGGCAGAGGACATGCTCGAACGCCTTGCCTTTCTGCGCCACCAGCCAAAACGGGCGATGGTGGTGGGCGACTGGACCGGGGCGCTGGCCCGGGGCCTCGCCGCCCAGGGCATCGCGGTTACCTCCGCCGAGCCCGCCACGGGCTTTGCCGAGGAGCAGCCCTGGACCGCCGGGCCGTTTGACCTCATCGCCAGCCTTGGCACGCTCGATACGGTCAACGACCTGCCCGGCGCGCTGATCCACATCCGCAAGGCGTTGAACCCCGGCGGACTGGCGATTGCCAGCTTCGTCGGGGCCGGCAGCCTGCCCGCCCTGCGCGAGGCGATGCTGGCCGCCGATGGGGACCGCCCTGCTCCGCGCCTGCACCCCGCTGTCGATGTCCGCGCCGGGGCGCAATTGCTCCAGCGCGCGCTGTGGGCCGACCCGGTGGTGGACTGCCGCCACCTCGAGGTGCGGTTTTCCAGCCTGGCCCGCCTGGTCGAGGATCTGCGCGCTCAGGCCCTCACCAATATGCTCGCCCAATCCGGTCCGCCGCTGTCCCGCGCGGCCCTGGCGCGGGCCGCAGCGGTGTTTGGCGAGCGCCGGGTGGAGCGCTTCGAAATCCTCACCCTCAGCGGCTGGGCGCGTTAGCCCAGCGCCGCCTGCGCCGCCGCCAGCCGGGCAATCGGCACGCGGAAGGGCGAGGCCGAAACATAGTCCAGCCCGACCTTTTCGCAGAACGCGATTGAGGCCGGATCGCCGCCATGTTCGCCGCAGATCCCCAGCTTGATGTCCGGCCGGGTCGCCCGCCCGCGCTCGGCGGCGAGGCTGACCAGCTGCCCGACCCCGTCAATGTCGATCGAGACGAACGGATCGCGCGGGAAGATGCCCTGTTCGACGTAGGCATTGAGGAACTTGGCCGAATCGTCGCGGCTGAGGCCCAGCGTGGTCTGGGTCAGATCATTGGTGCCGAAGCTGAAGAACTCGCCGACCTCGGCAATTTCCCCGGCCATCAGCGCGGCGCGCGGCAGTTCGATCATGGTGCCGACGTGGTAGTCCAGCGTGCGGCCCTTCTCAGCAAACACCGCCGCCGCCGTGCGATCAACCAGCGCCTTCAGGATTTCCAGCTCGCGCCGGGTGGCGACCAGCGGGATCATCACTTCGGGCACCGGCGCCGCGCCCGATGCCGCCGCCACATCGCAGGCCGCTTCGAACAAGGCGCGGGCCTGCATCTCGTAGATTTCGGGGAAAGTGATCCCCAGACGGCAACCGCGATGGCCCAGCATCGGGTTGAATTCGTGCAGTTCCTCCGCCCGGCGCCTCAGCGTGGCCGTGCCGATCCCGATCACATCGGACAGTTCCTCAAACTCGGCGTCCGAATGCGGCAGGAATTCGTGCAGCGGCGGATCGAGCAGCCGCACGGTCACCGGCAAGCCCGCCATCACTTCGAAGATCGCGTGGAAATCGGCGCGCTGTTCGGGCAGCAGCTTGGCCAGGGCCGCGCGGCGGCCGCCCTCGTCCTCGGCCAGGATCATCTGGCGCACGGCGGCGATGCGCTTGTCATCGAAGAACATGTGTTCAGTGCGGCACAGCCCCACCCCTTCGGCGCCAAACTGGCGCGCGGTGCGGCAATCGGCGGGGGTTTCGGCGTTGGCGCGCACCTTCATCCGGCGGTGCTGATCGGCCCAGACCATCAGGGTGCCGAAATCGCCGACCAGTTCGGGCTCGATCGTGCGGACGTGGCCCAGCATGACATCGCCGTTGGCCCCATCCAGCGTGATCACATCGCCTTCTTTCAGCTCGCACTGGCCGATTTTCAGCGTGCGGCTGGCAAGGTCGATCGAAACCCCCGAAGCGCCCGAAACACAGGGCCGCCCCATTCCGCGCGCCACCACGGCGGCGTGTGACGTCATGCCGCCGCGCGCGGTCAGGATGCCCTTGGCGGCGTGCATGCCGTGGATGTCCTCGGGGCTGGTTTC
>CAZKAX010000145.1:0-5953 GCA_964550775.1 uncultured Novosphingobium sp. | reverse complement strand
CCGATGCCGATCTCGACCAGGTGGTCGGCGATCTGTGCGGCGCGGCCTTTGGCTCTGCCGGCGAACGCTGCATGGCGCTCCCGGTGGTGGTGCCGGTGGGCGAAGACACCGCCGAACGGCTCAAGGCCAAGCTGATCCCGGCGATCCACGCACTCAAGATCGGCGTGTCGAGCGATCCCGAGGCGCAATACGGACCGGTCGTCACCGCGCAGCACAAGGCCAGCATCGAACGCTGGATCCAGACCGCAGTGGATGAAGGCAGCGAACTGGTGATCGACGGGCGCGGGTTCACGCTGCAGGGGCACGAGGAGGGCTACTTCCTTGGCCCGACGCTGCTGGACCGGGTGACCCCGGCGATGACCAGCTATCAGAACGAGATCTTCGGCCCGGTGCTGCAGATCGTTCGCGCCAATGATTTCGAGGAAGCACTGAGCCTGCCCAGCCAGCACCAGTATGGCAACGGCGTGGCAATCTTCACCCGCAACGGCCACGCCGCGCGCGAATTTGCCGCCCGCGTCAACGTCGGCATGGTCGGGATCAACGTGCCGATCCCGGTCCCGGTTGCCTACCACAGCTTTGGCGGCTGGAAGCGTTCGGGCTTTGGCGACACCGACCAGTACGGGATGGAGGGGCTGAAGTTCTGGACCAAGCTCAAGAAAATCACCGCCCGCTGGCCCGATGGCGGCGGCGATGGTAGCAACGCCTTCGTCATTCCGACCATGGGCTAAGCTGTGCCGCTGATCCGCCTGCTGCTGACAGCCTTGCTGCTGTTGCAGTCTGCCACTGCCGTGGCAGGCGGCAAGCGCATTGCCCTGACTTTCGATGACGTACCGCGCCAGCGCGGTGCCTTTTTCACGCCGGAGGAGCGGTCAGCCCGGCTGCTGGCAGCGCTGCGCACGGCCAAGGTGCAGCAGGCCGCGTTTTTCATCAATCCCGGGCGGCTGGAACAACCCGATGGCCTGGGCGGGGAAGCCCGTATTTCAGCCTATGTCGCGGCTGGGCACGTGATCGCCAATCATTCGTTTGCGCATCCGGCCTTGCAAGCCGTGAGCGCGGAGGACTACCTCGCCGATGTGGACAAGGCGGCGCTCTGGCTCAGGGGGCGGCCCGGGTATCGCCCGTGGTTCCGCTTTCCCTATCTGGATGAGGGCGGCACCGACAAGGCAAAGCGCGACAAGGTTCGCGCAGGCCTGGCGGAACGCGGCCTGCGCAACGGGTATGTCACTGCGGACGGCGTGGACTGGCACCTTGAACAGCTGTGCATCGATGCCAGCAAAGCCGGGAAGCCAATCGACATGAAGGCGCTGCGCCGCCTCTATCTGCAAATGCAGTTGAGCGCCGTGGAATACCACGATGCCATGGCGCGCAGCACCCTGGGCCGATCGCCCGCCCATGTCTTGCTGCTCCACGAAACCGATCTTGCCGCTCTGTTCGTGGCTGATCTGGTTGCCGAATTGCGCAAGGCTGGCTGGACGATTGTCACGGCTGATCGGGCCTTTGCCGATCCCTTGAACCAGGCGATGCCCGACGTAGCCTATGCCGGAGGCACCTTGACTGGTGCCATGGCCTGGGAAAAGAATATCGACCCTCCGCTGACCCCGCTATGGATCGGGGAAGCCGTTGCCACCCAGTTGTTTCAACGCCGGGTGCTGAAAGAGACCGCCAGCAAATGACCGACCAGTTCTCCCTCACCGCAGACCAGCTCGCCATCCAGGATATGGCGCGCAAATTTACCGCCGATCGGATCACGCCGTTCGCCGCACAGTGGGACGAAGACCACCACTATCCGGTCGACGTGTGGAAGGCCGCCGGGGAGCTTGGCTTTGGCGCGATCTATGTGTCAGAGGAATCGGGCGGAATCGGCCTTGGGCGGCTGGAAGCGGCGCTGATCATGGAAGCCATGGCCTATGGCTGCCCCGCGACCAGCGCCTATGTGTCGATCCACAACATGGCCGCGTGGATGATCGACACTTACGGTTCGGATGCGCTGAAGGAACGGTTCCTGCCGGGCCTGGTCTCGATGGAAAAGATCGCCAGCTATTGCCTGACCGAACCGGGATCGGGTTCCGACGCGGCGGCGCTCAAAGCCACGGCGCGGCTGGATGGGGACCACTATGTCCTCAACGGCACCAAGCAGTTCATTTCGGGTGCGGGTTATAACGACGTCTATGTCTGCATGGTCCGCACCAGCGACGACAAGGCCAAGGGCATCACCTGTCTGGTGGTGGAAAAGGGCACGCCGGGCCTCTCATTCGGTGCGCCGGAAAAGAAGCTGGGGTGGAACGCCAGCCCGACTGCGCAAGTGATCTTTGAGGACTGCCGCGTGCCGGTGGCCAACCGGGTTGGCGCGGAGGGCGAAGGGTTCCGCTTCGCCATGGCCGGGCTCGATGGCGGGCGGCTCAACATCGGGGCCTGTTCGCTGGGCGGGGCTCAGCGCTGCCTGGACGAAGCGATTGCCTATACCAAGGACCGCCAGCAATTCGGGCAGCCGATCGCGGATTTCCAAAACACCCAGTTCATGCTGGCCGACATGGCGACCGATCTGGAAGCAGCCCGTGCGCTTCTCTACCTCGCCGCGTGCAAGGTCAGTGCGGGTGCCCCGGACAAGAGCCGTTTTTCTGCCATGGCCAAGCGGCTGGCGACGGACAGTGGCAGCAGAATCGTCAACGATGCGCTGCAACTGTTCGGCGGCTATGGCTATCTCAAGGACTATCCGATCGAACGCTTCTGGCGCGATCTGCGCGTCCATTCGATCCTTGAAGGGACAAACCAGGTAATGCGGATGATCGTTGGCCGGGATTTGCTGCGCCAATGACTCTGCAACATCCGAATCCCAACCCCGTTCGTGTCGAGCGTAGTCGAGACACCTGCGCGCGGCTTCTCGACTTCGCTCGAAGCGAACGGAGGTTTGTATGAGTGAAGAAGTCCTCATCCGCCGCGAAGGCCACGCTGGGTTCCTCTCGCTCAATCGCCCCGCGGCGATTCATGCGCTGACCCTGCCGATGGTCCATGCGATGACCGCCGCTCTGCTCGAATGGCAGAGCGATCCCGCCGTCAGTGTGGTGATCATCGATCATGCCGAAGGGCGCGGGTTCTGTTCGGGCGGAGACATCGCATTCTTGCGCAATTCCGCGCTGAACGATGGCGGCGCTTCCGGGCGGCAGTTCTTTCACGATGAATACCAGCTCAACCACCTGATCTTCACCTACCCCAAGCCGGTCGTCGCCTTCATGGACGGGATCACCATGGGCGGGGGCGTGGGGATCAGCCAGCCGGCGAAGTTCCACGTCGCGACCGAGAACACCCGCTATGCCATGCCTGAAACCGGGATTGGCCTGTTCCCCGATGTCGGCGGCGGCTGGTACCTCTCGCGCCTGCCGGGGCGGATCGGACAGTTCCTTGCGCTGACCGGCGCGCGGCTCGACGGGGCGGAGTGCAAGTGGGCCGGGCTCGCCACGCATTACCTGCCGCATGACGCGCTGGCCGAAGCCAAGGAACGGCTCGCGCAGGGCCACGATCCGGCGCAGGCGCTCTCGGCGCTCGCCGTGACCCCGCCCGAAGCCCGGATCGAACGCAACGCCGCGCTGATCGCCCGGCATTTCTCCTCGGACCGCTACGAGGATATCCTCGCCAGTCTGGAAGCCGATGACAGCGAATGGGCGGCGAAGGAACTGGCCACGCTGCGCACCAAGTCGCCCCAGACCTGCAAGGTCGCGCTGCGCCAGTTGGCGGACAGCCTGGCCTGCGAGACTTTCGCCGACAACATGGTGATGGAATACCGCGTGGCCAGCCGCGTCCTGACCTTGCCCGACTTTGCCGAGGGCGTGCGGGCGGTGATCGTGGACAAGGACAACGCGCCGAACTGGAACCCGGCAACGCCCGAAGGCGTCACCGCCGATCTGATCGACAGCATCTTTGCCCCCTTGGGTGAAGGCAACGAATGGAAACCCCTATGAGCTTTGAGACCATCCTTGTCGAACAGCGCGGCGCGGTTACGCTGATCACGCTCAACCGCCCACAGGCGCTCAACGCGCTCAATTCGGCGGTGCTGGAAGAACTGATCACAGCCTTCGCCGCCTTTGAGGGCGATCCGGGGCAGCGCTGCGCGGTGCTGACGGGCGCGGGCCAAAAGGCCTTTGCCGCGGGCGCGGACATCAAGGAAATGGCCGAAAAGCCGGCCGCCGAATTCTACAGCCAGGACTTCTTCAGCCGCTGGACCAGCCATCTGGTCAAGACCACCCGCAAGCCGTGGATCGCCGCGGTCAACGGCTTTGCGCTGGGCGGCGGATGCGAACTCGCCATGATGGCGGACTTCATCATTGCGAGCGAAAACGCGAAATTCGGCCAGCCCGAAGTGAAGCTGGGGGTCGGCCCCGGCATGGGCGGCAGCCAGCGCCTGACCAAGGCCGTGGGCAAGGCCAAGGCGATGGAAATGTGCCTGACCGGCCGGATGATGGGCGCAGAGGAAGCCGAACGCAGCGGGCTCGTCGCGCGCGTGGTGCCGCTCGCTTCGCTGGTCGAGGAAGCGCTGAAGACCGCCACCGAGATCGCCGCGATGCCGCCACTGGCCGCGATCGGCTGCAAGGAAATGGTCAACGCCGCGTTCGAAACCACGCTCGATCAGGGGATCCTGATCGAACGCCGGATCTTCCAGGTCCTGACCGCGACCGAAGACAAGGCCGAAGGCATGGCCGCATTCATCGAAAAGCGGCCGGGGGTTTGGACGGGGAAGTGATCTTTGCGCTCGTCTTGACTGGCGTAGGTGCGCTGTTTTCGTGGTTAGCAATCCTTGGTTGGCGACATCGAAATCAGGAGAGCATCAGCCTTCTCGAAGCGGGCATCCTTAGGGCGACCGGCGCTGAGCCACTGCCACTCAACCGGCTTGACCGGTGGCTACAGCGATTCCAGCTCGTATTGATTTCGATACTTGGTCCACTGGCGATCTTCGTCGGTGGGTACGGATTCCTCTCTGAACTGGGTGTGTTATGAAAATCGCTTTCATCGGCCTCGGCAACATGGGCGGCGGGATGGCCGCGAACCTGGTCAAGGCCGGGCATGAAGTCCACGCTTTCGACCTCAGCGCCGACGCCCTCGCCCGTGCGAAGGACAACGGCTGCCAGACCTACACCTCGGTGCGCGATGCCGTGCAGGGCGCGGAAGTGGTGGTCTCGATGCTGCCCAACGGGGCCATCGTCGATTCGGTCTATGGCGCGGACGTGATCGGCCAGACCCCGACCAGCGCCTTGCTGCTCGATTGTTCGACCATCGATGTCGATACCGCGCGCAAGGTTGAAGCCGCAGCGCGTGCTGCGGGTTACGCGATGGTCGATGCCCCGGTCTCGGGCGGGATTGCGGCGGCGAACGGCGGCACGCTGACCTTCATGGTCGGCGGCAGCACCGAAGCCTTTGCCCGCGCGGAGCCGATCCTTAGCGCCATGGGCAAGGCGGTGATCCACGCCGGGGTCAGCGGTGCCGGACAGGCGGCGAAGATCTGCAACAACATGATCCTGGGCGCGACGATGATCGCCACTTGCGAAGCCTTTGCCATGGCCGACAAGCTGGGGCTGGATCTGCAGACCTTCTTCGACATTTCCAGCAAGGCATCGGGCCAGTCGTGGTCGATGACCAGCTACTGCCCGGTCCCCGGCGTCGGCCCGCAAAGCCCGGCGGACAACGGCTATCAGGGCGGTTTCGCCGCCGCGCTGATGCTCAAGGACCTCAAGCTGGCAATGGAGGCCGCAGCGAGCGCCGGAGCCCAGGTCCCGATGGGCGAGCGCGCCCGCGAGCTTTACGAAGCCTTCGCCGATGCCGGCAACGGCGGGCTCGATTTCAGCGCAATCATCAAGACGCTCTGACACGCACCGCGCCGCGCGGCGGCATCGATCAACGATTTCGTGTGAAAACTGGAGCGGGCGAAGGGATTCGAACCCTCGACCCCAACCTTGGCAAGATT
>CAZKAX010000144.1:0-5977 GCA_964550775.1 uncultured Novosphingobium sp. | reverse complement strand
GAAGAAGGCGCGGTGGCCCCAGTTCTGCCCGCCGCGAATGAAGAAGGCCTGGATCCCGAACTGGCCGTTGCGCTGGGCGATGGCGAAGACATCGGCATTGCCCACCCCTTCGGCATTGATCGCCTGGCTGCCCTGGATGAAGGTCGCGGCGCGCAGCCGGTCACGCAGCATGGCGGCGCGTTCGAAATCAAGCGCCTCGGCGGCTTCCTCCATCTGGGCGTTGAGCTTGGCCTGCACCGCGCTGCTGCGCCCGCCAAGGAAGTCCTTGGCCTCGCCCACCAGCTCATCATAGCCCGCCGCGTCGATCCGCCCCACGCAGGGCGCCGAACAGCGCTTGATCTGATAGAGCAGGCAGGGCCGGTCCCGCCGGGAAAAGAAGCTGTCCGTACAAGACCTTAGCAGGAACAGCTTCTGCAGTGCATTGATTGTGGTGTTGACCGATCCGGCACTGGCAAAGGGGCCGTAATAGTTGCCCTTGGCCTTGCGCGCGCCGCGGTGCTTCGTGATCCGGGGAAAGTCATGGTCGGCGCGCAGCAGGATGAAGGGGAAGCTTTTGTCATCGCGCAGCAACACGTTGTAGGGCGGGCGGTAGCGCTTGATCAGCTGCGCTTCGAGCAGCAGCGCCTCGGCCTCGCTGTTGGTGGTGACGATGGTCATGGCGCGGGTCTGGCTGACCATCCGCTTGAGCCGCAGCGGCAGCCGCTCGACCTGCGTATAATTCGCCACCCGGTTCTTCAGCGCCCGCGCCTTGCCGACATAGAGCACATCGCCGCGTGCATCGAGCATGCGGTAAACTCCCGGCTTGGGCTTCAGCGTGGCCAGAACCTCGCGGATTGCGGCCACCCCGGCTTCAAGGTCCGGTTGACTGCCCTTCATGGTATAGGTCGCCCGCTCCTCATTGAAGCGCGCGGAGGCATTGGGCTGGTCGGGGCGGCCGGAACTGGTCATGGCATCAATAGTGATAGCGGCACTGCGCAATCTCAAGCGCCTGCGCCTCGTTACTCCCCGATACCCGATAGACCAGCCGGTGCTCGCGGTCGATCCGGCGTGACCACCAGCCCTTCAGGCTGCCCCGCAGCGGTTCGGGCTTGCCGGTTCCGGTAAAGGGATGGCGCATGCATTCGCGGATCAGGCCGTTCAAGCGTTCAAGCTGGCGCGGATCGTCGGACTGATAGTGCAAATAATCGTCCCAGCCGCGCGTGGAAAAGATCAGGATCAAGGTTCGATCAGTTCCCGCACCTGGCCCTTGCCGGCATCGAGTTCGGCAATCGATTCAGCCAGGGCGGCGGCGTTCTTGGGCGAGGACAGCAGATAGAGCGTTTCCTCCATCGCTTCCCAATCGCTTTCGGACACCATCACCACCCCTTCGGCCTTCTGCCGGGTAATCTTGATCGGCGCGTGATCGGCAATCACGCGGTCCATCACCGCCTTGAGGTTGTTGCGGGCGTTCGAGAAGGATTCGACGAGCATGGGGTAAAGTATGTACAACAATTTGCACAATGTCAAGGCGGCATTGACCCGCCTCCCCGGTGTGTTAGGCTCCCGTTCCAGGACCCGCACAAGGCGGGCCTGACGATGGGAGGACGGGGCGCTTGCGGCAACTCCAGGGGATGGATGCTTCCTTCGTCGCGCTGGAAACGCGCAATTCGCCGATGCACATCGGCTCGATCCTGATCTACAACCCGGATACAGCGCCCGGCGGGTTTGTGCGCTACAAGGACATCCTGCGGTTCTTCGAAAGCCGCATGCAGCTGTCCAAGACCATGCGCCAACGGCTGGTGCGGGTGCCGTTCGATCTCGACTATCCCTATTGGGTTGAGGATTCCGAATTCGACCTGGAATACCATGTTCGCCACGTCGCCCTGCCCAAGCCCGGCGATTGGCGCCAGCTGTGCATCCAGGCCGCGCGGATCTTTGCTCGCCCGCTCGATCTGAACCGCCCGCCGTGGGAATTCACTGTGGTCGAAGGGCTGGACAATATTCCCGGCGTGACCCCCGGTTCCTACGCGATGGTCACCAAAGTTCACCACGCCGCGATTGACGGGATGAGCGGGATCGACCTGATGGAGGCGCTCCACACGCTCGATCCTAATGCCCCGCCGCCGGGTCAGCCCGACACGTGGGAGCCGGAGGAAGTGCCCAACGTGCCGACCCTGCTCGCCAAGAGCTGGCTCAACGGCATCCTCAACCCGGCCCGCCAGCTCGACGTTGCGGCGCGCGCGGTGCCGGGGCTGGCCCGGGCGATCAAGGGTCTGGCGACCAAGGATTTCAAGCTCCACGGCGAAATGATCGCCCCGCGCACCCGCTTCAATGCGGTGCTCTCCCCCAACCGCGTGGTTGAAGGGCGGTCGGTGCCGCTGGCCGACATCAAGACGATCCGGGCGCTGGTGCCGGGGTGCAAGGTCAACGACGTGTTTCTCGCGATCATCGGCGGGGCGCTGCGCAAGTACCTCGACCATCATGGCGAACTGCCGGACAAGACCCTGACCGCCATGGCGCCAATCTCGGTCCGCGCGGGCGAGGAAAAGGGCGACATGGGCAACCAGGTCGCGGCAATGATCGCCCCGCTTGGCACCCATATCGCCGATCCGGTGGAGCGGCTGGGCTATGTCCATTCGCAGACCGTCAACAGCAAGGCGATGACCGACGCGATCGGCGCGCGTAACATGACCGAGATGAGCAAGGTTTCACCTGCCCTGTTCATGGCGCTGGGGGCGCAGCTTTATACCCGGCTGGGGCTGGCCAACCGGGTCGGCCCGCCCTTCTCCACCGTGGTCACCAATGTGCCAGGGCCGCCTGTCCCGATCTATTCGGCCGGGGCGCGGCTGGAAAGCATGATGGGGCTGCTGTGCCTGACCGACGGACTGGGGCTGGGCCATGTCGTGCAAAGCTATGTCAAGGAAGCGACCATCGCTTTCACCGCAGACCGTAAGCTGATGCCCGATCCGGATTTCTACGCGGACTGCATCGAGCAGAGCTTTACCGAACTGCGCGATGCTGCCCGGCAAGCCCCCCAACCCGTGCCTGCTGCCAAACCGGCGGCGCCGGCGACGAAACCCAAGACTGCGGCAAAGCCCAAGGCCAAACCCGCTAGCAAGGCCAAGGCGAAACCCGCGGCCGGAAAGGCAAAGAAATGACCGCCACCACCGCCGCGCGCAAGGCGCTTGAGATCGAGGCACGGCCGCCGCACAAGTTGCTGGCTCTGGCCGAAGGGCGCGCCGTGTTCGAGCTCGCCTCGTTCTATGCCACCCGCCACTTGCTCGCCATGCTGCCCAAGGGCGATGGCCACCCGGTGCTGGTTCTGCCCGGCTTCATGGCCAGCGACAGCTCCACCGCGCCGATGCGCCGCTTGCTGAAAGACCTGGGCTATGACGCCTATGGCTGGAAGCTCGGCCGCAACGTGCGGGTCGATCTGGCCCGGGTGCATGAGATGGAGCGGCTGCTGCTGAGCATCCACGAGCAAACCGGGCGCAAGGTCTCGATCGTCGGGTGGAGCCTGGGCGGCGTGTTCGCCCGCGAACTGGCCAAGCTGCACCCCGGCGTTGTCCGGCAGGTGATCTCGCTCGGCAGTCCGATCCATGATGACCGGCGGCACACCAATGCCAGCAAGCTGTTCGAATGGCTTAACGGCAAAGAGCCCGAAGTCACCAAGAAGGGCCACTTCACCGGGCTGCATCAGGCGCCGCCGGTTCCGACCACTTCGGTCCTGACCAAGACCGATGGGGTGGTTCACTGGCGCGGTTCGGTGCAGCAGCCCGATCATGGCCAGACCGAGAATATCGTGGTCCACGCCAGCCATTGCGGACTGGGCGTGAACCCCAGCGTGATGGTGATCCTGGCCGACCGGCTGAAGCAGACCGAGGGCGAGTGGCAGCCGTTCAAGCCGGGCCTGGCCAACCGCTGGATGTTCCCCCGGACCCGGGTTCACTGACCTGCAAAACGGGCCGCGCGGCGGATGCTGCGCGGCCCGGTTCGCTTAGATCGCGTGGCCGTCGATGCTGACCTGACGGATCCGGCCATCGCCGTCGATCGTGCAGGTAAAGGCCCCGCCACCAGCGGCCTTGCCCTGAACGCGCCAGCCCTGCCCTTCGCGGTTGACGCTGTCGACCGCATCGACCCCGGACTTGCCGCGCGACACTTCATCGATGCAGCGTCCGATCGCGGTGTTGATGCCGTTACCTTCGTTCCACTGCGGCCGGTTGTCCTCGCCATAGTCGCGCGTATCCTGGCGCGGTGCGGGCGGCGGCGGGGGCAGCGGTTCGCGATAGTCATCGCGGCTGCGTTTGGCCTTGCTGCCGCTGCTGGCGGCACTGGCGATCGCGGCGATGCCGCCGATGATCAGGATCCCGGCGAGCACGTCGCCCGCATCGACCCGGTCATGGTGCCGGCCCCAGCCGCCACCCCAACCACCGCCCCAGCCGCGGTCGCGGGCCATGGCGGGGGTCGCCATCATCGACAGGGCTGCAACGCCCGCCAGCATGGCGGCGCTGCGCGAAAGTTTGCGCGTCATGGTACGAACCCTCCAGCAGCACCGCCTGCGGACCCTTGCCGCGGGACGAATCGGTGCAGCTTTGTCTCTCAAACTAGGCGGTCCAAACTGTCTCCAGTCTGAACCGCCTGTCGCTGCTCACACACGGTCTGGCTTACAGGCCGCGGATCCCGTCGAAGTCCATGTCGACGATCCGGCCCTGCTCGATCCGGCACTTGAAGCTGCCGCTGTCATAGCCGCGCATCCCGGCGTTCCAGCCGCGATAGTCGCCGCCCCAGCCCCGGCCGTAGTTGCCGTCACCATGGCGCCAGCCGCGGCCCATCGAGTTCACCGCGATCCGGCCGCGCACTTCGAAACCATAACGGGTCTCGCGCACGTCGCGGATGTCGGTCACGTCGGCGCGGCCATAGGAATAGCGCCCGGCGCGGCGTTCGGCGGCAAAAATGCACTGCTGCACCGCCTGGCGCGGGTTGCTCCGCGCGTAGTTGCCGTGGCCATAGCCGCGATCGTAACCCCGGCCATAGTCGCCGTAGCCTGCGCGACCATAGCGGTAGTCGCCGCGATCGTTGTTGCCAGCCGATGCGGCCACCGCCGCGATCCCGCCGATTACCAGCGCCCCGGCAATCACCTCGCCCGCGCTGATGCCGTCGCGGTCGTGTCCGCGATAGCTGTCGGCCAGGGCCGGAGTTGCCGAGGAAGCCACCATCGCGCCAGCCGCGACTGTGGCGAGAGTGCCCTTGGCCAAAGCTTTTGAAAGGGTCTTCATGGCATTTCGTCCTTCACTCTGCCGGAGCGGAATAGCCCGGCGTTGAAGGTGGTCTAGCGAATCGGGTGTGGCGCGAGCCTGAATTGGGCTGACAGGCGTCGTTAATCTGAATGGCACTTTTTATGAACGGCGCTAAATGGGCCCGAATTGACCATTTTTCGCACCCTCAAATGCACTTCAAAAACCAGTCCATGTTTGAAATATAACAATATTTCCAGAGTTAGTTGATGAAACACATGCGCGGGACATGCTTCACCGAAAAGTTTTGAGAGGTCCCTGCCCCGGGGCCCATCCACGCGAATCCAACAATGTCAAAGAGCGGGGCGTATCCTATCAGGCCCGCACGATGTAGGAAAATCATTCCCCCGGCACGGGCAGCCGGGTCCAGTGGGCGAGGAAGCCGAGCACGTCGGCGCTTTCGGCCACGGCCTTGTCGGTGGGCTTGCCCTTGCCGTGGCCCGCACGGGTTTCGACGCGGATCAGGTGCGGCTTCGGCCCGAGCGCGGCGGCCTGCAGCGCGGCGGTATATTTGAAGCTGTGCCCCGGCACCACGCGGTCATCGGTATCGGCGGTGGTCACCAGCACGGCCGGATAGTCCCGCCCGCCCGCGATGTTGTGATAGGGTGAATAGCCCCGCAGCACGCGGAAATCGGCTTCCTTGTCCGGGTGGCCATAGTCATCGACCCAATAGCGCCCGGCGGTGAAGCGATCGAACCGCAACA
>CAZKAX010000143.1:0-6142 GCA_964550775.1 uncultured Novosphingobium sp. | reverse complement strand
AGCGATAGGCCTGCAGCAGGATCGCCGGGCCCAGGAACTTGTCGCTGTTCCACCAGTAGGAGGGGCAGCTGGTCGAGCAGCAGGCGCACAGGATGCATTCGTAGAGGCCATCCAGCTTTTCGCGCTGCTCGGGGCTCTGCAGCCGTTCCTTGCCCGAAGGCGTCGTGCTGACGGTCTGCAGCCAGGGCCGGATCGAGGCGTACTGGGCATAGAAATGGGTGAAGTCCGGGACCAGGTCCTTGATCACTTCCATATGCGGCAGCGGGGTGATGCGAATGTCGCCCGACAGATCCTCGATCGCCATGGTGCAGGCCAGACCATTGCGGCCGTTCATGTTCATCGCGCATGACCCGCAGATCCCTTCGCGGCAGGACCGGCGGAAGGTGAGAGACGGATCCATTTCCGACTTCATCTTGATCAGCGCGTCGAGCACCATCGGCCCGCACTTGTCGAGATCGATTTCGAACGTGTCATACCGCGGGTTTTCGCCGCTGTCGGGATCATAGCGATAGACGGTGAACTTCTTGACCCGCGCGGCCCCATCGGCGGCGTGGTGGCGGCCCTTGCCGGAAATCTTGCTGTTCGCGGGGAGAGTGAAAGTTGCCATGACCGTCCCTGATACGCTGTCCGGGCGAAGTGCCCTTTGCGGCTCTCCTTACCGATTCAGCGCGCGGGGGCAAGCGGGCTTGTGCGGGAAAAACGCGATCAGCTGATGAACTGGGTAACCTCGGCCGCGATCGTCATGCCAGCTATCACAATCATTGCGATGGCTGCGGCGCGCAGAAAGCCCATGATCGGATGGTCCCGGGTGAGCCAGACTGGCCCACCCGGGACGTACGAGGGTGAGGAAAGTTGCGACCCATCCCCGCCTTGGCTGGAATCCGCTTGCGACCCGATCACAGCCACTGCGGGGATACTTTCCGCGCTGTCGGTCTGGCGGTTTTCGGCGCGTTCGGGAACCTGAATTTTCTGCCAGTTCGGGGGAAAAGTGGCTGAAATCTGACGGTTACGAGCAAATTCCTGGCGATAGAGTCGGGCCAGTTCCCCGCGCGGAATGCCGCCCAGCCGGGTGCGGATCATCTCGATGCGCTGGTTGACGGCAGATTCGGATATGCCCAGCAGCCCGGCAATTTCCTTGCTGGTGCGATTGTCCGCGACAAGCGCCATCACCTCACGCTGCTTGGTGGTGAGCTGGGGTAACGGCTCGGTATCGCTCGGTCGGGTTGCCATGGGAATCGGGCCTCGGCCCAAGGACTAGCCTTGAAACCGTGACGCGACAATCACTTGATCTGTATGTTCCACTAGGAATCGATCGGATCAGGCCGTGACCGGGAAGGAACTGCATTGCGCTCTTCCCCGCGCTCGGTTTTCTGGCATCATGACCGCGAAACCGGCAGCAGGGATGGGGTGAGACGATGGGCTTTGCACAGTGGTACGATGAAAAGGTGGTGCCGCGCTTTATCCAGTGCGCCTGTTCCAGCCCGGCGATCATGAAGATGCGCGAAAAGGTGGTGCCGCTGGCCAGTGGCAAGGTGTTCGAGATCGGCTGCGGCGGCGGGATCAACCAGCAGTTCTATGACATGTCCAGAGTGACATCCTTTTCCGGGATGGACCCTTCGGCCAAAGGTCTGGACTACACGCGCGAGGCGGTGGCGAAGAAGGGCTGGCAGGCCGATGTGCGGCAGGGCTTTGGCGAAGCAATCCCGTTTGGGGATGACAGCTTTGATACCGTGGTCTGCACATTCACGCTCTGCTCGGTTTGCGATTCTGCGCAGACCTTGCGCGAACTGCGCCGGATCCTGAAGCCGGGCGGACGCTTGCTCTATGCCGAACATGGCCGTGCGCCCGATGCCGGGGTGCAGAAATGGCAGGACCGGATCGAACCCTTGTGGAAGAAGTTGGCGGGCGGCTGTCACCTGACCCGCCCGGTCAGCAGCGCCGTGGCGGACCAGGGCTTTGCCATGAACGTGCTGGGCCAGCGCTATGCCCCCAGGATGCCCCGTTTTGCCGGGTGGATGGAATGGGGCGAGGCGGTGAAAGCCGGCTAGACCGGTTCAGGCCCCCGGCGTGAACACCTTTGCGCCGCCCCGGGCCCATTCCATCAGCGCCTCGGTCCGCTTCTGCGCGCCTTCGGGATCGGTATCGAGCGGTGGGATCGCATCGACGATCTGCGCGAAGTGGCCGGCCAGCATGTCTTTCACTTCGGGGTAGGGGATGATGTAGAGCGCATTGTCCCTGATCCCCTGCATGACATGCGCGGCCAACACTTCGGGTTCCATCCCGTGCTGGTAGATCGAATTGAGCGAGGCAATCGCCTCGGGCCCCTCGACATAGCCGGTCTCGCCATATTGGGCGCTGCGAGTCAGGGTGGCTTCGGCGATGTTCGACTTGATGTTGGCCGGGCAGACCACCGACACGCCGATGCCGTATTTCTCCAGTCCCTGCCGGTACCCTTCCATCAGGTTGACCACTGCCGCTTTGGCCGCAGAGTAGGGGCCTGCCAGCGCCGAGCCGGTAAACCCGCCGAGCGAGGCGACCGTGACCACATGGCACGGTTTGCCGCTGGCGATCATGCGCGGCACGAATGTGACCATGCCGTTGACCACGCCGCCCAGATTGACCCCGATCAGCCAGTCAAAATCGCCAAAAGTGGTCTTTTCGATCGGCCCGAAATTGTTCACGCCGGCCGTGTTGAACAGCAGGGTAGGGGCCTGGCCAAAGACCCGTTCAACTTCATCCGCCGCCGCCGCATAGGCCGCGCGGTCGGTGATATCGAGCTGGATGCCATGGGCCTCGATCCCTTCCGCGCGCAGTTCGGACAAGGCCTTGTCGACCGCTTCCTGGCGGATATCGGCAATCACGATCCGGCACCCGGTGCGGCCGAACACCTTGGCCTGCCCAAACCCCGCGCCCGATGCGCCGCCGGTGATAAAGGCCACCTGGCCAGCGAAGTCCTGCATTGTGCTCTCTCCCGATATGCTGGTGCGCAGTCTGGCGCTGGCACGGGGATTCGGCAAGCTACATCTTACCAATTGTTAGAACTGGCGGACTTCGCCCACCCTCAGCACCCAGGCATTATCCTCGCCATACTGCTGTTCCAGCGCGGCGCGGCGGAAGCGGGTGGGGGCTTCGAAGGGGTCTTCGGGGGTGAGCATGATGCTGCCCCAATGCATGCCGATCGCCCTGGCCGCGCCGATGTCGCGAGCGATGGCAATCGCCTCTTCGGGGGTGGCATGGCTGGCTTCCATGATGATCCGGGGTTCGTAGGCCCCGATCCCGACCAGCGCGAGGTCGAATGGCCCGGCGCGGCGGCCGATTTCGCGGAACACTTCGCCATAGCCGGTATCGCCGCCGAACCAGACTTTCTTGCCGCCGCCGCTCAGCGCCAAGCTGGCCCACAGGGTCTTGTCGCGGTCAAACGGCCCGCGCCCGGAAAAGTGCACAGCGGGCAGGGCGGTGACGGTCAGGTCATCCAGCACCCAGTCCTGCCACCAATCCAGTTCGGTGACCTGCGTGTAACCCTGCCTGCGCAGCAGCGCGCCGACGCCGAGCGGGCAGACCACGGGTGTTTCGGCGCGCCAGCGATAGTCGCGCAAGGCGCGGGTATCGATATGGTCGTAATGGTTGTGACTGATCACGATCAGATCGAGCCGGGGCAATTCGGCGGCTGATAGCGCGGCGGGCAGGAAGCGCTTTGGCCCGAGTCCGAACGGCCCGGCCACTGCGCTGAGATATGGATCGGTCAGAACCAGCTTGCCGCCGATCCGCAGGGCGAAACAGGCATGGCCCAGCCAGCACAATTCGCCTTCACCAAGCGCGGCAATGTCCGGCCTGCCGGGCAAGGCGAGGTCTGCCGGGATCGGCGGCAATTTGGCCACCCGCATGTCCCACAGCAGGAATTTCAGGAAATCCCGCAGCCGCGCGCGACGAGGCGGGCTGCCGGGCGGATTGCGAAACCCGCCGCCGCTCCGGTGATGCGCAGGGCGCAAATCCGGAGCGGCGACGGGTTCAGGCATTCAGCAGGCGCTTATTCGCCGAAGGTACGCTGCCACCAGCCGCGGCGCGGCGAGGCATCGCCATCATCGGCGTCCGTTTCAGCGGCAGCCGGTTCAGCAGCCGCCTCAGCCGGAGCTTCGGCTTCCGCCTCGACATCGGCCTTTTTCTTGCGGACCCGCTTGGGCTTGGCCGGAGCTTCGGCTTCGGCTGCGGCGGCAGGCGCTTCCTCAGCGGCGGGCGCTTCGGCTTCCGCTTCGACGTCGGCCTTCTTCTTGCGGACGCGCTTGGGCTTGGCCGGGGCTTCTTCGGCGACCGCTTCGACCACCGGTGCGTCCTCGGCTACCGCTTCAACCGGCGCTGCATCTTCAGCATCGGCCTTCTTGCGGCGGCTGCGCTTGGGCTTGGCGGGAGCTTCCTCGGCAGCGGGCGCTTCCGCCGCAGCTTCAGCAGCTTCGTCAGCTTCGTCGCCGTCCTGACCCTGTTCGGCCTGATCGTCGCCATTGCCTTCGCCGTCACCACGACCGCGGCCACCGCGCCGGCGGCGACCGCGACGGCGCCGCTTGCGCGGACCTTCGCCATCTTCGCCGCTTTCGTTGCGCTCGCTGTCGCCGCGTTCGCCTTCGTCAGCGTCGTCATCGCCGCTGTCGTCTCCGTCCTGACCGGCCTCGCCAGCTTCACGCGGTTCGGCGCTGTCATCACGGTCACGACCGCCACGCCGACGACGCTTGCGGCGGCGCTTGCCCCGGCCTTCGCCATCATCGCCGCGTTCTTCGCGTTCTTCGCGCTCGGCCTCGGTTTCGAATTCGTCCTCGTCGTCCTCGACGAAGTCATCCTCTTCCTCGGCGAAAGTGATCGGTTCAAAGCGGGGCGCGAATTCCGGGCGCGGACCGGACGAGCCGACGCGCATCTTGGCGCCTTCGTTTTCCCCTTCGGGCAGCACTTCGACGCGGACGTGGTAGCGATCCTCGATTTCCGAGAGATCGGCCCGCTTGGCATTGAGCAGGTAAACCGCCGCTTCGGTGCTGGCGTAGAGCGAGATGATCGAGCCACGCCCCTTGGCGGCTTCGTCCTCGATCAGGCGCAGCGCTGACAGGCCGGCGCTGGAAGCGGTGCGGACCAATCCGGTGCCGTCGCAGTGCGGGCAGCCACGCGTGGTCGCTTCGAGCACGCCGGTGCGCAGGCGCTGGCGGCTCATTTCCATCAGCCCGAACGAGCTGATCCGGCCAACCTGGATCCGGGCGCGATCGTTCTTGAGCGCGTCCTTCATCGTCTTTTCGACCTTACGGACGTTGGAGTTGTACTCCATGTCGATAAAGTCGATCACCACCAGCCCGGCCATGTCGCGCAGGCGCAGCTGCCGGGCGATTTCGCGCGCGGCTTCCAGGTTGGTGTTGAGCGCGGTTGCCTCGATCCCGTGTTCCTTGGTCGAACGGCCCGAGTTGATGTCGATCGAAACCAGCGCTTCGGTCGGGTTGATGACGATATAGCCGCCGCTCTTCAGCTGGACGACCGGATCGTACATCGCGGTCAGCTGGTCTTCCGCGCCATAACGCTGGAACAGCGGCACCGGATCGACATAGGCCTTCACCTTCTTGGTGTGGCTGGGCATCAGCAGCTTCATGAAGTCACGCGCGGCGCGGTAGCCGTGCTCGCCTTCGATCACCACTTCCTCGATGTCGCGGTTGTAGATGTCGCGGATCGCGCGCTTGATTAGGTCGCTGTCCGAATGGATCAGCGCCGGGGCGACCGATTTCAGCGTGTTTTCGCGGATTTCGTCCCACAGCCGGGCGAGGTAATCGAAGTCACGCTTGATCTCAGTCTTGGTCCGTGACAGGCCCGCGGTGCGGACGATGCAGCCCATGCTCTTGGGCAGGTCGAGTTCCGAGATGATTGACTTCAGCCGCTTGCGGTCAGAGGCCGAGCTGATCTTGCGGCTGATCCCGCCGCCATGGCTCGAATTCGGCATCAGCACGCAGTAGCGACCCGCGAGGCTGAGATAGGTGGTCAGCGCCGCGCCCTTGTTGCCGCGTTCTTCCTTGACGACCTGGACCAGCAGCACCTGGCGGCGCTGGATCACGTCCTGGATCTTGTAGCGGCGGCGCAGCGCCATGCGCTTGGCGCGCAGTTCGTCGGCTTCCTTGGCGTG
>CAZKAX010000142.1:0-6220 GCA_964550775.1 uncultured Novosphingobium sp. | reverse complement strand
GGCGTGCTCGCCTCGGCCAAGACCGCCAAGTGGCTCAAGGGCGCGATCCCCGGGGTGCATATCCCTGATGCAGTGATCCGCCGGCTCGAACAGGCCGAAAAGCCCAAGGCCGAAGGCCGCGCGATCGCGGTTGAGCTTATGCAGCAGCTCGCCGAGATCGAGGGCATGAGCGGCATTCACCTGATGGCCTACAAGCAGGAGGAATGGATCGGCGAAATCGTCGCCCGGTCCGGCGTGCTGCAAGGGCGCAAGCCCTGGGCCCCCAGCCATCTTCACCATTCCAAACAAACCGCCAACGCGTAAGGGAAAGCCATGACCAGGACCGTCCTCAAGTCTGCCACCAAGGAAGTCGTGATCGGCTTTGACCAGCCCTTCGTGATGATCGGTGAACGCATCAACCCCACGGGCCGCAAGCTGCTCGCCGCCGAGATGAAGGAAGGCAATTACGACCGCGTGGTTGCCGATGCCCTCGCCCAGGTGGCTGCGGGTGCCCAGATGCTGGACGTCAATGCGGGTATCCCGCTGGCCGATGAACCGAAGATTTTGGCCGAGGTGATCCAGCTGGTCCAGTCGGTCACCGATGTGCCGCTGTGCATCGACAGCTCGATCATCGAAGCGCTGGAGGCAGGCCTTGCGGTCTATCAGGGCCGCGCACTGGTCAATTCCACCACGGCCGAAAGCGAAGTGATGGAGCGAGTGCTGCCGCTGGTGAAGAAGTATGATGCGGCGGTGGTCGCGATCTCCAACGACGAGACCGGGATTTCCGAAGACCCGGATGTGCGCTTTGAAATTGCCAAGCTGATCGTCCAGCGCGCGCAGGATCACGGGATCAAGCCGTGCGACGTCGTGGTCGATCCGCTGGTCATGCCGATCGGCGCCATCAACAGCGCCGGGCGCGACGTGTTCCGCCTCGTCCGCCGTCTGCGCGAGGAGTTGGGCGTCAACACCACCTGCGGTGCCTCCAACATCGCCTTTGGCTTGCCGAACCGGCATGCCATCGGCAACAGCTTCCTGCCGATGGCGGCCTGCGCGGGCATGACCAGCGCGATCCTGAACCCGTGCCACGAAGGCGTGGTTGCCGCGATCAAGGCCGCCGATATCCTGAACGGGGTCGATCCCAACTGCACCAACTGGATCAAGATGTTCCGCGAACCCGCCCCCGAAGGCGAAGGCCGCGGCGGTCGCGGTGGCCGCGAAGGGCGGCGGCGGCGTGGGTGAAGCCGTGCACCACGGCAAATGCCTGTGCGGCGCGGTGACCTACCGCGCGCGCGGGCTTGCCGACATCTGGTATTGCCACTGCACCCAATGCCGCGCGCTGACCGGGCACTATCTGGCCGCCTGCCGCACCACCCATGACCGGCTGGATGTTGAAGGCGAAGTGGTTTGGGCGCGCCATTCGGGCACGTCCGAACATGCCCGCTGCGCCGCGTGCGGCAGCCTGTTGTTCTGGACCAACCGCCAGACCGACACGATCAGCGTCCTACCCGGATCGCTGGACAGCACCCAGGGCATTGCGGAACGCGGACACATCTACCTGAGCGAACAGGGCGGCTATTACGCGATCAGCGATGGCCTGCCGCAATTCGCTACCTATCCGACCGAGGGATTGAGCGCCTGATGGCCAGCGGCGAACACAAGGTGATCTTCACCCCATCCGGCATCCGCGCCACTGCGCAGGACGGCCAGAGCGTCTATGACGTCGCGCTGGCCAGCGGGGTGGACATCCTGTCGATCTGCGGCGGCAAGGGCCTGTGCCGCCGCTGCCAGATCGAGCTGGAGCCGGGCGATCACGCCAAGTTCGACATGAAAGTCGCGGCGGATCACTTGTCGGGATGGACCGAAAGCGAGGAGCGCGCGCTGAAACGCGGCGATCTCAAACCCGGCCGCCGCCTTGCCTGCCGGGCGCAGGTGCTGGGCGACGTGGTGATCGAAGTGCCGAGCGAGGCGCGGCATCAGGTTTCGAGCATTTCCAAGGACAGCACCGGGTTCGAAACCGAGCTCAACCCCGCGATCAAGCTCTACATGTGCAAGCTGCCGGTACCGCAGCTGGATGACAATCCCAGCGACACCGAAGCCCTGATCGCCGCACTGCGGGAATTCGGGGTGGAGACCCAGATCGATCTCCGTCCGCTGACCAAGCTGCAACCGATTCTCGCCCAGAACGAGCGCGAGCTGATCGCGGTGGTGCGCGATGACCGCCACATCATCGATGTCTGGCCGCCCTCGCCCTTCGATGCCTATGGCGCGGCGATCGATATCGGTTCGACCAGCCTGGCGCTGTACCTCTATGACCTGACCAACGGCGCGCTGGTGCATCAGGCGTCCGCGATGAACCCGCAGATCCGGTATGGCGAAGACCTGATGAGCCGGGTCTCCTACGTGATGATGAACAAGGGCGGCGAGGAAAAGCTGACCGCCGAAATCCAGGGCCAGGTCGGCAAAATGCTGGAAGATGCGCGGGCCAAGCTGAACCTCGGGCCCAACCAGATCCTGGAAGTCGTGCTGGTCGGCAACCCGATCATGCATCACCTGTTCCTGGGCATCAATCCGGTCGAGCTGGGGCAGGCGCCCTTTACCCTGGCGGTCAAGGACTGGTTCGAAGCACCTGCGACCCGGTTCAACCTGGGCATTTCCGAAACCGCGCGGATCCAGATGCTGCCGCTGGTTGGCGGGCATGTCGGCGCGGATACGACCGGGGCCTATCTGAGCCAGCTGGATGTGATGACCGGGCGATCGGTGCTGCTGGTCGATATTGGCACCAATGCCGAAATCGTGCTGAGCCACGGCGGCCGCGTCGCGGCCTGTTCCTCCCCCACCGGCCCGGCCTTTGAAGGCGCGGAAATCAGCGCGGGCGTGCGCGCAACCCCCGGCGCGATCGAGCGGGTGCGGATCGATCCCGAGACCAAACAGCCGCGCTTCAAGGTGATCGGCAGCGACGAGTGGCTGTCCGATGCCGATCCCGACATTGCGGACAAGCGCGTGGTCGGGATCTGCGGTTCGGGCATTTTCGAAGTGATGGTCGAACTGGCCAGCGCCGGACTGGTCGATTCCGGCGGGCTGTTCCAGCCGCAAGCCGCGCCGCACCGCTTTGTCCAGGATGGGCAGAGCTGGAAATATGTCCTGCTCGACCGCCCGGAAAACCCGCTCTACGTCAAGCAGACCGATGTCCGCGCGGTGCAGCTGGCCAAAGCGGCGCTGGCCGCCGGGGTGCAGCTGCTGGTCGATTTCCTCGATTGCCCAGCCTATGACGAAGTGCTGCTCGCGGGCGCATTCGGCACCCATCTGGACAGCCAGTACGTGGCCGACATCGGCATCATTCCCGGGGCCGCCCCTGCGCAGATCCGCTCGGTCGGCAATGCGGCGGGCATGGGCGCGGCGATGGCGCTGTACAACCGGGCCGAAAAGGCGCGGATCATCGAAGCGGTAAAGCACATCATCAAAGTTGAGACTGCTACCGAACCCAAGTTCCAGGACTACTTCGTAGCCGCTATGAAATTCCCCACCGCACCCGAAACGCAGGGCGATTCCGCGACCGGCCGTGGCCGCCGCAGCCGCATGCGCGAACGCGGCAGACAAGAAGGACGTTAAGATGTCGAGAGAAGGACGCACCGGAGGCCGCCGCGGCCGCGCCGCCGCCAATGCCGCGGAGCTGGCCCCGCGCGAAGCCTATATCACCCGCAAGATCCCGCCCTATTCGGTGCTGGGCGACGAAGACCTCGCGCAGCTGGAGCACAATGCCGACACGATCCTCGAAGAGATCGGGATCGACATCAAGGACGATCCCGAAGCGATCGCGCTGTTCGTGGCCGCCGGGGCCACGGCGGACGGTGAACGCGTGCGCTTTCCGCGCGGCCTGCTGCGCAGCATCGTGCAGAAGAGCGCGCCGCGGATCTTCACCCAGCACGCCCGCAACCCCGCCAACAACGTCCAGATCGGCGGCGACGCGCTGGTGCTGGTCCCGGCCTATGGCAGCCCCTTCGTCTACAGCCGCGAAGGCGGGCGCCGCTATGCGACGATTGAGGACTTCCGCAATTTCGTGAAGCTGGCCTACATGGCGGACGCCATGCACCATTCGGGCGGCACGATCTGCGAGCCGGTCGACCTGCCGGTCAACAAGCGCCACTTCGACATGGTCTACAGCCATATCAAGTACAGCGACAAGGCGTTCATGGGCTCGGTCACCCACCCCGAACGCGCCGAAGATTCGGTAGCCATGGCTAAGATCGTGTTCGGTGACGATTTCGTCGAAAACAACTGCGTGATGATCAACCTGATCAACGCCAACTCGCCGATGACCTTCGATGCGACCATGCTCGGCGCGCTCAAGGTCTATGCCAAGCACAATCAGGCGACCATGATCAGCCCGTTCATCGTTGCCGGCGCAATGAGCCCGGTGACGGTTGCTGCGGTCGCGGCGCAGAGCCTGGCCGAAGGGCTGTGCGGCATGGCGCTCGCGCAACTGGTCCGCCCCGGCGCGCCGGTAATCTATGGCAACTTCGTCTCGTCGATGTCGATGCAGTCGGGCGCTCCGACCTTTGGCACGCCCGAAGCCTCGCTGATCATCAACGCCGGGGCCGCGCTGGCCCGCCGTCTGGGCGTGCCGTTCCGCAGCGCGGGTGGTTTCAACGCCTCCAAGGTGCCCGATGCGCAAGCCGCCTACGAAAGCGCCAACACGCTGCAACAGGGCCTGATCGCGGGCGTGAACTTCATGCTGCACACCGCCGGCTGGCTCGAAGGCGGGCTGGCGATGGGCTATGAAAAGTTCGTGATGGACTGCGATCAGGCCGCGATGATGGCGATCTATGCCAAGGGCATCGACATGAGCGCCAACGGTCAGGCGCTCGACGCCATGGCCGAAGTCGGTCCGGGCAAGCACTTCCTCGGCTGCAGCCACACCCAGGCGAACTTCAAGACCGCGTTCTACCGTTCGACCATTGCCGACAACAACAGCTACGAACAGTGGGTGGAAGACGGCAAGCTCGACGCCGAACAGCGCGCCGAAAAGCTCTACAAGGACATGCTGGCCAGCTACGTTCCGCCCGAACTCGATCCCGAGATCGACGCACGGCTGCTGGCCTACATGGCGGAGCGCAAGGCGAGCTTCCCGGATTCGAACGTCAGCTAAATCTGATTCTTCAACTCGCAAGTCCGTTCGTCCTGAGGAGCGGCTGAGCTTGTCGAAGACGCGTCTCGAAGGACCCTGGCGCGGCAGTGGTTCGAGACGGGCCTTCGACAAGCTCAGTCCCTCCTCACCACGAACGGCGTTGGTGAGTGTTCCTTTCCATCTGATGGGGCGAAGAACCATGCACACCGAAGTGATCGACGGGCGCCGCCTGGCCCGCGAAGTGACCGATGCCGTAGCGGCCGAGGCTGCCACCTTGCCGCGCCGTCCGGGGCTGGCGGTGATCATCGTTGGCGATGATCCGGCGAGCCACCTCTATGTCCGCAACAAGGTCCGCACCGCCGAGCGGGTCGGCTTCAAGTCCGAGACGGTCCGGCTTGATGCCGATACCAGCGAAGCCGATGTGCTCGCGCGGATCAACTGGCTCAACAGCCGGGACGATATCGACGGGATCCTGGTGCAGCTGCCCCTGCCCCCGCAAATGAACACGCTGCGGGTGATGGCCACGGTCGATCCGCGCAAGGACGTCGACGGGCTGCACGCGCTCAACGCTGGCAAGCTGACCCAGGGCAGCCACGCGCTGATCCCCTGCACGCCGATGGGCTGCCTCAAGATCATCAAGTCGGTGATCCCCGACCTGACCGGCTGTCACGCCGTGGTGATCGGCGCGTCGAACATCGTCGGCAAGCCGATGGCGGCGCTGCTGCTGGAAGAAAACGCCACCGTCACCCAGACCCACATCCACACCCGCGACACCCAGTTCATCTGCCGCGGCGCGGACATTCTGGTCAGCGCGGTGGGCAAGCCGGGGCTGGTCCGCGGCAACTGGATCAAGCCGCGCGCGGTGGTGATCGATGTCGGCACCAGCCGGGTCGAACTGCCCGACGGATCGGTGGTGACCAAAGGCGACGTCGCTTTTGACGAAGCCATGGGTGTGGCCGGAGCAATCACGCCCGTGCCCGGCGGGGTCGGCCCGATGACCATTGCCTGCCTGATGGAAAACACCCTGATCGCGGCCAAGGCGCGGATGGGAGCCTAAAGATCCTCCCCCTTTGGGGGAGGGGAACCGGCGAAGCCGGTGGAGGGGGGCGAACAAGA
>CAZKAX010000141.1:0-6256 GCA_964550775.1 uncultured Novosphingobium sp. | reverse complement strand
CTAACCTCGCGTCCTAACCCCCCAGCGCCCGCCGCACCATCAGGCCCAGATCGCGGCGCAGCGCGGCCGGATCGTGCGGCGCAGGCTGGGCGCTATCGTCCGCCACGGTCTCGATCGAAATCCCGGCGAGCAGGCAGCCGAGCATGAAGGCGGCGTGTTGTGCGGGCAGGGTGGCGGGCACCTGGCCTGCCGTTTGCGCGGCAACAATCAGCGCCTCGATCCGCTCGCCAAAGCGTTGCTGGACCTGATCGAACACCTCGCGCGTTTCCAGCCGGTTGGCGATCATCGCGCTGAACAGCACGAAATAGGCGCGTAGGGTGGTGTCGCTCAACACCAGTTCGACGAAGCGGTCGAACAGCGCCAGCACCCGGTCAAGCGGATCGGCCACCCCGGCGATGGCCTGATCGACCTGATCATGGACATGGGCGGAAACGCGCCAGATCACGGCTTCGATCAGGCCGTCCTTCGAACCGTACTTGCGGCTGGCGAGGCCCCGGGAAAAGCCAGCGCGGAGACCCACCCGGTCGAGCGTGCAGGCCAGATAGCCTTCCTCGGCAATGATTTGCGCCGCCGCGTCCAGCAGCCGCGCCTCGCTTTCCGCGCGGCGTTCGGCCTGGGTGCGGCGGGGGGTAGGGCTGGCGAGCTGATCCATCGTCCATGTCTTAACTTAGTTGTTGACCGTATAACAACTGTTTTCTAGCCTACACTCCGACTCCGGCGCCGCGACCGGACACCCAGAGGAAACGACCATGGCAATTTCGGAACAACTGGCCCGCACGATCATCGATCCGCACAGCTATTCGAAGCGTGAAGTGGTCGATACCGCCTTCGCCGAAATCCGCGCCAAACAGCCGCTCGACAAGGCAGAGCTGGCTGACATGGAGCCGTTCTGGGTGGTCAGCCGCCACGCCGACATCAAGGAGATCGAACGCCAGCCCGAGATCTTCCACAATGGCGACAAGAGCACCTTCCTGACCACCCACGAATCGACCGCGCGGGTCAAGATGCTGACCGGGGGCGAACCCAACCTGATTCGCAGCCTCGTCTCGCTTGACGGCAAGGAGCACAAGGACGTGCGCGGGATCGTGTTCCCGCATGTCACGCCCAAGGCGATCCGTCCGCTGGAAGAAACGATCCGCGGCATCGCACGCGAATTCGTCGATCATATGCTCAGCTTTGACGGGGAATGCGATTTCGCCAGCGACGTGGCGTTCCTCTATCCGCTGCGGGTGATCATGCAGGTGCTGGGCGTGCCGCAGGAGGACGAGCCGTTCATGCTCAAGCTGACGCAGGAACTGTTCAACAACGCCGACCCCGAACTCAACCGCGCCCGTGCGGAGCTGAGCCCCGAGGACATGCTCAAGAGCCTGTGGGAAACCACGATGGAGCTGGAGAACTATTTCAAGGCGGTCACCGAAAAGTTCCGCGCCAATCCCACTACGCAGATCAACAGCCTGATCGCCAATGCGAAGATTGACGGCGAATACCTCAACCACCGGCAGATGATGGGGTATTACATCATCGCCGCCACCGCCGGGCACGATACCACCAGCAACACCACCGCCGGCGCAATGTGGGCGCTGGCTGAGCGGCCGCACCTGCTAAAGCAGATGCAGGACAACCCGGGCCTGATCAACGCCTTCGTCGAGGAATCGATCCGCTGGGAAGTGCCGGTCAAGCACTTCATGCGCAGCGCCGTGGCCGATTGCGAGATCGGCGGGCAGCAGATCAGGAAGGACGACTGGCTGATGCTGTCCTACCAGTCCGGCAACCGCGACGAGAACGTCTGGGCCGACCCGTTCGAATTTCGCATCGACCGTGAACAGAACCCGCAGATCGCGTTCGGTTACGGCGTGCATGTCTGCCTGGGCCAACACCTCGCGCGGATGGAAATGCGGATCTTGTGGGAAGAGCTGTTCCAGCGCATCAAGTCGGTCGAACTGAACGGACCGTGCGAACGGACGATCTCCAACTTCGTCTGCGGGCCCAAACACGTGCCGATCCGCTTTGCGGTGAATTGAGGAGCGACAACCCATGCAACCCTATCGCAAGTACCGCTGCCTCAACTGCGGGCTGATCTTCGACGAGGAACTGGGCATTCCGGAAGAGGGCATCGCCCCCGGCACCCGGTTCGAGGATCTGCCGGATGACTGGTACTGCCCCGATTGCGGCAGCGAGAAGCAGGACTTCGAGCTGATCGATTACTGAGGGGGAAGGGCGCCTTTTAACCGCACGGTTAAAATACCCGTTGACCCATGCCCCGGCATCGGCAACCTTGCGGCGATGCAACCGGAAACCATCCGCATTCCCGTGGGCGATGGCCTGACACTGGCCGCTGACATTGCCGGGCCGCGTCATGCGCCCACGGTGATTCTGGGGCATGGCGGTGGGCAGACGCGGCATTCGTGGTCCAAGGCAGAGCTGCAACTGGCGCAGGCCGGGTACTTCGCGATCAATTATGACCTGCGCGGGCACGGCGAGAGCGATTGGTCGCGCGATGGCTCCTATCCGATCGAACTGCGCGCCGATGATCTCGCCGCGATTGCCGCAACCATGGCCAACCGCCCGCTCGCGCTGGTCGGGGCCTCGCTCGGCGGGATCACCGCGCTGGTCGCGGCGACCCACGGGCTGGATCTTGCCGCGCTGGTGCTGGTAGATATCGTTCCCAAGATGGCGATTACCGGCGCGGACAAAGTGCGCGCTTTCATGACTGCCAATCCCAAGGGTTTCGCCAACCTTGAGGAAGCGGCAGACGCCATCGCCGCCTATAACCCCACGCGGCCCCGGCCCAAAGACCTGTCGGGCCTGCACAAGAACCTGCGGCTGGGCGCGGACGGGCGCTATCACTGGCACTGGGATCCGCGGATGATGCAGGACATGCGCGGCGATCCGCGCGGCATCCTGGACATCATGGACCGCGCCGACTGGACCGACCGGGTCCCCACCCTGCTGGTGCGCGGCATGAAAAGCGACATCGTCGACGATGAAGGCGTAGCTGACCTCTACCGCCGCATTCCCAAGCTGGAAGTGTTCAACGTCGGCGGCGCCGGACATATGGTGGCGGGCGACAAGAACGATGAGTTCAACGGCGCAGTGATCGAGTTTCTGCAGCGGGTGATGCCGAGCGGAGGTTAGCCCCCCCTCACGCCGCCCTCTGTTCCTCGCTCACATAGACCGACTGCGGGCGGATCAGCCGCCCGGTCAGCGCCTGTTCGCGGGCATGGGCGAGCCAGCCTGCGACCCGGCCCATGGCGAAGACGGCGGTAAAGGCCTCGGCCGGAAAACCCACCGCTTCCAGCAGCAGCGCGGTGTAGAATTCGACATTGGTCTGCAGCACCCGGCCCGGCTTGTGCGCGGCCAGCACGGCCAGCGCCTCGCGCTCGACCGTTTCGGCAAAGGTCAGCCGTCCGGCGCTTTTGGGCAGCTTTGCGACAGCTGCTTTCAAGGCATCGGCGCGTGGATCGCGGGTGCGGTAGATGCGGTGGCCAAAGCCCATCAGGCGTTCGCCATCATGCACTGCGCGTTCCAGCCAGCGGCGCGCGTCACCTTCTGCCGCGATTTCATCGAGCATGGTGATGATCGGCCCCGGCGCGCCGCCATGGAGCGGGCCTTTCAGTGCGCCAAGGCCCGCCAGCACGCTCGACATCAACCCCGCCTGGGTCGAGGCGACCACCCGCGCGGCAAAGGTCGATGCGTTGAGGCCGTGGTCGCAGACCGTCACCAGATAGGTGTCGAGTGCAGAAGCACCGCCGTCGCGCCCCAGCATCCGCACCACATCCGCCGCATGGCCCAGCGCCGGATCGGGGGGCAGGGGCGCTTCTCCGGCCTGCAAACGCAAAATCGCCGGGGTCAGCACTGCCGGGGCAGCGGTCAGCCGCAGTGCATCGTCCAAGGTGGTGCCATCGCCCAGCAAGGCCGCCCCGGCGCGCATCGCATCATAGACCGGGCGCCGGGTCAGTTCCGGCAGCATGGCCTGCGTCGCCGCAAACACCTCCGCCCGCGCCGCGCCCAGCCGTGCCGCCAGCGCTGCGGGATCGGGCAGTTCGGCAAAGAACCCCTGCCACAGCAGGTGCAGCACCTGTTCAAAGCTCTGCCGCCCGGCCAGTTCGTCCAGGCTGTGACCCCGGATCACCAGTTGCCCGGCTGCACCATCAACATCGGACAGCACCGTGGCGGCAACAACAATGTCATCAAGCCCGTTGTGGATCACGCTCGAATCTCCTCTTCCTTCGCATCTGCAGCGAAGGTGGACCGGGTGATTGCAATCAACAATCTTGATCAATATAATCAATGTATGATTGTGCAGATTTCACGCCCCGCACCTTCCCACCCCACAATCGTCACCCTGAACCAAGTTCAGGGTGACGGGGATCGAGAGGGCAGAAAAGGGGCGCAAGCATGAACGAATGGCTCACCCGCGCCGAAGCCCTGTCCGCGCTCGGCATCCGCGCGCAGACGCTTTACGCCTATGTCAGCCGCGGGCAGGTGACGCGGCGGGCCGATCCGCTCGATCCGCGCCGCAGCCTCTACCGCGGGGATGATGTGGTGGCGCTGATCGCCAAGCGGCGACGCGGGCGGCGCCCTGCGGCGATTGCGGCCAGCGCGATTGCCTGGGGCGAACCGGTGATCGCAACCGCCCTGTCCACCGTGGTGCAGGGCCGCCTGATCTATCGCGGGCATGACGCGGCAGAGTGGTGCGAACACGCCACCTTTGAAGATTCGGCCCGCCTGTTGTGGGACCTGCCCGAAACGCCGGTGTTCCCCGCGAGCGGCCCGCCGGGCGATCCGTTTGTCGCGCTGGGGGAACTGGCGGGGGACATGAAAGCCACGGTTGGCCGCCCGCATGACAAGCTGGCGCTGGATGCGGTGCGGGCCGTGGCGCGGCTGGTGACGGCGTTGGGCGCGGGTGGGGAAGGGCCGGTGCATCTGCGGCTGGCGGCGCTGTGGGGGCTCGATCCGGCCGAGGCAGATCTGGTGCGGCGGGCGCTGGCTTTGCTGGCGGATCATGAACTGAACCCGTCGACCTTCGCGGCGCGGGTTGCGGCCAGCACCGGGGCATCGCTGCCCGCCTGCCTGCTGGCGGGAATGGGTGCGCTATCGGGTCCGCGCCACGGCGGGGCAGGCAATGCCCTGGCCGCGCTCGCGGCAGAGGCGAAACGGGTTGGCGCGGGCGAGGCAGTGGACCGCTGGCTTGCCGCCGGTCAGCCGCTGCCGGGGTTCGGCCACCCGCTTTACCCCAGCGGCGATCCCCGCGCCGTCGCCCTGCTCCGCCACGCCGCCCCCGGCCCGCGCCTTGCCCGCCTGCGCGACGCGGTGGGCGAAGCGACCGGACGGCTCCCCAACATCGATTTCGCGCTGCTGGTCCTCAGCCGAAAACTCGGCCTCCCCGCGCGCAGCCCGCTGCGGCTGTTCGCCGTGGGGCGCTCGATCGGCTGGGCGGCGCATGCGATCGAGCAGGCGCTGGGCGGGGCCGTGATCCGGCCACGGGCGCGGTATGTGGGCGCGGCGGGGGTGTGACAAATCGCACGGCATTGTTTCCGCCGGGATGATAAAGCTGCTGCCGAGACAGTGGAGCAGAGGGCTCGATGAATTTCCTTGAGAAAGACGCGTTCAAGGAGCTCAGGCAAATTCTGGTCTTGCAGGGCCGGGATTGCCTGCTGTTGGCCGGTGCCGGGCTGACCATTGCCTGCAAGGGGGACTGGACCGACGCTGACTATGCCGACCCCGGCTCGTGGGCGGGGCTGCTGCGCAATGGCGCGCAATTTATCGCCCGGAATATCGACCGGACGGCAGGCGAAACAATTATCGCGACGCTCGATGCCTTTGTTGCAGAGCCGGATGGACCTGCCAAGGATGCGAAAGGGGCGGAGCTCTATCCCCGGTTGGGCACGCAGGTCTGGTCGATGATCGAGGCGAATGGCCGGACAGGGGAATGGCTGGCCGGTTCGATCGGGGCGTTGCAGACCAGCGCTGCGGGCAAGGCTTTGCTGGACCATATCAACCAGCTGCGGGCTGGCGGGGTTATCATTACCACGACCAATTACGAGAATTTCCTGGCCGAAGCGTGCCAGGCCGAACAGACGACCTGGCGCGATGCTACCAGGATGCGAGCCGTTTTTGCCGGAACTGCGCCGGATTGCATCGCCCATATTCACGGCCATTTTTCCGAACCGGATTCGATCGTCCTGACAGACGGGCAATATGCAAAGCTGGTGAAGACACGCGATGCAGCGATGACTGCGGAAAAGATGGCGGC
>CAZKAX010000140.1:0-6335 GCA_964550775.1 uncultured Novosphingobium sp. | reverse complement strand
TGAATTCGTCGCGGATCCCGGTGCCCATCGCCTGGATCAGCGTGCCGACTTCCTTCGATGAAATGATCCGGTCAAACCGGGCGCGTTCGACGTTGAGGATCTTGCCCTTGAGCGGCAGGATCGCCTGGATCTTGCGATCACGGCCCTGCTTGGCGCTGCCACCGGCCGAATCCCCTTCGACCAGGAACAGTTCGCACAGGCTCGGATCGCGTTCCTGGCAATCGGCGAGTTTGCCGGGCAGGCTGGCGATGTCCATCGCGCCCTTGCGCCGGGTCAGCTCACGCGCCTTGCGGGCGGCTTCGCGGGCGGCGGCGGCATCGATGATCTTGCCCACCACCTGCTTGGCATTGGCGGGGTTTTCCTCCAGCCAGTCGCTCAGCCGGTCAGCCATCAGGCTTTCCAGCGGCTGGCGCACTTCGCTGGAGACCAGCTTGTCCTTGGTCTGGCTGGAGAACTTCGGGTCGGGCAGCTTGACCGAAACGATCGCGGTCAGCCCTTCGCGCATGTCCTCACCGGTCAGGTTGACCTTTTCCTTCTTCAACATGCCCGATTTCTCGGCATAGTTGTTGAGCGTGCGGGTCAGCGCGGCGCGGAATGCGGCGAGGTGCGTGCCGCCATCGCGCTGGGGGATGTTGTTGGTGAAGCACAGGACGTTTTCGTAATACGAATCGTTCCATTCCAGCGCCACGTCGATCCCGATCCCGTCGCGTTCGCTGCTGATCGCGATCGGATCGGGCAGCAGCGCGGTCTTGTTGCGATCAAGGTAGGCGACGAAAGCGGCAATCCCGCCTTCATAGAACAGGTCATGCTCCTTGACCTCTTCCCCGCGCAGGTCGCGCAGCAGGATCCGCACGCCGGAATTGAGGAAGGCCAGTTCGCGGTAGCGGTGTTCCAGCTTCTCGAAATCATAGACGGTGACGTTCTTGAACGTCTCCTCGCTCGCCAGGAAAGTCACGCGGGTGCCGTTCTTGACCTGGCCCTTGCGCCCGCCCTCGGTCGCCAGCGGGGCATCGCCGCGCACGATCAGCGGGCTGACCGCATCGCCGTGGGCGAACTTCATCCAGTGTTCCTTGCCCTCGCGCCAGATCGTCAGTTCCAGCCATTCCGACAGCGCGTTGACCACCGAGACGCCGACCCCGTGGAGGCCGCCTGACACCTTGTAGGCGTTGTCGTCGCTGGTATTCTCGAACTTCCCGCCCGCGTGGAGCTGGGTCATGATCACTTCAGCGGCGGACACGCCTTCCTCGGCATGGATCCCGGTGGGAATCCCGCGCCCGTTGTCCTCAACCGAGACCGAGCCATCGGGATTGAGCTCGATCAGCACCAGGTCGCAGTGCCCGGCCAAAGCCTCGTCAATCGCGTTGTCCGACACTTCGAACACCATGTGGTGAAGGCCGCTGCCATCATCGGTATCGCCAATGTACATGCCGGGCCGCTTGCGCACGGCATCGAGCCCCTTGAGGACCTTGATCTGATCGGCGCCATAGGCGTTGGCGTTGGGTTGGTTATCGGGTGTTTCGGACATTTCTGCCCTATAGAACGCAGCATGCCCGTGGGAAAGCGGAACGGCAGCGGATCGGCCCTTTCCTCCACAACCAATTCCTGCTTGATTGGCGGCAATCCAACAGGGAGTCTGTCATGTCCAAGATCGTTACCGCGCTGCTCGGCGCGACGTTGCTGTCCGCTCCGGCGCTGGCCCAGGATGCGCCGCTGCGCCCCGATCAGGCGGAGTTTCGCGGGCTCTACAAGGAACTGGTCGAAACCAACACCACGGTCACCACCGGCAGCTGCACGCTGGCGGCGGAGCGGATGGCGGCGCGGCTGAAGGTGGCTGGATTCAAGGATGACCAGCTGACCCTGTTCTTCACCAGCGAACACCCCAAGGACGGCGGGCTGGTCGCGGTCTATCCGGGCACCAACAAGAAGCTCAAGCCGATGCTGCTGCTGGCCCATATCGACGTGGTCGAGGCCCGGCGCGAGGATTGGGTGCGCGATCCGTTCACCCTGATCGAGGAAGACGGCTATTTCTATGCCCGCGGTACGGCGGACGACAAGGCCCAGGCCGCCGTCTGGACCGACACGCTGATCCGCTTTGCCAGGGAAGGCTACAAGCCCAAGCGCACGATCAAACTGGCGCTGACCTGCGGCGAGGAAACCAGCGGCGCGTTCAACGGCGCCGAATGGCTGGCCCAGAACAAGCGCGACCTGATCGACGCGGCCTTCGCGCTCAACGAAGGCGGCGGCGGGCGCACTGACGGCAAGGGCAAGCTGCAGGTGCAATCGATTCAGGTCGGCGAAAAGGCCTATCAGGACTTTGAACTGACCACCACCAACCCCGGCGGGCATAGCAGCCAGCCGGTGCGCGCCAATGCGATCTATGAAATGACCGATGCCCTGGCCCGGGTCCGCGATTTCGAATTCCCGCTGGAATTCAACGACACCACCCGCGCCTTCTTCACCAAGGCCGGAGCGCTGCGTCCGGATGCTGCCGGCAAGGCGATGCAGGCGCTGGCCGCCAACCCGGAAGACAAGGCTGCCGAGGCGGTGGTCAACCAGGACAAGATGCTCCATTCGATGCTGCGCACCACTTGCGTCGCCACGCTGGTCCAGGGCGGCCACGCGCTGAACGCGCTGCCGCAGTCGGTCAAGGCCAATGTCAATTGCCGGATGTTCCCCGGCCGCACCGCCGATGAAACCCAGGCCATGCTGGCCAAGGCGATCGGCAACCCGGCGGTGAAGATCGAACAGAAAGTCAAAGGCAAGCCGATCGCCAAAAGCCCGCCGCTCGATCCCGCGCTGGTCGGGCCGATGGAGCAACTGGTGGCCAAGCATTTCCCCGGCGTGCCGGTGATCCCGACCATGTCGACCGGCGCGACCGACGGCGTCTACCTCGGCGCGGTCGGCATCCCGACCTATGGCGTACCCGGCATCTATGGCGATCCGGACGGGAACGGCGCCCACGGCCTGAACGAGCGGATGGGCGTGAAATCGCTCTATGCAGGCCGCGATTACCTGTTCGATCTGGTCAAGGTGCTGTCGGGGAAGTGAGAAAATCCCCTTCCCCATCAAGGGGGAAGGGGCCAATGACAAAGGGCCGCTACGCCTAGGCGTAACGGCCCTTTGCTGTGTGGGAGGTGCTGCCCCTGGCCGCCTGGGCCGGGCCGCCGGTCGCTCAGGCGATCGCGGCGGTGAACATCAGGCCGCTGATCCCAGCGGCGGCGATGATCGGCAGCACGACCGAAAGGATCTGGCTGCGCATGATTTTTCTCCTGTTGCATTGGCGAACTCAGTTCGCATATGCAACATAAGTAATATGGTAGAGATTACCAGTGCAAAGGTCGGAACACTCGTTGCGTTTTTTGCAACACCGCTGTTCACGTTTTGGCAAGTGCTTGCAGCACGCCGGGGCTGGACAGCCCCCCGCCCGATCCGCCAAGGTCAGCGGCAAAGAAAAATGTCTGAGAGGTACCGTATTCGATGTCCGGCGATCCCGCTGCCCTGCTTGACCGGCCGTTTGGTTCATTCTCTGCGCTGATTTCCGCCTGGGGCGCGCACAATGGCGATGCGCCCGCGCTCCATGACGGCACGACGACGCTCAGCTGGCGCGAAACGGCTGACCGGGTGGAGCGGATCGCCGCGCGGCTGCAGGCAGACGGGCTGCAACGCGGGCAGGCGGTGGCGATCCTGGGCCTGTCCACGGTCAACTACGCGCTGGTCTATATGGCCGCGATCCGCGCCGGGGGCTGCGCCGCGCCGCTGACCACCAGCGCCAGCCCCGATCAGCTGCGCGGCATGGCCGCGGATTCGGGCGCGATCCACCTGTTCATCGACCGCGCCAAGCTGACCGAACTGGGCGATTTCACGCTGCCGATCAGCGGTCAGATCGTGCTCGACGAGGAACTGGACCGCTTCATGGCCGCCCCCGGCACCATAGCCGCGCCGTTCACGCCGGAGGACAAGGATCCGTTCAACATCATCTACAGCTCCGGCACCACGGGCATTCCCAAGGGGATCGTCCACAGCCACGGGATGCGTTGGCGGCAGGTGACGTTCCGGGCATCGCAGAACTATGGCCTGACCAGCCGCGCGCTGCTGTCCACCCCGCTCTATTCCAACACCACGCTGGTCACTTTCCTGCCGACGATGTTTTCGGGCGGCTATGTCTCGATCATGGGCAAGTTCGACGCCGAAAAGTGGCTGGAACGCGCCCAGGCCGAGCGGATCACCCACACCATGCTGGTTCCGGTGCAATACCGCCGCCTGATGCAGTTCCCCAGCTTTGACGATTACGACCTGTCATCGCTCAAGCTCAAATTCTGCACCTCCGCCCCCTTCCCGGCGGAGCTCAAGGCCGAAGTGCTGGCGCGGATGCCGGGCGGGCTGGTCGAATATTACGGCATGACCGAAGGCGGGGTCAGCTGCATCCTGATGGCGCACGAATTCCCGGACAAGCTCCACACTGTCGGCCAGCCCGCCCCCGGCCACGGGCTGAAAGTGATCGACGAAAACCTGCAGGAAGTGCCACCGGGCGTCGCGGGCGAACTGGTCGGGCGCAGCAACGTGATGATGCTGGGCTACAAGAACCAGCCCGAAAAGACCCGCGAAGGCTATTGGACCGATCCGGCCGACGGCTCGGTCTGGCAGCGGATGGGCGACGTTGGCCGGATCGACGCCGAAGGCTTCGTCGAACTGGTCGGGCGGACCAAGGACGTGATCATCTCGGGCGGCTTCAACATCTTCCCGATCGATCTGGAAACCGAACTGGCCAGGGACGAGCGGGTGGTCGAAGCCGCCGTGGTCGGCATTCCCAGCGACCAATGGGGCGAAACCCCGGTCGGCTTCGTGGTGCTGAAACCCGGCGTGGGTGAGGACGCGCTGGAGGATATCCGTAACGTGGCCAACAGCCGCCTCGGCAAGACCCAGCGCGTTTCCGCCCTGCGTGCGATTGCCGAAATGCCGCGCAGCCATATCGGCAAGCTGCTGAAGACCGAGCTGCGGGATATGGCGACGGCGAAAGGTTAGGGGCGGCGGCCTCGGCGGTGCAGGAGCATGAGCGCGCCCGCTTCCTGTGGGACGAACTCGATCTGCGCAGCCGGTTTGACGGCTTGCACTATGCGGCAGAGCTGGGCTGTGCAAAGCCCGACGCCGCGTTCTACCGGCAGATCGAGGCGCGGACCGGGCTGGCCCCGCAAGAGCTGTTCTTCATCGATGACAGGCTGGCAAATGTCGAAGGTGCCCGGATTTGCGGGTGGACGGCGGCGCTGTGGACCGGGAAAGACACGTTGCGCTCCCTGCTCAAGCACCTATCCTGCGCCCGATGAAACGCCTGCTCCTTTGTGCATTGCTGATCGTGACGCTGGGCATCGCGGCGGCGGTCTGGTGGCTGTTCTATGACAACCGCCCGCCCGCCAGTGGCCAGTTTCCGCTCGATCTGGCCGCCTTGCGCCATGAGGCCGCGCGGCTGCCCGGCCCCGGGCCGACGCGGATCCAGGTGGAGGGCATCTATCACTCCCTCGTGCCGCGCATCGCGATGATCGGCGGGAGCGACTGGGGCGAGCTCGCCATGGTTCGCGCCAGCTACCGGCTGGTCTATCCCGATCGCGCAATCATCATCGATACGGCCAATGATGCGGCAACCGCGCGGCAGGATCGCTGGTTCACCAGCTATGATCCGGCAGCCTGGCAACGGCTGCAACGCGCGCTGAGTGCGGCCGCCACGATCATCGTCACCCACGAACATTGCGACCATATCGGCGGGCTGCTGCAAAGCCCGAACTGGCGCGATCTGCTGCCCAAGGCCGTGCTGAACGATGCGCAGTTCAGCAATGTGCCGGAATGCACGGTCTGGCCCGCCGGATCGCGCGCTGCCTTTACCCCGATCACCTATCAGGGCCTCCACGCCGTCGCACCCGGCGTGGTCCTGATCCGCGCGCCGGCGCACACGCCGGGATCGCAGATGGTCTATGTCCGCCGCAGCGATGGCCACGAATATGTCTTCATGGGCGATACCGCCTCGTCGGCCGACAACGTCCGCCTGCTCCACCCGCGTTCACGCTATGTGATGATCACCGGCGGCCACGGCGACAACCGCGACGCGGTGTTCCGCCAGACCATCGCCCTCAACCGCCTGACCCAAACCGCGCCTGATCTGACGCTGGTGCCGGGGCACGATGCCGATGCGATCCAGGCGATTGTGCAGTCGGGTCTGATGACGCGGGGGTTTACGGGCGGGTTTTGATGGGGGTTTGTGGGTTGGGGTAATGGCGGGTTTGCTGGGGGAAGCGGACGCTGATGCGCGTCCTTTTCCTGCCAAAACACGCTTAATAGTCGAATCG